>NZ_LT977071.1:0-300000 GCF_900250075.1 Cupriavidus taiwanensis
CTGCGCCAACCTCCCGGTCGACCCCGCATCCCTTGCTGCGCCTGCCTTGCAGGTGCCGCGTCGTGTTGCGAGGGGGCGAATAGTAAGCGAGCCCGGCGGGGTTGGCAAGGGGTATTTGAAAACTTCTTCGTGCCGCCATCAGGGGCCCCTTAAAATCGGCAAATGCCCGACCTGCCTACCTATCAACCGTCGCGCCTGCCAGCGGACGGTACCCGCCTGCTGGACGCCCAGTCGCTGGCCGCCGCACTGTCGCGTCCTATAGTCTTTGTCGACCTGGAGACCACTGGCGCGGACGCCCAGCGTGACCGCATCACCGAGATCGGCGTGGTCGAAGTTGGCCCGGACGGTATTGTCGAATGGGAAACCCTGCTGGACCCCGGCATGTCGATCCCGCCGTTTATCCAGCGCATGACCGGTATCAGCGACGACATGGTGCGCGGTCAGCCGACCTTTGAGTCACTGGCCGAGTCGCTCGCCGAGCGCCTGCAGGGCCGCCTGTTCGTGGCCCATAACGCACGCTTCGACTACGGCTTCCTGAAGAACGCGTTCCGGCGCGCCGGTGTGACGTTCCGGGCCGACGTGCTGTGCACCGTCAGGCTCTCGCGCTCACTGTATCCGTCGGTCGAGCGCCATGGCCTGGACGCGCTGATCGCCCGCTTCGGCCTGACGCCCAAGGGCCGGCACCGCGCGCTGGCCGATGCCGAGCTGCTGTGGCAGTTCTGGCAGAAGATCCATGCCACATATTCGGTCGACCTGGTGGAAGCGGCGGTTCGCACGCTGGTGCGGCGCGCCAGCCTGCCGGCCGGACTCGAAGAGACCGCGCTCGAAGACGTGCCCGCAACCCCGGGCGTCTATATCTTCTATGGCGACCAGGACGTGCCACTCTATATCGGCAAGAGCGTGCACCTGCGCCAGCGCATCGGCGCGCATTTTTCCGGCGACTACCGCTATGGCAAGGATATGCGGCTGGCGCGGCTGGTGCGCCGGGTCGAATGGCGGGAAACCGGCGGCGAAACCGGCGCGCTGTTACTGGAAGCCCGGCTGGTCAAGGCCATGCAACCGGTGCACAACCAGATGCTGCGCCGGAATACGCGCCTCTACGCCTGGGAGCTGCCGCAGCAGTTGCCGGTGCCGCGCCTGCGCTCGGATCGCGACACGGACTTTTGCCGGCATCGCGACCTGTTCGGCGTCTTCGGCAGCCGTGGCGCGGCCGAGGCACGGTTGCGCGCGCTGGCCGAGGAGCATGGCCTGTGCATGGCCACACTGTCGCTGGAAAAGACCACGCGCCGTGGCAGCCCGTGCTTTGCGCGACAGGTCCACCGCTGCGCCGGCGTCTGCGTCGGCGTGGAGTCGTCGCGCGACCATCGTGCCCGTCTGGCCGCCGCGCTGGGGCCGATCGCCCTGGTGCCATGGCCGTTCGACGGCCCGGTGGCCTGGCGCGAGCAACACGGCGCGCGCGCCTGGTGGCATGTGGTTGACGAGTGGTGCTACCTGGGCTGCGCGGACACGCTGGAGGAAGCCGGCGCACTGGCCGCCGCGCCCGCGCATTTCGACCTCGACACCTACCAGATTTTGGCGCCGCGCCGGGAGCAATGGATGCCGGACGCGGTGCCGCTGTCGGTGCGGCGGGATTTCACGCTGACCGCGCCAGTGACGCTCACTGAAGCCCCGCGTCCCGCACGCGCGGTGCCGACGCATGCTGCACGCAAGTCCTCCGCCACTGCAGGGCAGCAAACCCTGGGCTTGTTTGCCGAGTAAGCCTGCGTGGCCGCGGGCCCCGGTAATCTGTACGCCAAGCCCCAAAAGCCCCTTGCAAACGATGTGACGGCTCCACTAGTCTCCACAGACCGGCCCTTGCCGCCGGCCGCGCCGATGTGGAGACCCCATGCCCGTCGATCCAGCCCGAGTTGCGCATGCCGCCCGAATCGTGGCGCGCAGGCATGCGCGCGTCGCGGTCCTGTGCGCGGCGACCTTGGGGGCCACTTTGGCGGCGGGCTGCGCAGGAATCGGGACGGGAGCGATGCAAGACGTCATCGATTCCTGGAAGAGCATTCCGGTCGATGAAGCAAAGCGGCAGTGGGGCCCGCCGCAGGCCGTGCAGACCCTTCCCGCCGGCACCGCCTATGTCTGGACCGATTCCGTGCCGGCCGCGCGGCCGCCGGGCAGCGGTCCGCGCGATGCCGGCATGGAGCGCACACCCGTGCCGGGGCAGTGCCAGCGCAAGCTGGTAGCGGACCCCCAGGGCATCGTGACCGGCGGCGAGTGGCGCGGCGATGCCTGCTGCCTCACCGCACTGGCCGGGCGCTGCGCAGCGCTCAAGTATCGGGCGCGCGGCTGAACGCAGCCGTCGCCCGGCACCCACCATACCTCGGTCAGCGTTCCGGCCACGCGCCGGTATCGGCCAGCACCGGCGAGAATTCCCGAAATGCGAAGCGCAGCGGCAGCACGCGCTCGCGCCGCACCACGCGCTCCACATGCATCCGCACCAGCCGCTCGGCGCCGGCGTAAGCGGCCAGTTCCTCGCCCTCCCAGATCACTTCGGCGCGCCCATTCACATGCAACAGCGAACCGTCGGCAAAATCCGGCACGACGATGCCCGCTCGCGGGTTGGCCAGCAGGTTTCCGACCGTGTTGAAGAAGTTATTGCCGTTGAAATCCGGAAACGTCAGGGTATGGGCGTCGTCCACGCGGATAAAGCCAGGCTTGCCGCCGCGGTGCGAGACGTCGACACCCCCAGTGTGCTCTCCCTCGTCTTGCGGCGTCACGCTATGGCTGGAGGCAATGAACAACGTATCCGCTCCGCTCAGGCGGGCACTGGCATGCGCGTCGAGCGCGTCGCCGTGCCACACCGCAGGCGCGGCGGCCGGCTCGGCAGCGGCTACGTCGCGCAGCTGGATGTAGCGCGGACAGTTGCCGAAGCTCTGCTCGACCTCGACCGTCAGCCCTGCCGCATCCCGCGCCACGATGATCCCGTTCATGCGGTTGCGCCGGCGCGTGGGCAGCTCGATGCCAAGCAGCCCGATGCGGGCGCCATGCTCCAGCGCCTCGGCCAGTGGATCGCCGGGCAACGGCACGGCGTCGATGCGCAGGTGCGTGGCGTCAGGCGTGTGCGCAAACCCCGGCGGCCCGACCAGCAGCGTCGCCCAGGGCATGCCCCCGCCATCGACCGCGCCGGCCAGCAGGAACGGCAGTTGCGCGAAGAACGTGCGGTGCTGTTCCGGCATCTCGCCGCGGATCACGCGCGGACCCGCCGCGGCCATGCGCTCGCGCTTGCCGGCGCGCTGCTGTGCCGCGAGTTCGCCGGCGTGGAATGGCAGGCCGGCATGCGGCCAGGTGGGCAGGTCCATGGTTTGCTCCTTCGCAAAGGGAATGGCTCGGCGCTCGCCGCAAGCAAGGGTTAGGCGGCCAGGCTGGGCTTCGATACCACCATCGGCACGAAGCCGGGCAATGCCTCGACGCGGCGCAGCCAGGCATTGAGCGCCGGGTACGGCGCCAGCGGCACGTTGCCTTCCTCGGCGCGCGCGATATAGCTGTAGGCGGCCACATCGGCAATGGTGGCGTGATCGGCGGCGAGGAACGCGCCCCCGGCCAGCACGGACTCCATCAGTGTGAACAGCCGCTGCGCGCGGGCGACGGCATCCTCCATCGGCACCGGCCGTCCGAACAGCACGCCCAGGCGCGCGGCAGCCGGGCCGAACGCAATCTCGCCGGCGGCCACGGACAACCAGCGCTGCACGCGCGCGGCGCCGACCGGATCGCGCGGCAGCCAGCGGCCATCGTCGTAGCGCGTGGCCAGGTAGACCAGGATCGCGTTGGAATCGCCCAGCACCACGCCGTCGTCGTCCAGCACCGGCACCTGGCCGAACGGATTCAGGCGCAGGAAGGCCTCGCTGTGCTGCTCGCCGCCGCGCAGGTCGACGTCCACCAGCCGGTAGGGCAGGCCCAGCAGCCCCAGCATCAGTTCGGCGCGATGCGCGTGGCCGGACAGCGGCGAACGGTACAACACCAGCGGCCTGGCGGGCACGGCGGGGGAATTGGTCTGTTGCATGGCACTCTCCTGAGCGGTTGGTATGGACGGATTCTCGGTGCCGGCGACACTGGAATAAATGGGCCCATTGATATTTGACTACTCCAGAAAACGGAGTAATGTTGGCGCCATGGACAAGCTACGTGCGATGCAGACCTTTGTGCGGATCGTCGACGAAGGCAGCCTGACGGCCGCCGCGGCGTCGCTGCATACCTCGTTGCCGGCGGTGGTGCGCACCCTGGCGGCGCTCGAATCCGAACTGCAGGTGCGGCTGCTCAACCGCACCACGCGGCGGCTGTCGCTGACCGCCGAGGGGCGCAGCTACCTGGACGGCTGCCGGCGCATCCTGGCCAATATCGACGAAGTCGAAGCCGGCCTGACCGAGAGCCATGTCGAGCCCAGCGGCCAGCTCACCCTGACCGCCTCGGTCCTGTTCGGGCAGATGTACGTGGCGCCGGCGGTGACGCGCTTCGTGCAGCGCTATCCGCGCGTGCGCTGCCGCATGGAATTCACCGACCGCGTGGTGAACCTGCTCGAGGAAGACCTGGACGTGGGCGTGCGCATCGGCCCGCTGGCCGACTCCACGCTGGTGGCGCAGTCCGTCGGCAGCATCCGCCGCGTGGTGGTCGCCACGCCGGCCTATCTCCGCAAGCACGGCGTGCCGCGCCATCCGGACCAGCTGGCCGGCGCCAACTGCTTGCGCTTCACCGGCAACCATGCGCACTGGTGGTCGTTCCGCGATGGCGAACGCGAGTTCCATGTGCCGGTGTCGGGCAACCTGGAATTCAACCAGACCGCGCCCGCCGTGGCCGCCTGTGCGGCGGGCGCCGGCTTCGGCCATTTCCTGTCGTACCAGGTCGCGCAGCTGGTGGAGGAGCGCAAGCTGCGCATCGTGCTGGAAGACTTCGAGCTGCCGGCGTGGCCGCTGTCGCTGATCTATCCCCACGCGCGGCTGCTGCCGGCGCGTACCCGCGCCTTCATCGACTGGATGCGCGACGAGCTGAGCCCGCGGTTCAGCTGAGGCCCGATCTCAGGCGCCCCGCATTCAGATTGTTCTGATTGATGGCCACCGCAAGGCGCAAGGCACGCGGCTCGCACCGTCGTGCACCGCACGGCATCCGTGCGGAACATTTGCAGGGCCAAACGACAAAACCTCTTGACGCGTTGCCGTGCGCACCGGTATTTTCAAATTCGAATCCGAATTCGAATACGGAAATATGACCATGTCAGCGACGCCTTCCAGCTTCCCCGCCAACGCTTCCTTCCCCCGTATCGACACCCCCTCGATCCTGCAGCCACCCCGCCAGCGCCGTGCGCGCGAGACCGAGCAGGCCTTGCTGGGCGCGGGCCGCGAACTGCTGGCGACGCGCGACTTCGCCGCGGTCTCGGTGGCGCAGATCGCAGCCTCGTGCCAGGTATCGGTGGGTGCCTTCTACGGGCGCTTCCGCGACAAGATGGCCTATTTCGAGGCGCTGCGCGCGCTGGTGATGGAAGAGACCTCGGCATCGATCGACCGCTACCTGGCGCAGGAACGCTGGGAAGATGTCGCCACCCCGGTGCTGCTGGAAAAGACCGCCAGGTTCATGGTGCTCGGCACGCTGGCCAACCGTGGCGTGATGCGCGCGTCGCTGCGCCATGCCTCCACGCGTCCCGAGGAATGGCTGCCCCACCGCCAGAACGGTGAAGCGATCGTCGAGCGCATGGTGCAACTGCTGGTGCCGCGCCTGCCGCTGCCCGCCGACACCGCAGAACTGCGCGTGCGCTTTGCCATGCAGGCCGTATTCAGCGTGCTGGTCAATGCCGTGCTCAATGATTCCGGCCCGCTGCACCTCGACGACGAACGGCTGATCACCGAGCTGAGCCGCCTGATGGCTGGCTACCTCGACGTCAAGCCGGCCGAGACCGCCTGAGCCTGCCTGGGTAATGCAGCCGGGCCATGGCTGCTATGAATTGCGCGGCGCTTGCTTGGCGATGACGCCGGCGCTCCCTAGAATGTGCCCACGCCCGGCCCCGCGCCGAGGCAGCCCTATCCGCCTCACTGCTTACCGGGACCGCTCATGGCCACGCTTTTCCTCGTCCGTCACGGACAAGCCTCGTTTGGCGCCGCCAACTACGACTGCCTGTCGGCCACCGGCCGGCAGCAGGCGCGCTGGCTTGGCGAGTATTTCGCTGAGCGCGGCGTCAGCTTCAGCCGGGTCGTGGCCGGCACGCTGGTGCGCCAGCAGGACACCGCCACGGAAATCCTGGCCGGCATGGGGCAACCACAGGCCGCGGTGATCTCGCATCCCGGCCTGAACGAATACGACGGCGAGGCGCTGTACCGCTGCCACACCGGCGGCGCCGACCACCGCGCCCACCAGAACGCCGACTACAACGACTACTGGCGCACCTTCCGCGCGGCCTACGCGGCCTGGACGCAGGACGGGCTCGCCGCAATGCCCGAGAGCTGGGCCGACTTCGGCGCGCGCATTGCCGGCGCGCTGGCGCAGGCCAGCGAGGGCACCACGCGCGAGGACGCCATCCTGGTGGTCAGCTCGGGCGGCGCCATCGGCCGCGCCACCGCCGACCTGCTGGGCGCGCCGGCGCAGGCCGCGATCGAGATGAACCTGCAGTTCCGCAATACCGCGTTCTGCGAAATCATTGTCGGCCGCGGCGTGCAGCGGCTGCTGAGCTTCAACAACGTGCCCCACCTCGAGCGTGCCGACCGGCGCAGCGCCGTGACCTTCGCCTGACGCGGATGGCGCGCTCCGCGCTATCCGCCCCTCGAATGACAATGGCCGCGATTTCGCGGCCATTCTTTATCTTTCTCCGGCTGCTGGCGCGGGCACTTTGACATGCCCGCGCCGCCGGTCCTTCTCCCTTTACTGCTCTTTGTCGTGCGCTGCGCGGCTGCGCCTCTGCTTTACAGGCGCTCGACGATGGTCACGTTGGCCAGCCCGCCGCCTTCGCACATGGTCTGCAGCCCGTAGCGCTTGCCATGCGTATGCAGCGCATGGATCAGCGTGGTCATCAGCTTGGCGCCGGAGCCGCCGAGCGGATGACCCAGCGCGATTGCGCCGCCATGCACGTTCAGGCGTTCCGGATCGGCGCCGGTGGCCTTGAGCCAGGCCAGCGGCACCGGCGCGAAGGCTTCGTTGACTTCGAACAGGTCGATATCGCCGATGCGCAGGCCGGCGCGCTTGAGCGCCACTTCGGTCGCTGGCAGCGGCGCTTCCAGCATCACCACCGGGTCATGGCCGATCACGGTCATGCTGTGCACGCGCGCCAGCGGCTTCACGCCCAGCTTTTTCAGTCCGGCCTCGTTGACCACCATCAGGCCGGCGGCGCCGTCGCAGATCTGGCTGGCGGTGGCGGCAGTGACGCGGCCGCCTTCGGCAATCAGCTTGACGCTGCCGATGCTTTCCAGCGTGGCGTCGTAGCGGATGCCTTCGTCGGTGGTGTGCATCTCGCCGTTGGCGCCGTCGGCGGTGCGCACCTCCACCGGCAGGATCTCGGCGCTGAAGCGGCCGGCCTTGGTGGCGGCGATGGCGCGCTGGTGGCTTTGCAGCGCGTAGGCGTCGAGCTGTTCGCGCGACAGCTCGTACTTGCGCGCGATCATCTCGGCGCCGGTGAACTGGTTGAACTGCACGCCGGGGTAGCGCGCCTCGACGCCCGGGCTCTTGGGCACGCCGAAGCCGTTCTTGGCCGGCAGCTGCGACGACAGGCCCATCGGCACGCGCGTCATGCTTTCCACGCCGGCGGCGATGACGATATCCATCGCACCCGACATCACCGCCTGCGCGGCAAAGTGCAGTGCCTGCTGGGATGAGCCGCACTGGCGGTCGACCGAGGTGCCCGGCACGCTTTCCGGCAGGCGCGAGGCCAGGATGGCATTGCGCGCGACGTTGCCGGCCTGCTCGCCGACCTGGCTCACGCAGCCCATGATGACGTCTTCGACCAGCGCCGGATCGGCACCGGTGCGCTCCACCAGCGCGTCGAGCACCTGCGCGGCCAGGTCGGCCGGATGCCAGCCCGACAGCTTGCCGCCCTTGCGGCCGCCGGCGGTACGGACCGCCGCGACGATATATGCCTCAGCCATGTGATCTCCTTGGTTCGGTGCAGGCCGCCGGGGCAGCCCGAGTGTTGTGCAACATGCCGGCGGGCGTGCCGGCAGCTTCGACGGCTATTGTTGCGCCGCGGGGAGTGGCCAGCGTCGTCGGAAGCGACGAAGTTGCCGCACCGCTCAGGCGCGCGGCGCCAGCACCGCGAAGATTGCCGTGGCGCGCAGCAGGCAGCGCTCGCCGCTGACTAGCCGGCAGGTGCCGTAGCGCAGCCGCGAGCCCAGCTTGTCGAACTCCACGCGGGCCTCGACCCAGTCGCCGGGGCGCGCCGAATCGAGATAGTCGAGGCTCAGGTTCACCGTCACCGCGCTTTTGGCGCGGCCGGTTTCCAGCGACATCATCATGCCGATGGCGGTATCGGCCAGGGTCGCCAGCATGCCGCCGTGCGGGATGCCCAGGTTGTTCAGGTGGCTCTCGTCGATGCGCACCGCCAGCGTGCGGCGGGCCGCGTGCAGATAGAGCTGGCCGAAGCCGGCCATATAGCCGCTCATCCGGCGCAGCGGGATAAAGCCTTCCGGCACGTCGGTGCCGGCTTCGGCCGGCGCGGCGATGGCGCGGGTCAGCGCCGCCTCGATTTCCGCCTCGGCCATGGCGTCAGGCAAAGTAGCGCGAGGCCACGCTGAGGTGTTCGCGGCAATCGGCCACCATGCGCGCGATCAGTTCTTCGCAGCTGGGCACGTCGTCGATCAGGCCCACGCACTGTCCGGCGCTGATGATGCCGCCGTCGGTCTCGCCCGCCTTGAGCGCGGCCTTGCCGCGCACGCCGGCGACCAGGTGCTTGACGTCCTCGAACTGCGCGCCGCCTGGACGGCGTTCGATGCTCACCACTTCGTCCGACACGGCGTTCTTCAGCACGCGCGCGGTGTTATGCAGGGTGCGGAAAATCAGGTTCGTGTCGCGCTCGCTGGCCTGCACCAGCGCCTGCTTGACGTTGTCGTGGATCGGCGCCTCTCGCGTGGCGCAGAAGCGCGTGCCCATGTTGACGCCCTCGGCACCCAGCACCAGCGCCGCCGCCATGCCGCGCCCGTCGGCGATGCCGCCCGAGGCGATCACCGGGACCGACAGCTTGCGCACCGCCTGCGGGATCAGCACCATGCCGGGCACATCGTCCTCGCCCGGATGGCCGGCGCACTCGAAGCCGTCGATCGAGACCGCGTCCACGCCCAGCCGCTCGGCCGACAGCGCATGGCGCACCGCCACGCACTTGTGGATCACCTTGATGCCCGCGGCCTTGGCCCGCGCGATATGTTCCCTGGGATTGTTGCCGGCGGTCTCCAGCACCTTGACGCCGCTCTCGATAATGACGTCGAGGTAGAGGGCGTACGGCGGCGGGTTGATCGACGGCAGCAGGGTCAGGTTCACGCCAAACGGCTTGTCGGTCATCTCGCGGCAGCGGCGGATCTCGGCGGCCAGGTCCTCGGGCGTCGGCTGCGTCAGCGCCGTCAGGATGCCCAGGCCGCCCGCGTTGGAAACGGCGGATGCCATTTCGGCGTAGCCAACCCATTGCATGCCGCCCTGGATGATGGGGTAGCGGATGCCAAGCAGTTCGGTGATGCGTGTCTTCATGGTGGTCCTTTTGCGGTCTGCGCCGGCAGAAGGCTACGGCGGAATGTCGTGAGGTGCCGGCCCTGCCGCCTGATCGCATCAGTCTACGGCGCCGCGCGCCGTCCCAGCCTCGTCGGAAGCGACGATTGCGGGCGACGCAATCTGCACTAGTGTTGGGCGAGCCCCCGCCCCGCGCTGCCGGCGCTAGCACCGGCACCTCCGGCATCCCTTCCTACCTCCCAGCAGGAGCCCGCATGACGCCAGCCACGCCTTCGTTCGAAACCCTGCGTTACGCCGTTGCCGACGGCGTCGCCACCATCACCCTGCACCGCCCGGACCAGCTCAATGCCTTCACCGCGCAGATGATGCACGAGCTGATCGCCGCGTTCGACGCCACCGATGCCGACGACAACGTGCGCGCGGTGATCGTCACCGGCTCCGGCCGCGCGTTCTGCGCCGGCGCCGACCTGTCCGGCGGCAGCTCCACCTTCGATTTCGAGAAGCGCTATGGCGCCAGCCCGGATACCGCCCATCGCGATGGCGGCGGGCGCGTGTCGCTGCGCATCTTCCGCAGCCTCAAGCCGGTGATCGCCGCGGTCAACGGCGCCGCGGTCGGCGTGGGCGTGACCATGCAGCTGCCGATGGATATCCGGCTGGCCTCGACCGACGCCAAGTTCGGCTTTGTCTTCGCACGCCGCGGCATCACGCCGGAAGCGGCGTCGTCGTGGTTCCTGTCGCGCGTGGTCGGGATCTCGACCGCGCTGGAGTGGTGCTATACCGGCCGCGTATTCTCGGCGCAGGAGGCGCACGAACGCGGCCTGGTGCGCTCGCTGCACGCCCCCGAAGACCTGTTGCCGGCGGCGCAGGCGATTGCGCGCGAGATCGCCGCCAATGCCGCGCCGGTGTCGGTGGCGATCTCGCGCCAGCTGATCTGGCGCATGGCCGGGGCCAGCCACCCGATGGAAGCGCACAAGCTCGACAGCCGCGCGATCCAGTCGCGCGGACGCTCCGCCGACGTGAAGGAAGGCGTCAGCGCGTTCCTGGAAAAGCGCCCCGCCGCGTTCCCGGAAACCGTGTCGCACGACATGCCGGATTTCTTCGACTGGACCAGCGAGCCGCCCTTCGCCTGATGCGCCCGCTTCCATCCCTGTTTCCGGAGTCCCGATGAAAGTCAGCCAAGCCGTCGCCAGCCGCAAGTCCGTCCGCGGCTTCCTGCCCCGGGCGGTTGCACCCGACACCATCCGCCGCGTGCTCGACGCCGCCGCGCGCGCCCCGTCCGGCGGCAACCTGCAGCCGTGGCATATCCATGTGGTCGGCGGCGAGGCGCTGCAGCGGCTGCTCGGCATCATGCGCACGCGCATCGCCGAGGCCCCGACCGGCGAAGCGCGCGAGTACGACATCTATCCGCGCGAGCTGGTCTCGCCCTACCGCGAGCGCCGCTTCCAGGTGGGAGAAGCGCTCTACCACCACCTCGGCATCCCGCGCGAGGACAAGGCCCGGCGGCTGGCGCAGTTCGCCAGCAACTTCACCTTCTTCGGCGCGCCGCTGGCGTTGTTCTGCACCGTGGACCGGCGCATGGGCCCGCCGCAATGGTCGGACCTGGGCATGTACCTGCAGACGGTGATGCTGCTGCTGCGCGAAGAAGGCCTGGACAGCTGCGCGCAGGAGTGCTGGGCGATGTATCCGCAAACCATCGCCGGATTTCTGTCGCTGCCGGCCGAACGGATGCTGTTCAGCGGCATGGCGATCGGCTACGAGGATCCCGAGGCGCCCGCCAACCGGCTGCGCGCCGGGCGCGCGCCGCTGGGGGAATTCACCGAGTTCATCGGTATCTGAATCAATATCTGAGCCGCAGGGTCAGAGCAGGCCGAGCTGGCGTGCGATCGCGACCGCCTGGGTGCGGTTGCTGGCGTGCAGCTTGGCGCTGATATTGCGCAGGTGCGTGCGCACCGTGGTCTCGGACACGAACAGGCGCTCGGCCATGGCGACGTTGGAATAGCCCTCGGCCAGCAGGTGCAGCACCTTCTGCTCCTTGGGCGTCAGCGGCTCGACCAGCGCGGGCGGCGCGGGACGGCCGGCACCGGGCGGCTCGGCGGCGGCCTGGCCGCAAGCCTGCAGCAGCTTTTCGACGTAAGGGGCCGGCAGGCTGGCAGCCTGGCGCGCGCAGGCGTCGGCCACCAGCCGGCGCACATCGTCGCCCTCGTCGGCAAAGATGCGCACGAAGCCTTCGGCCGCGCCGAAGCGCAACGCCTCGCCCATCACCACCAATGCATGCGCGCCGTCGCCGCAGCGCTGCCACGCCTGCGCCAGCAGGATGCGCAGCTTGAGCGCGCGGCGCATCAGCTGGTTGCCGGCGGCCGCCGCGAGTTCGCGTTCGATAGCCTCGCGCACCGGCGTGCCCGGGCGCGCGTACAGATCCAGCCGCAGCCGGCCCAGCGTGATGTCCTCGACATCGCTGGCAAACGAACTGACGCCGGGACGCGTGCGCCACAGCGCCGGATCGGCGGCGCGCTCGATCGCCTCCTGCGCGGCATGCACATTGCCCTGCCGCAGCGCCAGGCGGGCGCGCTCCAGCATCGCCGCCATCACCAGCCGCGTCAGGCCGCGGTGGTGGCCCAGCGCTTCGAGCTGCGCCAGCCACTCGTGGGCCTGGTCAATCTCGCGGCGCTCGAAGGCGATGCGGGCCAGTACCGCGTGGCCGGTGATGATCTGGTCGGGCAAGCCGAGGTCGCGCGAGAGCGGCAGGTAGACGTTGAGCAGGCGACTGGCGCGCTCGGAATCGCCGCTCTCGTACAGGCCCTCGGCCAGCAGGATGCCGGCCATGGCGTTGCCGTTGGTGGGCCCGAAGCGGTTCGGCAGCATGGTGCTGGCGGCGATGCGGAAGCGCGCCAGCGCCTGCTGCAGCCGCCCCTGGCGCAGATCGATCAGCCCTTCGACCGATTCCGAGAAGATCTTGTTGAAGTTGCTGTCGGACCCGCGCACCGCGTGCCGCGCCACCTGCAGCAGCCGGCGCGCCTCGGGGTAGTCCCCCGCCACCGCGGCCAGCCGCGCCATCGAGGTGGCCAGGATCGCGTCGGGGAAGGCATAGCCCATCGGCAACGGCGGCAGCTCGTTGCGGGCGAAGGCGCGCGCGTCGTCGAAGCGGTCCATCATGTTCAGCAGCATGTGGCGCAGCGCGCGGATATGCGCCAGCAGGTCGCCGGCCGCGCCCTCGGTGGGGATCTGCTGCAGCAGCGCGATGGCTTCGGCCGGCCCGCGCGTGAACGACACCGCCCACACTCGGGCGATCTGCAGCTTGGGCAGCCGCGCCAGGTCCTCGGCGGGCACCGCCTCCAGCCAGCGCGTCAGCAGCCGCATGCGGCCCTGCGCCAGCAGGTCGTCGGCGGCGCTGTCGAGCAACTGCAGCGCGTGCGCCAGCGCACCGGCGGCGAAGGCATGCTCGATGGCGGGCACCAGGCGCCCCTGCGATTCATACCAGCGCGACGCCGACAGGTGCAGCTGCGGCACGGACCCGGGCATGGCTTGCGCCAGCTGCGCGCGCAGGAAGCCGGAGAACAGGCTGTGATAGCGATACCACTGCTCGGGCGCGGCGCCGGAGCCGCGTTCGCCATAGCGTTCGCTCTCCAGCGGCAGCAGGAACAGGTTGGCGCGTTCCAGCCAGGCGAGGATCTCTTCGCTGCTGCCGGCGGCGGGCTGGCACACCGCATCGCACAGCGGCCCGCATAGCTGGTCCAGGATCGAGGTGCGCAGCAGGAAGTCGCGCACTGGCTCGGGCAAGTGCAGGAAGACGTCTTCGACCAGGTAATCGGCAATGGCTGCGTTCGAGCCCGAGAAGCCAGCAATGAAGCCCTCCGGCTGGGTACGCCGCTCCAGCGCCACCGACGCCAGCCACAGCGCCGTGGCCCAGCCCTCGGTGCGCCGGTGCAGCACGCTGATGGCGGACTGCTCCAGCTTCAGCCCACGCGCCTGGCGCAGGAAGGATGCGGTCTCGTCGGCCGAGAAGCGCAGCTGCGCGGGCTCGATCTCGAGCAGTTCGCCGCGCGCGCGCAAGCGGGCCAGGCCGGTTTCTGGCACCCAGCGCGTGCCGATCACAACGCGGCAGCCGGGCGGCAGGCTTTCCACCAGCTGCCAGACCAGCCCCGCCACGGCGGCGTTCTGCACCGCCTCGAAATCGTCGAGGAACAGCGTGAAGTCGCCGTGATGGCTGGCGAGGCGGTCGATCAGCGCCAGCGCCTGTTCGCCCGGATCCTGTGCCAGCGGCTGGCGTGTGGACCGGTCCGGCCCGCCGCTGCCCAGGCCATGCGCGATGGCCGCCTCGATCGAGCCGAGGAAGCGCGAAGGGTCATTGTCCGAGCGGTCCAGCGTCAGCCAAGCAGAGCGGCCGCCGGCGGCCTCCAGCCGCGCGCGGCACTGGAGCATGGCGGTGGTCTTGCCGAAGCCGGCGGGTGCGCGCACCAGCACCAGCTTGACGAAGCCCGCCGCGCACACGGCATCGCAGATCGCCGCGCGCTGGACCTGGAACGGGGTCAGCAGCGGCGGGCGCAGCTTGGCGGCCAGCGACGCCGCGCCGGCGGGTGGCGGCGTGCGCCGTCCGGTCTCCTCGATACTTGCCATTGGCTGTCAGTGGTCTCCCGCACATCGCGGCCCTTGCCGGGCGCGCCATGCGCCCCCGGCGCTGCAGGATGCAGGCGGGTGGCCGTGGCTGTGGTGTAGCGAGGCATTATGACGTAAACCGCTGCGCTCGCGAAAACGCAGGCAGCGGCCAGGCACCGCTTGCCGATGCCTCACACCAGTTTGCTGGCGTGACCGGTCCAGTAGCGGTCGCGCAGCAGCCGCTTGAGCAGCTTGCCGGTTGGCAGCCGCGGCAACTCGGGCTCGAAGTCCACCGAGCGCGGGCACTTGATGGCCGAGAGGTTGGCGCGGCAGAAGGCAATCAGCTCGGCCGCCAGTTCGGGCCCCGCCTGGCCCATGTCGGCAGGCTGCACCACGGCCTTGACCTCTTCGCCGAAGTCCTCGTTGGGCACGCCGATCACGGCCACATCCATCACCTTCGGATGCGTCATCAGCAGGTTCTCGGCCTCTTGCGGGTAGATGTTGACGCCGCCGGAGATGATCATGTTGGCCTTGCGGTCGGTCAGGTACAGATAGCCATCCGCGTCCACGTAACCGACATCGCCGATGGTGCTCCAGTCCGGATGTTGCGGATGGCGCGTCTCCGCGGTCTTGGCCTCGTCGTTGTGGTATGTGAACGGGCGGCCCTCGGCAAAGTAGATCGTGCCCGGCTCGCCCGGCGGCAGCAAGGCGCCGTCCGGCCCGCAGATGCGCAGCTTGCCTACCATGGCCCGCCCCACCGTGCCCTTGCGCGCCAGCCATTGCGGCGTGTCGACCACGGTCACGCCGTTGCCCTCGGTGCCGGCGTAGTATTCCCAGATCACCGGTCCCCACCACGCGATCATCGCTTCCTTCACCTGCACCGGGCACGGCGCGGCCGCGTGGATCGCCACGCGCAGCGACGACACGTCATAGCCCTGCCGCTGCGCCTCGGGCAGCTTGAGCATGCGCGAGAACATGGTCGGCACCAGTTGCGTATGCGTGATGCGGTGTTCCTGCACCAGCCGCAGGAACTGCGCGGCGTCGAAATGCTCCATCACCACCGCGGTGCCGCCCAGTGCCTGCACCGACATGGTGTAGCGCAGCGGCGCCGCATGGTACAGCGGCGCGGGCGACAGGTAGCGCGTGTCGGCATCGAAGCCGTAGAGCCGCTGGCACAGCGCGGTCAGCGTCGTCGGCGCGTCGATGTCGGGACTCGACGGGGGCGCGTACACGCCTTTGGGCCGGCCCGTGGTGCCCGATGAATACAGCATGTCGCCGCCGGTCACCTCGTCGTCGATGCGCGTGGCCGGGCAATCGGCCAGTGCGGTCTCATAGGCCTCATAGCCAGGCACCGTGTCGTCCAGCATCAGGCGCGCCTGCAGGGCCGGCGTCTGCCCGATCAGCGCCGTGGCGATCTCCGCCTGCGCGTGCGTGGTGACCAGCATGCGCGCGCCGCTGTCGTTGACGATATAGGCCGCGTCGGCCGCGTTCAGGCGCGTGCTCAGGCAGATATAGACAATGCCGCTGCGCTGGGCACCCCAGCACAGCTCGAACAGCCGCGGATGGTTTTCCACCATGAAAGCCACGCGGTCGCCGCGCTGCAGGCCGAGCTTGCGGAACAGGTGGGCGACCTGGTTCGAGCGCTGGTCCAGCTCGCGGTAGGTGACGACGGCGCCGCTGCCGCCCATGATGACGGCGGGCTTGTCGGGCGTGCGCTGCGCGTGGATGTGCGGATGCATGGCGTGGAGCTCCTCGACGGGGATGGTGGGTGGGCGAATGCCGCTTGCGCATTCTCGGAACCCTGGCCGGTTCGACCATCGTCGGAAGCGACGAAGCGGCACGGCCTGGTTTTGTCGCAGCGCCGCATAAAGACCGCGCCTGCGGCCCGCGCCTCAGCTTCGTCCGATGCGACGATGCGCCGCCGGCCAGCCTCGCCGGAAGATCCCCGCCAGACTACCGCCCCTCACGCCTCACGCCTCACCCTTATCCGAAGGAGCCAAGGTGGATTTCCAGTTCAGCGAAGAACAGTCGATGCTGCGCGACACGCTCGCGCGTTACCTCGCCGACCACTACGATTTCGAAGCCCGCCGCGCCGCGGTGCAGTCCGCGGCGGGTTGGCGCCCGGACTGCTGGCGCGCGTTTGCACGTGACCTGGGCATCCTGGGCGCCGCGTTTCCCGAGCGCCTGGGCGGCCTGGGCGGCGGCGCCGTCGAGCATATGGTGGTGATGGAACAGCTGGGCCGGCACCTGGTGCTGGAGCCGTATCTGGGCACCGTGGTGATGGGGGGCGGCGCGTTGCTGCATGGCAGCCCCGAGCTGGCCGCGCAGTGGATTCCGGCCATTATCGGCGGCGAGGCCACCGTGGCGTGGGCCCATGCCGAGCCCGCCAGCCGCTACTGCCGGCACGACGTGCAGGCCAGCGCCACGCGCCAGGGCGACGGCTACCGGCTCAGCGGCCACAAGCACGCCGTGGCGGGCGCGCCGTTCGCCTCGCACCTGCTGGTCAGCGCGCGCAGCGGCGGCGCGCGCCGGGACCAGGGCGGCATCAGCCTGTTCTGGATCGCGCGCGACACGCCGGGCGTAACGCTGCGCGAATATCCCACCTTCGACGGCCACCGCGCCGCCGAGGTGCTGCTCGACGACGTGCAGGTACCGGCCAGCCAGCGCATCGGCGACGAAGGCCAAGCGCTGCCGCTGATCGAACAGCTGTGCGACCACGCCATGATCGCGCTGGCCGCCGAAGCCAATGGCGCGATGGCGCGCATGCTGGCAGACACCATCGACTACGCGCGCCAGCGCAAGCAGTTCGGCGTGCCAATCGGCACCTTCCAGGTGCTGCAGCACCGCATGGCCGACATGTACATGCAGCTGGAGCAATCCGTGGCCCTGACTCAGGTGGCCGCCATGCAGGCCGCCGCCGCGCCGGAGACGCGCGCGCAGGCCGCGTGCGCGGCGAAGATCCAGGCCGGCCAGGCGGGCGCCTTCGTCGGCCAGGGCGCGGTGCAGATCCACGGCGGCATGGGCGTGACCGAGGAGCTGGCCGTGGGCCACTACTTCAAGCGCGTCACGGCGATCGACCTGCAGTTCGGCTCGGCCGAGCACCACCTGCGCCGCTATGCCGACCTGCTCTATCCCGCCAGCGCCGCGGCCTGAAGCCGCCCCTATCCACGATCGAATACCAGAGAGGCCCGCCGATGCATCTCGATTTCTCTCCCCAAGACCAGCAGTTTCGCGAAGAAGTGCGCGCCTGGATTGCGCAGGCCTATGACGCCGACCTGCGCGCAATGATGGCGCAGTCCAAGAACGGTTACCTCGACAAGGCCGGACAGGTGCGCTGGCAGAAGGCGCTGCACGCGCGCGGCTGGGCCGCGCCGAACTGGCCGAAGGAATACGGCGGCCCGGGCTGGGGCGCAACCGAGCGCTTTATCTTCCAGTCCGAACTGGCCGCCGCGGGATGCCCGCCGGTATCGCCGATGGGCCTGAAGATGGTCGCGCCGGTGATCATGAAATACGGCACGCCCGAGCAGAAGCAGCGCTTCCTGCCGCCGATCCTGAGCTCCGACGTGTGGTGGTGCCAGGGCTATTCCGAGCCCAACTCCGGCTCCGACCTGGCGTCGCTGCAGCTGCGCGCCGACCACTGCACCGACAGCGACGGCGAGCACTACGTCCTGAACGGCTCCAAGATCTGGACCACGCATGCGCAATGGGCCGACTGGATGTTCTGCCTGGTGCGCACCAGCCGCGAATCGAAGCGCCAGGAAGGGATCTCGTTCCTGCTGCTCGACATGCACACGCCGGGCATCACGGTGTCGGCGCTACCGACGCTGGATGGCCCCATGCCCGGCCAGCAGGAGGTGAACCAGGTCTTCTTCGAGAACGTGCGGGTGCCGGTGGCCAACCGCATCGGCGAGGAAGGCAAGGGCTGGACCTACGCCAAGTACCTGCTGGAATTCGAGCGCGGCGGCACGTATAGCCCGATGCTGCGCAAGCAGCTTTCCAAGATTGCGGAGATCGCCGCGGAGCAGCCCGGCGATGACGGTGGCCCGCTGCTGGACGACCCGCTGTTCCGGCACAAGCTGGCCGCGCTGCACCTGCGTGCGGCGGCGCTGGAAGCGGTTGAGTTGCGGGTGTTTTCCGGGGTGGAATCGGGCACCTCGATCGGCGCGGCTTCCAGCATGCTCAAGCTCACGGGCACCGAGACGCTGCAGGCGGCGAGCGAACTTGCGGTGGAGGCGGCGGGGCCTGCGGCGCTGCCGTTCGTGCAGGACACCTGGGCGGAACTGCAGGGGCGCGATGCGCCGGCGCGGGTCGGGGCTGACTATGCTGCGGTGCTGGCGCCGCGCTATTTCAACTATCGGAAGGCGTCGATCTATGGGGGGTCTAATGAGATCCAGCGGAACATTATTGCGAAGCTTGTTTTGGGGCTTTGAGGGGGGTGGGGTTTCGAAAGATCTCGTCTTTTGGGGTGGGCGCTGTTGGTGACATGCTGTCGGCTCTTGAACCGCGTGGTTCCGCCCTGCTGGGCGGGTCACTTTTTGGCCGAGCGCCAAAACGTAACCAAAAAGCGCGTTTACTGCCCTGCGGGCGGCATGTCTTATCGTAGTGGGCCTGGGGGTTTTCGTACGGGGCTTTGCTTCCTCGCATAGCGGGACTGCCTGCCGCAGGGGTGCGCCACGGTGGTAGGGGGGTTGAAGTGTTGGTTGAACGAGCCCAGAGCGCGGAGTGGCCCCTGCTGCCGGCCTTACCGTAGGAACGCCTACGGCTGCGCTGCATCGCCGGCCCTATCGCGCGGCGTGTGCCCTGGCACGGGACGCATCGCTGCGCTCGCTTGGCGCTGCCGGTGCGACTCGGCCGGCGGATCGCACAACGCATTTGGCTGCATTCGCGCAAACACCCAATGCCGGCCAGCGCAATCGAGCCTGCGCAGCAGCCGCAGGCGTCCCCGCGATACGGCCGGCAGCAGGCTGCCTACACCCTCATTGGGATCGTCCAATAGTGGGTGATCGAAGGCACCGCCCCTGACTCACATAGCGTAGCAGGGCCGAACGGGCACCCACGCCCAAACGGAAAGCACCACCGCGCGACCCACCAGCGCCGTGAAATTGATTGCCAGCCGCACAGGCGACGCGCTTTTTGGTTACTTTTGGGCCAAAAAGTGACTCGCCGGCCACGCCGGCGAAACAGCCGCGCCCGCCAAGAACGATAACGGCGGCAATTCCCCCTAGGGTTCCCCCTTAATTGACGCTCACCCCACTCCCCCATATATTTTTATGAACATTCAGTTCATTTTTGAACACATCCCAACGGTCAGCTGGAAAAAATGTCTCTCAAAATCGGAATCAACGGCGCCGGCATCGGCGGCCTCGCCGCGGCCATCGCGCTGCGCAAGCTCGGCATGGAAGCCGTGGTCTACGAACAAGCTCCCCGCTTTGCCCGCGTCGGCGCCGACATCAACCTGACCCCCAACGCCGTGCGCGCCCTGGACGGGCTGGGCGTGGGCGAGGCCCTGCGTGAAACCGCGGCGCGTCCCAGCCACCGCATCAGCCGCATGTGGGATTCCGGCGCCGAAACCTCGCGCCTGCCGATGCAGGACGAAGCCGAGCGGCGCTATGGCGCGCCGCAGTTGACCATGCACCGCGCCGACCTGATGACGGCGCTGGAAGCCGCCGTGCCAGGCGCGTGCGTGCGGCTGGATCACAAGGCCGTGGCGATCGAGACCCGCGCCGATGGCGCGACGCTGCGCTTTGCCAACGGCGCGCAGGACGATGTCGACGTGCTGGTCGGCGCCGACGGCATCCACTCCACCGTGCGCACCGCGCTGTTCGGCCAGGAAAGCCCGATCTTCACCGGCGTGGTCGCGTATCGCGCCGTGGTGCCGGCCGCGCGCCTGGCCGGCGTGCCCAACCTGGGCGCCTTCACCAAATGGTGGGGTCCGGACGCTGCCACGCAGATCGTCACCTTTCCGCTCAACCGCGGCCGCGACATCTTTATCTTCGCCACGGTCGCGCAGGAAGCCTGGCGCCATGAGTCATGGACCACGCCGGGCCGCGTGGAAGACCTGCGCAGCGCCTATGCCGGCTTCCACCCCGAGGCACGCGCGCTGCTCGACGCCTGCGACGACGTGTTGATCTCCGCGCTGTACGTGCGCGATCCGCTGCCGGCGTGGTCGGCTGGGCCGGTCACGCTGATGGGCGACGCCTGCCATCCGATGATGCCGTTCATGGCGCAGGGCGCGGGCATGGCGATCGAGGACGGCGTGGTGCTGGCGCGCTGCCTGGCCGATGCCGCGGGCGACGGTGCCGCCGGCGTGCCGGCCGCGCTGGCGCGCTACCAGGCCGCGCGCCACGCGCGCACCAGCCGCATCCAGATCGGCTCGCGCAGCAATGCCTGGCTCAAGGAAGGCGGCAATGCCGACTGGGTGTACGATTACGACGCCTGGAACGTCGCCCTCGGCTGAAGCCGCGGCCCAGCGTTCCATGCCAGCACGGCCGCCAGCGCGGCCGTTTTCCATGGATAGTCAACGCCAACATGCCCAAATCCCGCCTGCCGACCGAACCCGACGACGACGCAGCATCGGAAGACGCCCGCGAGGCGCAACTGGTGTCGCCGGTCATCCGCGGCCTGCGCCTGCTGCGCTTTATCGCCGAAGGCGGCGCCACCGCCAACCTGAGCGAGGTCGGCCGCCGCATCGACGTGAACCGGGTCACCGTGATGCGCCTGCTCGATACGCTCGAGCATGAAGGCATGGTCGAGCGGCTGCCCCAGGGCGGCCACCAGGTCGGCTTCAATTTCCTGAAGCTGGCCTCGCGCGTACTGGCCTCCAACGACCTGACCAGCTTTGCCGGGCGCGTGCTGGCGCGGCTCAGTGCGTCGCTGCAGCTGTCGGCCTACCTGGCGGTGCGCGATGGCGGCGATGCACTCTACCTGCTGCGGCAGATGCCGGCCGCCGCGCTGGTCAGCAATATCCAGGTGGGCAGCCGCGTTGCCGCGCACCTGACCACGCCGGGCCGGATGCTGATTGCCGAGCTGCCGCCCGAGACGCTGCGCGAATTGCTGGGGCCCGATCCGCTGCCGGCGGCCACCGGGCAGAGCCCGGCAACCCATGCGCGCCTGGCCGAGATCCTGGCCGCGGACCGCGAACGCGGCTGCGCCTGGAGTTTCTCGGCATACGAGCCGGGCATCGACGCCTGCGCGGCGCCGGTGCGCGGCGCCGACGGCGCGGTGATCGCCGCCATCAGCGTGGCCGGGCCGCAGCAGCGTTTCGAGGCCGACGGCACGCTGCGCGAGCGCGTGGCGAAGGAAGTCCGGCAAGCCGCGCGCGACCTGTCGGGCCTGATGGGTTACCGGGGCGGCGCTACTCCGCGGTGATGCCGTACTGGCGGATCACCTTTGCCCACGTTGCGGTTTCCTCGCGGATGCGCTGAGCCAGCGCCTGCGGCGTGCTGCCCACCGGCTCCATGCCCTGGCGCTGCAGTTCGGCGCGCACCGCCGGCCTGGCCAGCAGCGCCCGCACGTCGGCGCCAAGCGCATCGGCCGCGGGCTGCGGCGTGGCTTTCGGCGCCAGCAGCGCGTACCAGGAACTGACGTCGATGCCGGGCACGCCCTGCTCCGCCAGCGACGGCACATTGGGCGCGGCCGGCGACCGTTGCGGCTGCGTCACCGCCAGCGCGCGCAGCGCGCCGGATTGGATGAACGGCGCCAGCGTCGGCCAGGTGCCGAACAGCATCGGCACCTGCCCGCCCACCACGTCGTTGAGCGCCTGCGTGGTGCCCTTGTACGGCACGTGCAGCAGCGTGATGCCGGCGTGGTGGCGGAACAGTTCGCCAGCCAGGTGCAGGCCGCTGCCGACGCCCGGGCTGGCGTAGCCCAGCGGCTTGCCCGACTTGTCGGCCTGCCTGGCCAGGCTGACCAGCTCCTGTACCGAATGCGCCTGCACCGACGGGTGCACCGCCAGCACGTTAGGCGAGCCCGCCAGCAGCGACACCGGCCGGAAATCGCGCTCGACGTTGTAGGCCAGCGCCGGCATCAGGGTCGGGTTGATGGTCAGGTTGCCGGCGGGTGCCACCAGCAGGGTGCAGCCATCGCCCGGCGCGCGCCGCACCACGTCGATGCCGATATTGCCGTTGGCACCCGGCTTGTTGTCGACCACGAAGGGTGTGCCGCGCTGCTGCTGCAGCCCGTGGGCCAGCGTGCGCGCAAGCTGGTCCGCCGGCCCGCCCGCCGGGAACGGCACCACGATGCGCACATTGGCGCAAGCGGCCTGTGCTGCCGGCCCGGGCAGGCATGCCGCCAGCGCCACGGCCAGCGCCGTGCCGGCCAGCCATCGGCGCCGCCGTGGCGCCCGCTTTCCTTGCATGCGTTGCTGCATCTTGTCTTTCCTGTAGCGGGGCGGCACCTTGCCGTCAGGCGAACGGCCTGGGCACCTCTGGCCGGTAATCGAGCAACCGCGACAACTCGGCGGCGGCCCGCCGCACCTGTTCCACCATGTTGTCGAGCTGGTCCGGGTCGATGCGTGCGGCCGGGATAGTGGCGCCCAGCGCGGCCGTCACCTTGCCGCTGCGGTCACGCACCGGCGCCGCGATAGTGGAGATGCTGGCCTCGAAGAACCCTTCGTGCAGCACATAGCCGCGCTGGCGGTCGCGCTGGACCATCTCGTACAGCTCTTCGACCGTGCGCGGCGTGCTTTCGGAATAGACCTCCAGCCGCTCTTCCGGATAGAGCGCGCGCAGTTCGGCCAGCGACAGGTCTTCCAGCAGCACGCGTCCCAGCACCGTGGCATGCGCGGGCAGCCGGGTGCCGACATTGACCGTGCTGGCGAACGGACGCGATGCCACCGACTTCGCCACATAAACGATGGAGCGCCCGTCGCGCACCACCAGGTTGCACGGGTAATGGATC
This sequence comes from Cupriavidus taiwanensis, assembly GCF_900250075.1. Lineage (NCBI taxonomy): Bacteria > Pseudomonadati > Pseudomonadota > Betaproteobacteria > Burkholderiales > Burkholderiaceae > Cupriavidus > Cupriavidus taiwanensis. The sequence continues at coordinate 23,164 of NZ_LT977071.1, forward strand.
TCGTCGCGCAGCCGGTCGAGCAGCGGACGGCCCAGCTCGGTCAGCTCCAGCGAGGCCAGGTAGTCGAAACCGAGGCGCAGCACCGCCATGCCCAGCCGGAACTCGCGCCCGCCGTCGGTGCGCTCGACGAAGCCCATCATTTCCAGCGTCGCCAGCAGGCGGAACACCGTCGAGCGCGGCACCTTGAGGCGGCGCGCCAGCTCGGCGGCCGACAGCGTGCGCTCGCGGCTGCTGAACTCGCCCAGCAGGCGCAGGCCCCGCTCCAGCCCCGGCACGATGTACCTGTCCTGCGCGCTGTCGGGCGCACCCTCCTGGCCGCCTTCCTGCGTATCGTCCTGCGGCGAATCGGTCGTCATGGTCTGTCTCTGCAATATTCGGTCTTGGCGCAACGTTCTCATATATCACGCCCGCACCCGATAGGGTACCCGTATTGCGGACAATCCCTGCCGGCCAGGCCGCTATGCGCCGGGGCGCAGGTAGTCGCGCAGCCATGCCGCGCACTGCTCGCCGTGCGCCGCGGGCCAGCGCACCACGATGGTTTCGTCATGGCGGCGCAGTTCGATGCAGATGTCGGCAAGCGATCCGCGCCCGGCGTCCCGGCGCCCCAGCAGCCGCGCGAGCAGTCCGGCCGGTGCTGGCGGCGCGGGCTCCGGCGGCGCCCCCCGCACCGGGTGGCCGTTGGCGGCCGGGCGCGGCGCGACGGCAGCCGCCTGCGCCGCCGTGGCCGCTTGCCGGGCCGGCCCGGGTGCGGGCTGCGCGGCCTGCGGCGACAGCCGCGCCAGCAGGTTGGCACCAAACTCGTCCCACATGCGGTCGGCCTTGGTCTTCATCACGCTCAGGCCGAAGGTGCCCAGCCGGCCCAGCACATCGACCTGCACCCGGATGCGCAGCTGTGTGCCGCCATGGTCCAGCGGCGTCAGGAACAGCTCGCTCGACTGCCGCAGCGAGCTGGCAACCGAAGCGTCCTCGCCGGTGCCCTCGGTACGCAGGTAATGGGGCGCGCGGGTCTCGACGATCTTCGTATGCAGCCGGAAGCGCGCGTTGATGAAGGCGATCTTTACCGCCATGTGCGCGACGTACTCGACCTCGCTGAGCACTTCGATCGATTCCATGCCGGGCACGCACGCGCCCATCACGTTGGGGTCGAGCAGCAGCTCCCACACGCGCGCCGGCGGCGCCGCGGTGACCAGGGTCTTTTCAATTTCCACGCATTGCCTCCGCGGCGGACAGGACCGATTCGACGATGCCGACATAGCCGGTGCAACGACACAGGTTGCCGTTCAGGCCATGGCGGACCTCCTCTTCAGTCGGGTTGGGGTTGTTGGCGAGCAGTGCGCACGCCGCCATCAGGAAGCCCGGCGTGCAATAGCCGCACTGCAGTCCGCCGTGCTCCATGAAGCTTTGCTGCAGCGGATGCAGCTGGCCGTCGGCGGCCAGGCCCTCCACGGTCATCACATGGCGGCCGCGCGCCTGCACCGCGAGCATCAGGCAGGACTTGACCACCTCGCCGTCGACCAGCACGGAGCAGGCGCCGCAGATGCCGGTCTCGCAGCCGCGCTTGGTGCCGGTCAGGTTCAGGTCGTCGCGCAGCAGGTCGGCAAGCAGGCGCCGCGCCGGCACCTGCACCCGGTGTTCTTCACCGTTGACGGTGACTTCGATGGTGACTGGGTTCATGGGTAGGCTCCTTAGTCCGATGCCACGCCGAACAATGCGGCAATGGTGCGGCGCGCGACCACGCGCACCATCTCGCGGCGGTAGGCTTCGGCCCCGCGCGCGTCCGATACCGCGTTGATGTCCTCGGCGACGATGGCCGCGGCCTGCGCGGCAAGTTCCGCCGTTACCGCCTTGCCCGCCAGCAGCGCCTCGGCGCGCCGCAGCCGGCATGGCACCGGCGTGGAGGCGCCCACCGCCAGGCGGGCCTCGATGCAGAACGCGCCCTCGCGCCGCACCGACAGCGCCACGCTGGCCAGCGGGCGATGCTCGGCGGCCGTGCGCAGGAAGCGCGCATAGCGGCCATCGGCGCCGGCACCCGGCGCGGGCACGCGGATCTGCGTGACGATCTCGTCCGGCGCCAGCGCCGTGACGTAGTAGTCGACCAGGAAGTCTTCGATGTCGATCACGCGCTCGCCGCCGCGGCCGCTGACCACCACCTGCGCGCCCAGCGCCATCAGGCAACCGGGAGGATCGGTGGCCGGGTCGGCATAGCACAGGTTGCCGCCCAGCGTGCCCTGGTTGCGCACCTGCGGATTGGCCACGCGAGCGGCCATGCTGGCCAGCATCGGATAGTGCGCCTGCACCAGCGGCGAGCGCGCGAGCTCGGCATGCAAGGTCAGCGCGCCGATGCGCAGGCCTTCGCGCGCGTCGAAGCTGATGCCGCGAAGCCCATCGAGCCGGCCCAGCGACACCAGGTGGCTAGGCGCCAGCATGCGCTGGCGCATGCCCAGCATCAGCGCCGTGCCGCCGGCAAAGAGGCGGCAGCTGTCGCCCAGGTCGGCCAGCATGGCGCTGGCTTCGGCCACGGTGGCCGGCTCCAGGAAGGCAAAGTCACGCATGGGCGGCCTCCGTTTCGCGCAGCGCACGCAGGCCCGCCAGCACCTTTTCCGGCGTGATCGGCAGCGACTGGATGCGCACGCCGACCGCGTCGAACACGGCATTGGCGATTGCTGCCGCGCCCGGCAGGATCGCGGTCTCGCTGGCGCCCTTGGCGCCGTAGGGGCCGTTGGGGTCGTTCGATTCCACCACGTCGGTGCGCAGCATCGGCACCGCGTCGGCGGTGGGCATGGTGTAGTCGGCAAAGTTGCCGTTCATCAGGCGGCCGTCCTCGTATTGCAGGTGCTCGTACAGGGTCCAGCCGATCGCCTGCACGGTGGCGCCATGGGTCTGGCCGTGCACCGCGAGCGGGTTGATGGCCTTGCCGCAGTCGTCGGCGACAAAGCTGTCGATCACGGTGACCTGGCCGGTGCGGATGTCGACCTCTACTTCCACCGCCTGCGCCGCGAACGAATGCGCGGGGGCGACGTTGCCGTAATAGTCGGCGTCGTGCATCACCGTGGGCGCGTCGTAGCTGGCGCGCACGTGGATGCCCTCGCCGCCATGGCGGAAGATATGCAGCCGCGCGATCTCGGCCAGCGTGGCGGACTTGTCAGGCTGGTCGGGCACCGCGATGCGGCCATCGGCGATCACCAGTTGCCGCGCATCGACGCCGAGCTTTTCCGCCGCCAGCGCCAGCAGCTTCTGCCGCGCCTCGCGCGCCGCGCGCAGCACCGCGTTGCCCGAGATGATGGTCACGCGCGACGCCAGCGAGCCCAGGCAGAACGGCGCGGTATCGGTATCCGGCGCCATCACGGTGACGTGCGACAGCGGAATGCCCAGCTCCTGCGCGCAGATCTGGCTGAGCATGGTGTTGGCGCCCTGCCCCATGTCGCACTCACTGGTCTGCAGCATCACGCGCCCGTCCTCGTTCATCTTGAGCAGGATGGTCGAGCCGTCCCAGTTGCCCAGCGTGCGGTTGCCGCTGACATGCATCGCCGCGGCAATCCCCACGCCGCGCCGGCGCGTGCCGGCGCCGCGCGGGACGGCGCGCTTTTCGTCCCAGCCAATGGCGCGGCGGGTCATGTCCAGGCATTCGGCCATGCCGGTGCTGCTGATCTTCCAGCCATGCACGCTGGTCTCGCCGGCGCCGATGGCATTGCGCTTGTGCAATTCGATCGGGTCGATGCCGAGCATGCCAGCCAGCACCGTCAGGTGGCAGTTCAGCGGAAACTGCATCTGCTGCCCGCCAAAGCCGCGGAAAGCGCCGCGCGGGGGGTTGTTGGTATAGGCCAGCACCGCGTGCGAGCGCACGTTGTGCAGGCGGTGCATGTTGTCGCTGCGCATGGCGGTGACGTGCATCACATCGCCGGCAAGGCCGGAATAGGCGCCGCACTCGGCCGTGATGCGCACGTCCTTGGCCAGGATCACGCCGTCGGCGTCAACGCCCAGGCGCAGCCAGACCTGCATCGGCACGCTGGCGCGCGCGCCCTGGAAGTCTTCGAGCCGATTGTTGACCAGCCGCACCGGGCGCTCCAGCCGGCTGGCCAGGAAGGCGCAGATCAGGCTGTTGTTCTCTTCGACGATCTTGGCGCCGAAGCCGCCGCCGGTGGTGGCCTGCACCACGCGGATGGTCGAGACCGGCCGGTCCAGCGCCTCGGCCAGCCGCGCGCGCGCCAGGAACACCGACTGCGTCGACGCCCACACCGTAAGCCGCCCGTTGCCGTCCTGCGCCGCGACCGAGGCCATCGGCTCGAGGTAGCCGGGGTACTGCGAGTGCATGTCGTAGGTCGCCTCGTATACCGCGGCGCACGCCGCGAAGGCGGCCTCGACGTCGCCGCGCTCGATGCGCATTTCATGGCCGATATTGCCCGTACCGGCGTGGATCTCCGGCGCGCCCGCGGCCAGCGCCGCGGCCGGCGTCAGCAGCGCGGGCAGCGTCTCGTACTCGACCCGGACCAGGTCCAGCGCATCGCGCGCGATCTCCTCGCTGACCGCCACCACCGCCGCCACTTCCTCGCCGACGTGTCGCACCACGCCGCAGGCCAGGATGCGCTGCTCCTTGCGGTGCGGCCCCCAGTGGCGGGCGGGCACGTCGTACCCCGTTACCACCAGCTTCACCCCGGGCAGCGCCCTGGCGGCGGCGGTGTCGATGCGCACGATGCGCGCGTGCGGGTGCGGGCTGCGCAGCACCTTGGCGTGCAGCATGCCGGGCAGCTTGAGGTCGCCGGCATACTGCGCGCGTCCCATGACCTTTTCCCGCGCGGTCACCTGCGGCGTGGACGTTCCCACGATGGCCCTGCTCATGCCGGCCTCCTGTCTGTCGTTATCCATGGCGTGGCGCTGGACGGCGATGCGCTGGCGCCGCTCATTCCGCGGCAATCGCCAGCTCGCGGACCACCTTGCCCAGGCGCTCGTAGTCGGCCGCGTTGACCTTCTCCAGCGCGGCCGGCGCGCCGCCGACGGGGATGGCGCCGAAGGTGGCCATCTTGTCGGCCACCTCGGGCAGGCGCAGCACCTCGTTGAGTTGCTGGTTCAGTGTCCTGACCACCTCGGGTGGCGTGCCTTTGGGCGCCATGACACCGTGCCACGCGCCGACCACCACGTCCTTGTAGCCCAGCTCGGCCAGCGTCGGCACGTTGGGCAGCAGCGGCGAGCGGCGGGCATCGGTGATCGCCAGCGGGATCAGCCGGCCGGTGTTGATGTATTGCGCCACCGGGCCCAGCGTGACGTAGGCAAACGGCACGTGCCCCGCCACCACATCGTTGACCGCGGGGGCCACGCCCTTGTAGGGGACGTGCTGGATCTTCACGGCGGCGGCGCGGTTCAGCATCTCGCCGGCGATATGCATCGGCGAACCCGCGCCCGGGCTGCCATAGGTCAGCGCCTTGCCGCCCCGGGCCGCGGCCACCATCTCGCCCACGGTCTTTACGCCCGCCTGCGGGTTGGCCACCAGCAGCACCGCCTGCACGGCGGTCTGGATCACCGGCGTAAAGCCGTGCAGCGGGTCATAGCTGGCCGACGGCGCCAGCTTCAGCACCATCGGCGCCAGCGTGAACGGATTCGGCGTGTACAGCAGCGTGTAGCCGTCCGCCGGCGCACGGCTGACAAACGCGGCACCTACCACGCCGCCGGCGCCGGGACGGTTTTCGACGATGACCGGCTGCTTCAGGCGGGCCGACAGCTTGTCGGCGTAGAGCCGGGCCATGGCGTCGGTATCGCCGCCTGGCGGGTAGGCCACCACCATGGTCACGGCCTTGGCCGGATACGTGGTGGCGGCCAGCGCGCTGCCCGTGCTCAGGCCGAGCACGGCCATGGCGGCAATTGCGACGGCAGCGGCGCGTCGGGGACGTTGTTGTCTCATCTACAGCTCCTGTGGGGGCGCATTCGCGACGACGAAGTCAGCGGTTGTGCTCATCGCGAAAACAGGGGTGGCTTGGGAACAACTCTCTTCGGTTGTTTTATTAATGAAACGCAAGTTCAATAAAGGAACACAACCATCCTAGGCACTGCAAGTTGACAACTCAACTTACGTTAACCACTAATTGACGGATTGTGCTTTTTGCGGATTTATTTGCGCTCATCCGGATCGCCACACGGTGGCGGCAATGGCAAGCGCCTGTGAGACAATCTGCCCCGCCCACCGGCCACGCATCCTGGCCGGCAGACCAGACCAAGAGGAACGCATGCCCCGTGATGCCGCGCCCGCCCATGGCACGCCCGCGCCCACCCCTGCCCCCGCCGCCAACGCCAGCCCGTGGACGGACCTCGACGAGGCCGGCAGCGGCCTGACCGTCGACAACTTCCTGACCACGATGCTGAGCCAGCTGGTCACCGCGCTGCGCAGCACGGTCACCAAGCCCTATGCGGAACAGTTCGGCCTGACCGTGCCCGAATGGCGCATCCTGGCGTTGCTGGCCCATGCGCGCACGCTGCCGTTTGCCGAGCTGGTGACGCAGTCGACCTCGGACAAGGCGCTGGTCAGCCGCACCCTGCGGCTGCTGGAAGACCGCGGGCTGGTGCAGCTGACCTCCGCCGGCAATACCCCACGCAAGAAGCTGCTGTGCGCCATCACCGAGGCCGGCATCGCGCTGCACGACCAGGTGATGCCGCTGGCGCGGCGCGGCCAGGCCGAGGTGATCCGGCAGCTGTCGCCGCAGGAGCGCGAGGCGGTGTACCAGGGACTGCGCAAGTTGTTGCGCGCCCAGGCATAAAACGAAAGGGCCGCGGCGAGCGCGGCCTGTTTTCCTTGCGCAAGACTTCTCCACGCCGGGCATGACGGCACCAGCCAGATCGCCTATAACGTCTGCTACCGGTTTCCTGTAAGGAACACCGGATCCAGGCGACGAACAGCGCGACCAACCCGCGCGGCGACGCCGATCGCCACGGCCTGGCCTGGCCAGTAGGAGAAATCACTACACACGGGAGGAGACACCATGACGCTTTGCCACTCGATCCGACGCCGGTCCGCCGGCGTGCTCGCGGTTGCCGCGGCGCTGGCCTGCGGCGCCGCACAGGCCCAGCCCAGGGCGTCGATTTCCGACGACGTGGTCAAGCTCGGCATGCTGCTCGACATGAGCGGCCTGTACGCCGACGTCACCGGCCGCGGCAGCGCCACCGCGGCGCAGATGGCGATCGACGATTTCGGCGGCAAGGTGCTCGGCAAGAAGATCGAGCTGGTGGTGGTCGATCACCAGAACAAGGCCGATATCGCCGCCAACAAGGCACGCGAGTGGTACGACGCCGGCAATGTCGACGCCATCCTCGACGTGGCCGCCTCGGCGCCCGCGCTGGCAGTGCTGGAAGTGGCGAAGCAGAAGAACCGCATCGTGGTGTTCTCGGGGCCGGGCACCGAGCGCATCACCAACGACCTGTGCACGCCGGTGTCAGTGCACTACGCCTACGACACCTACGCGCTTGCCAACACCACCGCGCGCGCCACCGTGCAGCGCGGCGGCAAGAGCTGGTTCTTCCTGACCGCCGACTACGCCTTCGGGCACACGCTGCAAGACTCCGCCACCGCGGTCATCAACGAGACCGGCGGCAAGGTGGTGGGGGCCGCGCGCCACCCGATCGGCGCCAGCGACTTCGCCTCGTACCTGCTGCAGGCGCAGGCCAGCAAGGCGCAGATCGTCGGTCTGGCCAACGCCGGCGGCGACGCCATCAACGCGATCAAGGCGGCATCGGAATTCGGCCTCACGCGCAACCACGCCCAGCGCATGGCGGGGCTGCTGCTGTACGTCAACGACATCCACGCCCTCGGGCTGAAGACCACGGCCGGCCTGCTGCTGACCGAAGGCTTCTACTGGGACATGAACGACGCCACCCGCGCCTGGTCGCGACGCTATTTCGAGAAGCTGAAGAAGATGCCCAACATGAGCCAGGCCGGCGCCTATTCGTCGGTGACGCACTACCTGAAGGCGGTGCAGGCGGCGGGCACCGACGAGACCGCGGCGGTAATGAAGCAGATGAAGTCGATGCCGATCAACGACTTCTTCGCGAAGAACGGCCGCATCCGCGACGACGGCCGCATGATCCACGACATGTACCTGTTCGAGGTAAAGACGCCGGCCGAATCGAAATACCCGTGGGACTACTACAAGGTGGTGGCGACGGTGCCGGGCGAGCAGGCCTTCATGCCGGCATCGAAGTCGAAATGCCCGCTGCTGCGGCACTGAGAGCGTTGATCCAGGTACCACAAGCCGCACTGCCCATGCGCTCCTGACGGAAGCAGCACGGGCACGTGCCCGCTCAGACCTCCAGCTCCTCCAGCACCCGTCCCTTGGTCTCGATGCCCAGGCAATGTACGGTGACGGCCGCCAGCGCCGGCACCACCGACAGCGCAAAGAAGGCGAAGCTCAGGTCGCCGCTGCCGATGGTGCTGGCGATCAGCCCCGGCGCGAAGATCGCCGCCAGCTTCAGCCAGGCCCCGCCGAGGCCGCAGCCCATGGCCCGCACGCTGGTCGGGTACAGCTCCGGCGTATAGACGTAGGCGGTGATGAAGCCGCTGGCGAGGAAGCCCATCGCCAGCGCGCAGAAGGTCGCGACCACGTACACGCTGGCGGCGTGGAACACGCCCGCCAGCACCAGCGACAGCGCGCACAGCAGGAACGACACATTGATCACCGGCTTGCGCCCGACCTTGTCGACAATCATGGCGCAGACCAGCGACCCCACCACGCCCAGCACCGATGCCGCGGCGGCCAGGTTCAGCGCCAGCTGCAGCGGCGCATGGTAGACGGTCTTGTAGACCGTGGGCAGCCAGGTCGACAGCCCGTACTGGATGAAGCCGCAGGTGGCCCACAGCATCCACACCGCCATGGTGCGCCCTACGTAGGCCTTGCTGACCAGGTCCCGCACGCGGCGGCGCGGGTGCTGGGTCATGCGGTCGTAGGCGCTGGCATTCTGCGGCGGCGGCAGCGGTCCTTTGGCGCGCGCCTCGAACGCGCGCAGCGCGGCGTCGGCTTCTTCCAGGCGGCCCTTCTCGGCCAGCCAGCGTGGCGATTCGGGGATCACGCGCTTCAGGAGGAAGAACAGCACCAGCGGCACGCCGCCGATGAAGTACATGACCTCCCAGCCATAGTGCGGCACCAGCCAGGCACCAACGCCGTTGGATACCATCAGGCCGATCGGGAACACCACCTCGTACAACAGCACGAAGCGCCCGCGGCCGTGCGCGCGCGTGACTTCGTTGATATAGGTGGCGGCCACCGGCAGTTCGCCGCCAAGGCCCAGGCCCTGCACGATGCGCAGCAGCAGGAAGATCTCGAACGACGGCGCGAAGCCACAGGCAATGCTCATCAGGCCGATGATGCCCGCGCTCCAGCCGATCGAGCGCAAGCGGCCGAAGCGCTCGGCCAGCCCGGGGAACAGCAGCGCACCGACCAGCTGGCCGACCGAGGGCGCCGCGATCAGGACGCCGATCTGCGCCGGCGTCAGCGACCATTGCGCGATCAGCAGCGGCAGCGTGGCGGCGATGGCGATGACGTCGAAGCCATCGAAGAAGGTGGCCAGGCCGATCAGCAGCCGGGCGCGGACATGCATGGCGTTGCCCGGCATGCGCTCGATGCGGGCGACGATATTGCCGCGCGTGACCGGGCCGCTGCGGGCGGTGGCCGCGGCGCCCTGGCCGGCACTGTCGGCCGTGGTCACGATACCTGCGGTGGCGGCCACCGGTGCGCCGGGGGACGCTGCGTCTTGTCTCTGGGTTAGCACGGGTATTTTTTGGGTTGGGTCTTTCGAATGGCTCCCCTCTCCCGCTTGCGGGAGAGGGGTTGGGGGAGAGGGCAGGCGCTTGCAGGCGGCAGATGCCTGGCTTGCACGGCGGCCTTGGTGAGGAAGTCGGGACTTGGCAGCGTGCTGGCTGCGGCCAGCGCTGGCCCTCTCCCCCGCCCCTCTCCCGCTTGCGGGAGAGGGGAGAAAACACTCGCGGAACGAGCAGACCGCAGGATTACAAATCCAGCACCAGCTTGCTGCCCTTGCAACCGGACACGCACACCATCATGGTCTTGTTGCTGGCGCGCTCGCTGTTGCTCAGCACGCTGTCGCGGTGGTCCGGGCAGCCTTCCAGCACCGCGGTCTCGCACGAGCCGCACACGCCTTCGCGGCAGCTGTACTCGACCTCCACGCCGGAGTCGAGCAGCGCATCGAGCAGCGACTTGCCAGACGGCACCTTGACCAGCGAGCCGGTGCGCGACAGTTGCACCACGTATTCGCCTTCCTGCACCGCCTCGGTCGACGGATCGGCGGCAAAGCGCTCGATATGGACGTTGGGGTAGGCATGCGCCTCGCACGCGGCTTCGAACGCATTCAGCATCGGGCCCGGGCCGCAGCAATAGAAGTGCGTCTGCGCATCCTGTCCGCCAAGCATTGCCTTCAGGTCCGGCGGCGCGCCCGCTTCGTCGTCGAAGTGGAAGCGCACCGCGTCGCCATAGGCCGACAGCGGTTCGACGAATGCCGCCTCGGCGCGCGAACGCGCGCAGTAGATCAGCGTGAACGACTTGCCCAGCTCGGCCAGCCGGCGCGCCATGCAGACGATCGGCGTGACGCCGATGCCGCCGGCGACCAGCACCGTATGCGCTGCGCTCTCGTCCAGCTCGAAGTTGTTGCGCGGCGCGCCCACCGTCAGCGTGGTGCCCACGCGCAGCTGCTCATGCACGTAGCGCGAGCCGCCGCGGCTGCCGCGGTCCAGCAGCACGCCCACGGTGTAGCGGTTGCGCGCTTCCGGCGCGCCGCACAGCGAGTAGCTGCGCACCAGGCCGTTACCCAGGTGCAGGTCGATATGGGCGCCCGGGCTGTACTCGGGCAGGGGCTTCCCTTCGGGGTCTTGCAGTTCGATGCTGACCACGCCGCGCGCTTCAAAACGCATGGCCTGGACGCGCAGGGTCAGGGACTGGTGGGCACTCATTGCTGCTTCCTTCGTTCGTCGTTCCCGCGCAGGCGGGAACCCAGTGACTTTGCTTTTCGCCAGCGTTTCAAAGACGCTGGGCTCCCGCCTTCGCGGGAGCGACGGTGGTTATGCTTACCGCTTCTCGGTCAGGAACTTGCCTGCCGGGCCGCCGGCGTTCTTCTGGCGGCGGGTGTTGCCGTCGATGCCGCCCTCGATCGCCCATTCGGCGAACATGGTCGGCCCCGGCTCGAAGGCGCGCGCCTCCCAGTGTTCGTCGAGCTGGTCTTCATCGGCGTAGTACTCGATCAGGCCGCCGGCCGGGTTCTTGAAGTACCAGAAGTAGGCCGAGGAAATCGGGTGCCGGCCCGGGCCGAGCTGCGTGTCCCAGCCCTTGCGCGAGACGTGCATGCCGCCGCCGAACACCTCATGGATATCGCGCACGGTGAAGGCGACGTGGTTCAGGCCGCTCTTCGGTTCCGGCAGCTGCAGCAGGAACAGGTCGTGGTGGCCGCCGTCCGTGGTGCAGCGCAGGAACGCGCCGCGGTCCGGGTAGCGGTCGGACGGCACGAAGCCGAACTTCTCCACATAGAACTGCTCGGTGGCCTTGACGTCCTTCACGAAGAACACCACGTGGCCCACTTCGATCGGCGTGGCGTGGTCGTAGATCGGGCTGCGCTGGTTCATGCGCGGCTTGTCGTTCCACGTATTCATCAGCGCGCATTCGACCTGCACGTCATGCTTGCGCGTGACCTGGAAACGCACCGCCAGGCCATTCGGGTCGGTGCAGCCGATGCGCAGCGCGGCGCCTTCGCCTTGCTTCACAAAGCCCGGCGCATCGGCGATCGCGTCAGCCAGATGGTCGAGCGATGCCTGCGACTCGACCCCCCACACCACTTCGCGCAGCGTCGGGCCGGCCTCGATCGCGGGCGGCAGCGACGGATCATCGATGCGGCGCACCAGCACGCGGCAGCCGTTCAGCGTTTCGAAGTCCAGGCCCTGCGCGTCATCGCGCTTGATGGCCAGGCCCCAGTCGGTGAAAAAGCCACGGCAGGCGTCAAAGTCATCCGCGCCGTAGACGATCTCGTCGATTCCCAATACCTTGATCATTGCTTCTCTCCTGCGTGCCGGGTTCAGTGGCTGGCCCACGGCAGCGGTTGTTCGTTCAGGCCCCAGTACACGCTTTTCTGCTCCATGTACTGCAGGATGCCCAGCCGTCCCTTCTCGCGGCCCAGGCCGCTGTCGCGCCAGCCGCCGAAGGGCGTCGAGATCGAGAACTGCTTGTAGGTGTTGATCCACACGTTGCCCGCCTGCACCGCACGGGCCACGCGCCAGGCGCGCTTGTAGTCGCGCGTCCAGATGCCGGCGGCCAGCGCGTAGACGCTGTCGTTGGCCTGTTCGATCAGGTCGTCCTCGTCGTCGAACGGGATCGCCACCAGCACCGGCCCGAAGATCTCTTCCTGGCAGATGCGGGCGTTGTTATCCAGGCCTTCGATGATGGTGGGCGTGTAGAAGTAGCCGTTGGGCAGGCCGGCCACGTCGGGACGCACGCCGCCGGTGCGCAGCTGGCCGCCTTCGTGCACGCCGGTCGCGACGTAGGACTCGATGCTGTCGCGATGGCGGTCGGTGATCAGCGGGCCCATCTGGGTACGTTCGTCGGCGGGATCGCCCACGCGCAGGTGCGCGGCACCGGCGGCCAGGCGGTCGATAAAGGCCTCGTACTGCGAACGGGCGACGAACAGGCGCGAGCCGGCGATGCACGACTCGCCCGACGAGCTGAAGATGCCGTACAGCACGCCGTTGACCGCATGGTCGAGGTCGGCATCGTCGAACACCATGGTCGGCGACTTGCCGCCCAGTTCCAGCGACACCGGCATCATCTTGTCGGCGGCGATATGGGCGATGTGCTTGCCGGTGGTGGTGCCGCCGGTGAACGACACGCGGCGCACCAGCGGATGCTTGGTGATGGCGTCGCCGATCACCGAGCCCTTGCCCGGCAGCACGCTGATCAGTCCCTTGGGCACGCCGGCTTCTTCGCAGATGCGCGCCAGTTCCAGTGCCATCAGCGGCGTGACTTCGGCGGGCTTGACCACCACGGCATTGCCGGCGGCCAGCGCGGGCGCCATCTTCTGCGCCTCGCTGGCGATCGGCGAATTCCAAGGCGTGATCGCCGCGACCACGCCCATCGGCTCGTAGACGCTCATGGTCAGGCAGTCGCCGCGCTGCGGCGTGATGGTTTCCTCCAGCGTTTCGCAGGCGGCGGCAAAGAACTGGAAGGTGCCGGCGGCACTGGCGACCAGCGCGCGCGTTTCGCTGATGGGCTTGCCGTTATCCAGGCGCTGGCGCTGTGCCAGCGGCTCGGCTTGTGCGCGGATCAGTTCGGCCACGCGGTACAGCACGGCGGCGCGCTCGTGCGGCTTGCGCTGGGCCCAGCCGCTGGTGAGGAAGGCATGGTGGGCGCCCTGCACGGCCTCTTCCACGTCAGCCAGGCTGGCGGCGTTGAGTTCGGCCACCACTTCGCCGGTGGCCGGGTAGCGGGTGCCGTAGCGGTCGCCGGTCCCCAGGCGCCATTCGCCCGCGATGCAGATGGGGAGTACTTCTTGCGTCTTCATTGTCGTTGCCTGCTAAGTCTGTGGGGCCTGGCTGCCGGGGCTAGATCGATACCGCGTGCGCGCGGTTGCCCAGTGCGCGCACCACGCTGAACACCGTCAGCGCGGAAGTCTTGGGATTTGCCGCGAGCGGCTTGCCGCGCATGGTCAGCTCGAAGCCGCCGAAGGCGCCGCGCGCTTCCACGTGATGCACGTTCTCCACCGCATGCGGGTCGGCCAGCAGCTTGACCGAGGTGCGGTCCAGCCCCAGGCCTGCCAGCGACACCGTGGCGGCCACGTTGGCGTTCTTGGGATACAGGCGCGCCGCATCGCGCGCCGTGCCTTCGAAGATCACCGTGGCTTCGGTCAGCGCATCCAGATCGAAGAGCTGCTCGGCCGGGGTGCCAGTCCAGGCGCGCGCCGGCTTGCGGCCGGTGTAGATCACTTCATCCAGCCCGCCGACGCGCGCCGCTGCCAGCGCGTCGATGGCGCCGATCGCGCCGGACAGCAGCTGCACCTGCGTGCCGCCGCGGCGCGCCGCCGCTTCCAGCCGCTCGGCCATGCCGGGTTCGGACAGCGCGCCCACCGACACCACCATGCACGGGATGCCGCGCTCCAGCGCCGGCACGATGTGCTCTTCCAGCGCATGGTGGCCGGCGCACTCGACCAGCAGGTCGGGCCGCTGGTCGTCCAGGTGGGTGGCGACGCGGGCACGCGGCGCCAGCGCGGAGACCGCGCCACGGGCCTCATCCATCGTGTGCTCCGGCACAATCACCACGTCAAACACCACGTCCGGATCGCTCTTGAGCAATTCCAGCACGCCGCGGCCGATCGCGCCGCAGCCAACCATGGACACATGCAGCATTGCGGCTCTCCCTCAGGCGGTGACAGTGGTTTGTTCGCGGGCCGGCTCTTCGTTGTCCTTGTTCACCGGGGGGCCGGCGAAGATGGTCTTGAAGGAACCGATCGACAGCATGTCGATTTCCAGCAGGAACGGGCCGGATTCGGCCTTGGCCGCCTCGAGCGCGGCACCGACCTCGGCCAGGTTGCTGACGCGCGCGTGGCGCAGCGACAGCGACTTCGCCAGCGTGGCGTAGTCCGGCGTATGCAGGTCCACATAGTGGCGGCGGCCGCCGTATTGCGCGTCCTGGATGTTCTTGATGACGCCGTAGCCCTTGTCGTTCATCAGCACGATGACCATGTCGGCGCGCTCCTGCACCGCCGTGGCCAGCTCGCCCAGGTTCAGGATGAAGCCACCGTCGCCGGCCAGCGTGAAGGTCTTCTTGCCCGAAGCCGTGGCCGCGGCGCCGATCGCGGCGCCGATGCCCATCGCCAGGCCCTGGCCGATGCCGCCGCCCAGCGCATGCACGCCGGCGCGGGAGTCGAAGATGCGCAGCTGGCGGTTGCCCCAGGTGCTGTTCGACACGGTCACGTCGCGCACCCAGTTGAAGTTGCGGCCGACCGCGCCCTGCAGCGCCTGCACCAGCGCCGAGTACGGGCCCAGGCCATCAACCAGGCTGTTGACCGCGGTGTCGTGCGCGCGGCGCAGGTCGGCGGCGAAGGCCGGGTCGATCTGCATGCGCTGTTCGAGCCGATCCGCCAGCGCATCCAGCGCCAGCGCGGCGTCGCCGCTGACAAAGTAGTCGCTCATATAGCAGCGGCCTTCGGCGGCGGGATCGGCGTCGATGCGCAGCAGCGGGCGCGGCAGCTTCAGTTCGTATTTCAGGGTTTCATTGCCGCGCAGGCGCGAGCCCACCACCAGCATCGCGTCGCAGGTCTGGTAGAAGGCCTCGACCGGCTTGTGCAGGTTGAACGCGCCCAGCGAGCGCGGATCGTCCTCCGGCACGATGCCGCGGCCTTGGGTGCTGGTGACCACGCCGAAGCCCAGGTCCAGCAGGCGCTGCACCTGCTTGCTGGCATGGCGCGCGCCGCCGCCCAGCCACAGCAGCGGGCGCTTCGCCTTCACCAGGCGCTCGGCCAGCGCGTCCAGCGCGTGCGCGGACGGCACGTGCTGCGGCACCGGCAGCGGCTGCAGGTCGGCCGGCAGGTCGATCAGCGCGGCCTGGATGTCGATGGGGATCTCCACGCTGACCGGGCCGGTCGGCGCGGTCAGCGCGGTCTGCACCGCCAGCTTGATGGTGCTGATGGCGGTGTCGGCGCTGCGGATGCGGAAGGCGGCCTTGGACACGGCTTTCAGCATGGTGAGCTGGTCCGGCGCTTCGTGGATGTAGGCGAGGCTCTGGTCCAGGTAAGGCGTTTCGATCTGGCCGGTGATGTGCAGCATCGGCGTGCCGGCGGTCAGCGCTTCGACCATGGCGCCGGCGGCGTTGCCGGCGGCGGTGCCGGTGCTGGTCAGGCACACGCCCAGGCCGCCGGTGGTGCGGGCGTAGGCGTCGGCCATATTGGTGCCGCCCGCTTCGCCGCGCGCCGGCACGAAGCGGATCTTGCCGCGCTCGCCCATGGCGTCGAGGATCGGCATGTTGTGGATCGAGATCACGCCGAAGGCGGCCTTGACGCCGCACTGCTCGAGAAACGCCGTGATGGCGCAGCCGACGGTGACCTGCTGTTGTTCGTACTGGTGTTGATTAGGCATGACGGGAGTGTCCTCCGGAGATATCGATATGGCTGCCCGTGGTGTACGAAGACAACGGCGAGGCAAGGAACAGGATGGCGCGGGCTGCCTCGACGGGCAGGCCCAGGCGGCCAAGGGGAATATGTTTCTGCCGGGCCAGGCGCGCGGTCCACGCGGCCCAGTCCAGGTGGCGGTCTTCCTCGGGGCGCGCGTCGAAGCGGCGACGCCACTGGCCCGATTCGACCAGCCCGATCAGGATGCCGTTGACGCGGACACCTTTGGGCGCGAACTCGGTGGCCATCGAGCGCACCAGGTTCAGCACGCCGGCGCGCGCGGCGGAAGTCGCCACCATGTGCGGCTCCGGCTGCTGCGCCAGCAGCGAGTTGACGCAGACGATGGCGCCCTGGCCCGACTTCTCCAGTTGCGGCAGGAACGCGCGCGTCGGGTGGATCACCGAGAAGAACTTGAGCTGCAGTTCGTCCATCCAGGCCGCGTCTTCGGTATTGGCGAAGGTGGACACGCGGCCCTGGCCGGCGTTGTTGACCAGCATGTCGACGTTGCCGAGCTTCTGCTGCACGTCGGCCGCGAAGGCGGCAACCTGTTCCGGCTTGAGCACGTCGCAGCTGGCGGCATAAAGCCGGCAGCCGGCGAATTTCTCGCGCAGCTGCGCTTCGGCGCTGCGCAGGCGGGCTTCGTCGCGGCCGCACATGGCGACGGCGGCGCCCGCTTCGAGCAGCAGCTCGACGGTCGCCAGCCCGATGCCGGAGGACCCGCCGGTGACGACGGCAACCTTGCCGCCGAGTTCAATCATGGACATTGTCCTCACTCCCGATACAGATTCACGACCTTGCCGGCGCTGTGCAGCGACGGCCGGTAGTCGAGCAGGCGCGACAGCTCGCCCGCGGTGCTTCTCACCTTCTCCACCATCGCGTCCAGCTGTTCCGGATCGATATGCGCGGCGGGGATGGTGGCGCCCAGCGCCGCCACCACCTTGCCGGTGCGGTCGCGCACCGGCGCCGCGATGGTCGAGATGCTCGATTCGAAAAAGCCTTCCTGCAGCACGTAGCCGCGCTCGCGGTCGCGCTGGACGATGGCGAAGAGCGCATCGGCGGTGCGCGGCGTGCTGTCGGAGAACACTTCGAGCTGCGCCTCCGGATACAGCGCGCGCAGCTCCGCCAGCGACAGGTCTTCCAGCAGCACGCGCCCCAGCACGGTGGCATGCGCGGGCAGCCGCGTGCCGACGTTGACCGAACTGGCGAAGGGCCGCGGCGACATCGCCTTGGCCACGTAGACGATCGAGCGCCCGTCGCGCACCACCAGGTTGGTCGGGTAGCCGATCTCGTCGCGCAGCCGCTCCAGCAGCGGGCGGCCCAGTTCGGTCAACTCCAGCGACGCCAGGTACTCGAACCCGAGCCGCAGCACCGCCATGCCCAGCCGGAAATCCCGCCCGCCATCGGCGCGCTCGACAAAGCCCAGCATTTCCAGCGTGGTCAGCAGGCGGAACACGGTGGAGCGCGGCACCTTGAGGCGGCGCGCCAGTTCCGCGGCCGACATGGTGCGGTCCTTGCTGCTGAACTCGCCGAGCAGGCGCAGTCCGCGCTCGAGGCCCGGGACGATGTACTTGTCCGGGGTCTCGTTGGCGGCGGGCGTCGTCGGGATGGCGTTGGTGCTCATGGTCAGTGCGTGTGGACGGGCCGATGGCGCATCAGCGCTTGATCTTCGTCAGCGGATGCTCGGGCGGGTAGGTCGGCGTGATCGGCTTCTTGGCGCCGAGCATCACGCACATCAGCGCGTCTTCCTCGCCGATATTGATTTCCTCGCGGTACACGCCCGGCGGCACCGAGACCAGGTCGCGGTCGGTCAGGATGGTCTCGAAGCGCTCGCCATCCTTTTCAAGAATCAGCTTGATCTTGCCGCGCAGGATGAAGAACACCTCTTCCACGTCGGTGTGCAGGTGCGACGGGCCTTCATGGCCGGCCGGGATGATCATGGTGGAGAAGGTGAAGTGCTCCGACGGCACGGTGTTGGTGTCCGCGGCCACGCCGGTGCCGCCGGTGCCCAGGTAGCGCATCTGCGCGCGGCGGTACTTGGGGTCGTAGTCGGCCTGGAACTTCAGCGCGTCCCAGTCGTACTTGCGCGTGGAGAAGCGCGCCACCCGGCTTTCCATCCACTGGTCGAACGAGGCGCCGTCCGGCTGGTCCCAGGAACGCTTGATGTTTTGCTGTTGGGAAAGATCGCTCATTTGGATTCCTTCGATTGAATGTTTTCGGAATTCACGACGCCGCCCGCACGTCGTCGTCCCCGCGCACGCGGGGACCCAGTGTCGTTAAAGACGCTGGATTCCCGCCTGCGCGGGAATGACGGTGGTGTGCGAGTGTGGTCATGAAATAAGAAACGCCCTGAATCAATGCATGACGAAGCCGCCGTTGACCGCCAGCGTCTGCCCGGTCACGAACCGGGCGAGGTCAGACAGCGCGAACAGCACCGCGCCGCAGACGTCCTCAGGCAGTTGCTCGCGCGAGATCGCGCGTTGCTCGCGGTACAGGTCGTGCCGGTGCTGGGGCACGTACTCGGTGGCTTCGACCAGCGTCAGGCCCGGCGCCACGGCGTTGACCGTGATCTGGTCGCGGCCCAGCTCGCGTGCCAGCGAACGGGTCATGCCGATGATGGCGCTCTTGCTGGCCACGTAGGCGAGCAGGTTGGGCGCGCCCCACAGCGGCGTGTCAGAGGCCAGGTTGACCACCGCGCCACGGCCGCTGGCGCGCAGCGCCGGCAGGCAGGCGGCAGTCATCAGCCAGGTGCCCCGCACGTTGACGTTCATCACGCGGTCCCAGGTGGCAATGTCGATGGCGCTGGCGTCGCGGCCGCCGGAGTCGGTCACGGCAGCGTTGTTGACCAGGCCGTCGAGGCCGCCCAGTGCCTTCACCGCGGCGTCGGCGCAAGCCTGCACCGAGGCGGGATCCGACAGGTCCAGCGTGACCGGCACCACCTTCAGGCCGCGGGCGCGCAGTGCGTCGGCCTCCTGCTGCAGGCGTTCGGCCAGGATATCGGCCATGGCCACGCTGGCGCCGGCTTCGGCCAGCGACCGGGCGAAGGCCAGGCCCAGGCCGCGCGCGGCGCCGGTGACCAGCACCTTGCGGCCCGCCAGCAGCGGGTTGTGCTTGATGGCTTCAGGCATGGCTGGCGGCTCCGGCGGGCTTCAGCATGGCAACCGGCTCGTCGGCGACTTCCTGCTCGGCGCGGCGCTTGAGCAGGCGGCGCACGCGGGTGATGCCGGCGTCGTGCTGGTACAGCATCTCGTGGTCGCGGGCGTTCGGGGCCATCATTTCCAGCACCACGCGGTCCTGCTCCAGCACGTCCCAGTGCAGCTGCTCCAGGCGGTTGCGATACAGGAAGCGCCACACGTCGCGTTCCCAGCCCTGCACCTGGCGGGTACGCCAGAAGAACACCATGCAGTGGTCTTCATCCACCGGCGTGGCCATGCCGACGATGCCGAACGGGCCGCCGGGGCCGACCTTGGCGCGGTACGGGATCGCCAGGCGCAGCCACAGCGTGCCGGTCTCGCCGAATTCCACCCAGTCGAAGTTGACGCCGCGCTGGCCGGTCTTCTCGAACACCAGGCCATGCTCGGTCTCGCGGATCTGCATCACGGCGGACTTCTCGCCGGAGGCCATCGAGTGCGACACCGCGTGCAGGTAGGCGCCGTGCATCGGGTCCATCACGTTGTCGATGGCATAGCGGTAGTTGCAGTCCCAGTGCGCCACGCACAGGAAGTTGCTGTGTTCCTCGCTGACCAGTTCTTCCGGCAGGCGCAGTTCGTCGGGACTGCCCTCGCCTTGCGGGGCCTGGTCGCCGAACCACAGGAAGATCGCGCCGGCCCTTTCCTGCACCGGATAGCTGCGCACGCAGGTGCGGCCTTCCAGCGGGCAGCTTTCCACCGCCGGCACGCTCTTGACCCGGCCGTCGCCGCCGACTTCCACGCCGTGGTACCAGCAGGCGACGCGGTCGCCCAGATTCCAGCCCATCGACAGGCGCGCGCCGCGGTGCGGGCAGCGGTCTTCGAGCGCGTGGACCTGGCCGGCGCCATCGCGCCACAGCACGATGTTCTGGCTCAGGCGGGTGATGCCGATCGGGGCATGGGACACGGCCCACGAGGCGGCGACGGGGTACCAGTAGTTGCGCAGGCCGGTGTTGAGGCGGGCTTCGGCGCGGGCTTGCTTGTTCGATTCCATGTGGTTCTCGCTTAGACGCTGTGCTGGGGCGGCGGGGGCTCAGGCGCCCAGGCGGCGCATTTCCGACAGGAAGCGCTCTTCGGTCCAGGGCTGGCTGTCGACGGTCAGGAAGCCGGCGGCGTTGCACGCGCGCACGATGTCCTGCGGGTTCTGCGCGCCGCCCTCGAAGGCAGCTTCGAGCGCGTCGCCCAGCGCGTTCTCATAAGCGCTCGGGGCGCTGGCGCGGGTCTGCCAGACGATGTTGGCGACCTTGCCGGGTCGCTCGATATGGCCCTTGCCCGCCACGTTGTTCGGCGCCGGACGCTCCCAGGGCACCAGGTTCGGGTTGTACGAGAGGCTTTCCATTGCGCTTGGCTCCATGTCTTGCAGCTGGGGGACCGTGTTCCGCGTGCGTGGTCGGCCGGTCTGCTGGCTGCCGCGCTACGTTTTACTAATGAAACACTGGTTTAGATATTGAACACAGGTACGACTATAGACAACGACGGCCTAAAAATTGACTGGGGTTAACCCGCGACCGGGCAGATTGCCCGGCGGCGCGGCGCAAGCGAGGCGCCGCCAAGGCGGGACGCGGCGACAGGACGCCGCAGGGCGAGGAGTTACTGGCCGGCCGGCAGGGCCGAACGGATCAGCCGCGCCGTGGCGGCGGCCTGGTCGATATAGCAGGCGTGCCCGGCATCCGGGATCAGCGAGAACGGCAGGTCGAAGCGTTCTGCCAGCGCCGCGCAGGCGGGCGGCGTGGTGACGATATCGCGGCCGCCGCAGGCGATCTGCGTCGGCAGCCGGTCGGGGCGCCGCGCCAGGTAGGCATCGATGTCGTCGCCGCACAGCATCGCCACCGCCTGGCGATAGCCGTCCGGGTTCAGCCGCCGCATGTTCCAGCGCACCCAGGCCTGCGCGCCCGCATCGGCCGCTTCGCTGAGCAGCCGGGCCGGGCCCCGCTGCGCCAGCCCGTCGACGCCCAGCGACGCCAGCGCCTCCAGGCGCTGGCTTGCCACCGCGCTGGCCTGCGCCTCCTTGCCAGGCGCGCCGTAGCCTTGCGCCACGCTCAGCAGCAGCAGGCGATCTGGTAGCGCGCGCGCGGTGGCGGCATAGGCGGCCGCCATCAGCGCACCCAGCGAATGCCCGACTACCAGCGCCGGCTGCACGCCGAGCGCCGCCAGCAGGCCCTCGAGCCGCCGCGCATAGTCCGCGGCCAGCGGCCGGGCCTGCGCCAGCGGCGAGGAATCGCCGTAGCCCGGCGCGTCCCATGCGATCACGCGCGCATGCGCGGCGAGCAGGCTGGCGCAGGGCAGCCACGACGCCGCCCCGGAGCTGATGCCATGCAGCAGCACCACCACCGGACCGGAGCCGCCGCCGCAGCGGTAGGCCACGCGCGCGCCATCCACCTGCGCCACGCGCTGGGCAAAGCCGCTGTCCAGGGCGTCCAGCACGCCACGGTCCGGTTCGGCATGCGTCTGACGCTGATTTTGTTCCATATATAAAACTGTAGTTGGCAAATAAAACCCTCTAAGCATAGGCGCTGCGCAAGCGCTACCGGGATCAGGGTTAACGATAGGCCTGCCTCCAAACGGCGTCGGCACGCCAACCGGCGCCGTCCGGGCCCGCCGCTTTAGGGATAACCCTCCTCACATGTTCCGGAAAGTCACGGCTATATTTTGCCAAACGTTTCTTATGTTGTTTGACGTTCCATATATAAAACACAAAAGAGGCGAAGACGACATCCGGTGCCGCCATCCGCACGGGTACCGGAGCACAAGAGCAAAACACCACAAGACGGAAAACGGAAGGAAACTGGTAGATGAAACTTGCACGAACCGCCGCGGCGCTGCTTGCGGCCTCCCCCCTGCTGGCCTCGGCGCAATCGGCGCAATCGTCGGTGACGCTGTACGGCGTGATCGACAGCGGCGTCGAGTACGTGAGCAATGTCGGCGCCAACGGCGACGGCCTGGTGCGCATGCCCAACAACACCGCCACGGTGCCGTCGCGCTGGGGTATCCGTGGCACGGAAGACCTCGGCGGCGGGCTGAAGGGCCTGTTCGTGCTGGAATCGGGCTTCTCGCCGGACAGCGGCAGCGCCAACCAGGGCGGCCGCCTGTTCGGGCGCCAGGCGCTGGTGGGCCTGAGCAACCCCTACGGCCAACTGTCGTTCGGCCGCCAGTACACCATGCTGTTCTGGGCCATCCTGGACAGCGATATCCTGGGACCCAACGTCTACGGCTCCGGCTCGCTGGACAGCTACCTGCCCAATACGCGCGCCGACAACGCGGTCGCGTACAAGGCTAACTTCAACGGTTTCGTCGTCGGCGCCACCTACAGCTTCGGGCGCGACGCGGTCAACGCCGGGCCCAGTCCAGCCGGCACCAACTGCGCGGGCGAGAACCCCGCCGACAAGAAGGCGTGCCGCGAATGGTCGGCCATGGTCGGCTACGACAACAAGACCTGGGGCGTGATCGCGGCGTACGACTCGCAGCGCGGTGGCCCCGGCGCCTTCGGCGGCCTGACCAGCAGCAACCTGACCGATGACCGCCTGTCGCTGGGCGGCTACATGCTGCTGAAGAACACCAAGCTCGGCGCCGGCTGGATCCGCCGCGACAACGAGGGCAGCCCGACGCCGGTCAGCGACCTGTACTACGCCGGCGTCTCGCACGACATCACGCCCGCAGTCAATCTGGCCGGGCAGGTGTACTTCCTGAATTACCACGGCAGCGACAACCAGGCCATGCTGTACGCGCTGCGCGCGACCTACAGTTTCAGCAAGCGCACCTCGGTCTATGCCACCGCGGGCTTTATCAACAACGGCGGCCAGCTTGCCATGTCGGTCAGCGGCGGCTCGCCCGGTTCCGCCCCGCGTCCGGGCGAGAACCAGTGGGGCTCGATGCTCGGCATCAAGCACATTTTCTGAGTCCGTCGATTCATCGTCGCCACCGGCGCCGCGCGCCGGATTCCACTCCACGCGGCACCGCCCCCCGGGCCGGTGCCCGGTTTTACCGAGGTCTGAAGATCATGAAGTCCGCACGACGCCACCTCCTGGCCACGCTGGCCGCCGCCACGCTCGCTCCCGCCGCCTTGCTGGGCGCCGGCAGCGCGCTGGCCCAGGGTTCATACCCGAGCAAGCCCGTCACCATCGTCGTCGCTTACCCCGCCGGCGGCGACGTCGACGTGCTGGCGCGCATGCTGGCCGAAAAGCTCGCCCCGCGCCTGAAGCAATCCGTGGTGGTGGAAAACCGCACCGGCGCCGCCGGCACCATCGGCAGCGCCTACGTGGCGCGCGCCAACCCGGACGGCCACACGCTGCTGCTCGCGCCCAACACCGTCGCCATCGCGCCGCTGGTGCTGCGCGCCGGCACCGGCGCCAGCTACGACGTGCAGCAGGACTTCACGCCGATCAGCCAGATCGGCACGCAGTCGCTGTTCGTGGTGGTCAACAAGGGCACCGGCATCACCAAGGTCAGCGACCTGGTCGCGCGCGCCAAGGCCGGCAAGGTCGAGACCTATGCCACCCCGGGCAACGGCTCGCCGATGCACATCATGGGCGAGCTGTTCAACAAGTCCGCCGGCATCAAGATCAGCCAGGTGCCATACCGCGGCCTGGCGCCCGCCATCGTCGACGTGATCGGCGGCCAGGTGCCGGTCACCTACATCACCTACGGCGCGATTTCGCAATACGTCGGCAACGGCAGCCTGGTGCCGCTGGCGGTGGCCGACCAGAAACGCTCGCCGTTCGCGCCCAACGTGCCGACGCTGGCCGAACTCGGCTACAAGGATGTCGAGATCGGCGCCTGGCAGGCGCTGCTGGGGCCGAAGAACATGCCGCCCGAGGTGGTGCGCACGCTCAACGCGCACGTCAACGAGATCCTGAAGATGCCCGACGTGGTGGCGCGCATGGCCACCATCGCCGTCACGCCATCCGGCGGCGAGCCGGCCGTTCTGTCCAGGCTGATCGCCAGCGATACCTCGCGCTACACCAAGGTCGTGAAGGAGTTCGGCATCCAGGCCGACTGACCGCGGTTTGCAGGCACGGCTAGCGAGGCCGGTGCGTGCCTGTAAGAACTACCATTCGATACCTGCGATATAGCGGCGCCGGCGCCACGGCGCGGCCGCTCCAGGCTGTCCGCCGGCTGGCAAGGAAGTTGCAGCCAATGCCGGCATGGACTTTTCTATCGACTGGCGTGAAGCGCTCTTCTTCACCGTCTCGCCGCTCGAAACCATCGTGCGCGGCACGGTCATGTACTGGTCGCTGTTCCTGCTGTTCCGCTTCGTGGTGCGGCGCGACATCGGCTCGATGGGCATCGCCGACCTGCTGCTGATTGTCATCGTCGCCGACGCGGCGCAGAACGGCATGGCGGGCAAGGGCGAAGGCGTGGCCGACGCCGTGCTGCTGGTGATCACGCTGATCGCCTGGAACCGGCTGATCGACTTCCTCGCCTACAAATACCCGGGCTTCCAGCGCTTTGCCGAAGCCAGGAAGGTGCTGCTGGTGCGCGACGGCGTCAAACTGCACGAGAACATGCGGCGCGAGAACATCACCGACGAGGAACTCGAGGCCAAGTACCGCCAGCATGGCGTCGATTCCATCGAAGGCGTCAAGGCGCTCTACCTGGAAGCCGATGGCAAGGTCAGCGTGATCAAGAAGGAGTAGGCGATCGTCGTTCCCGCGCAGGCGGGAACCCAGTGACTTTGAAGGACGCTGGATTCCCGCCTGCGCGGGAATGGCCGTGATGTTTTGGTGGCTCGAGTGAACGGCTCAGTTCACCTGCCGGTTCATGCCTTCCCAGAACGGCTCGCGCAGCTTGCGGCGCAGCAGCTTGCCCGACGGGTTGCGCGGCAGCGCCTCGACGAACTCGATGCTCTTCGGCACCTTGAAGCCCGCCACCCGCTGGCGCGTCCAGGCGAGGATGGCATCGCGGTCGGCCGCCTGCCCCGGCTTGAGCACGACGATGGCCTTGACCGCCTCGCCCCACTTCTCGTCCGGCACGCCGATCACGGCCACGTCGGCCACCTGCGGATGGCCGTAGATGGCGCTTTCCACCTCGGCCGGATAGACGTTCTCGCCGCCGCTGATGATCATGTCCTTGACGCGGTCGTGGATGTACAGGTAGCCCTCGGCATCCATGTAGCCGGCGTCGCCGGTGCGCAGCCAGCCGTCGGCGTCGATGGTGCGCGCGGTCTCCTCGGGCTGCTTCCAGTAGCCGGCCATGTTGTGCTGCGAGCGCACCACCACTTCGCCGACCTCGCCCGGTGCCAGCTGGCGCCCTTCGTAATCCACCACCTTCAGCTCGACCCCCGGCAGCGCCTTGCCCGCGGCGCGCATGCGCGGCACCTCGTCGGTGGTGTGGTCCTCGGGCGGCAGCGCGACGATGGTGCCGGTGGTCTCGGTCATGCCGTACTGCTGCACGAAGCCGCAGCCGAACACTTCGATGCCTTCGCGCAGCAGCGCCGCAGGAATCGGCGCGGCGCCGTACAGCAGGTACTTCAGGCGCGAATAGTCGACCTGGCGCGCGCGCGGGTCGCGCAGCACGATCTGCATCGCGGCCGGCACCAGGAACAGCTTGCTGACGCGCTCGTGCTCGATAAAGTCGAGCACCGCGCGCGGATCGAACTCGCGCGCGACCACGCCCTTGGCGCCCGACAGCAGGTTGCGCAGGCCCCAGCCGGAGCCGCCGATATGCGCCACCGGCATCGCCACCAGCGAAATATCGTCGGCCACCCAATGTGACCACGCCAGGTGTTCGCGCTCGCTGACCTCGGTGCCGATGGTCAGGTTGCGGTGCGTCAGCATCGCCCCCTTGGGCCGGCCGGTGGTGCCCGATGTGTAGAGCTGCAGCACCACGTCGTGCGCGGCCGGCTCATGGTCGGGCGGCGTGGCCGGATGCGCGTCGCGCCAGTCGGTGTAGCACGGCGAGTCGCCCTGCCCGGCGCACGGCTCCATCACCACCACCTTGCGCACCAGCGGCAGCGCCGGCAGCAGGTTGCGCACCATCGCCGCCGACTCGGCGCCGACAAACAGCACCACGGCATCGCAATGCGCGAGGATGAACTCGACCTCGGGCGGCGCCAGGCGCCAGCTGGCCGGCGCCATCACCGCGCCGGTCTTGCCCGCGCCCAGCAGCAGCTCGAAATAGTGGTCGCTGTTCTTGCCGACATAGGCGATGCGATCGCCCGCGCGCACGCCTTCGGCCAGCAGGGCCTGCGCCACGCGGTCCGTGTTGCGCTCGAATTCGGCGTAGGTGGTCTGCCGGCCTTCGAACGAATACGCCACCGCCTCCGGCCGCAGGCGCGCGAAATGGCGCACCGCGTGAGGCAGCGTCGTCAGATAGCTGAAATCCATCCGCGTCTCCCAGAGATTTCATGCCATGGGCGGACTCGCGCGACGCGGGTCGCCCATGGCGACAGGCCAGTCGGGGGTTTAGCGCGGCGCCATGCGGATGGCGCCATCCAGGCGCACCGACTCGCCGTTGAAATAGCCGTTGCGGCACATCTCGACGGCCAGCGAGGCAAACTCTTCCGGCTGCCCCAGGCGCTTGGGGAACGGCACCGAGGCGGCCAGCGCGGCCTTGACGTTCTCGGCCGCGCCCTGCAGCAGCGGCGTATTGAAGATGCCCGGCAGGATGGTGTTGACGCGGATGCCCTCGCCCGCCAGGTCGCGCGCGATCGGCAGCGTCATGCCTACCACGGCCGCCTTCGACGCCGAGTACGCCGCCTGCCCCATCTGGCCGTCCTGCGCCGCCACCGACGCGGTGTTGATGATCACGCCGCGCTCGCCGCCCGCGGTGTCCAGCGTCAGCATGCCGGCGGCCGAACGCGCGATGCAGCGGAAGGTGCCGATCAGGTTGATCTGGATGATGCGCTCGAAGGCATCGGACGGGAAATGCTTGATCTGGTCCGGCGCCTCCTTGGAGCGCGAGGCGGTCTTGATCGCATTGCCGGTGCCGGCGCAGTTGACCAGGATGCGCTCCTGGCCGATGGCGGCGCGTGCCTTGGCAAAGCCGGCCTCGACCTCGGCCTCGGAGGTCACGTTGACCTGGCAGAACACGCCGCCGAGTTCACGCGCCAGCGCCTCGCCCTTCTCGGCGTTCAGGTCGAACAGTGCCACGCGCACGCCCTGTGCCGCCAGCGCCCGCGCGGTCGCCGCGCCCAGTCCCGAAGCGCCGCCCGTCACTACTGCCGATACCGATGCATTGAGTTCCATGCCGTCTTTCCTTTGTCTCTTGTTGCCGTGCGGCCGGCGCTGCCCGACCGCTTTCTGGTTGATGGGGTTGAAGCCGGCAGGCGCGAGAAGCGCCTGTACCGGAGTGAGTTCGAGATTCGGGGATCGGGGCCGCCGATGCATCGTCTGAAGCGACGAATGCGACGAATGCGGCCGATGCGCGCGCCAGAACGCCGCCCGGCACACCGCGCGACCGATGCGTTACAGTGGCGCGATCGATGGCCATTCCGGCGCCGGTGCAAGCCGGCAGACGATCACCCGCCATGCGCAAACCCCAACCTCACGCCCTTGTCCGGCGCCGCCGGCATGCCGCCCTGGCCTGGCTGGCCGGCCTGCTGGCGCTGCTGTGCGCCATGCCCGCGGCCCCGGCCGGCCCGCTCTCGGCCTTGCTGGCGCCGGCGGAAAAACCCGCAGCCGCCGCCAGCGCCCCCGCCGCCAGCATGCCGCTGGCGCAGTCGCTGGACCAGGTCATCGCCACGCTGCAGGACGACGGCGAGCGGCGCGCGCTGGTAGGCCAGCTGCAAACCCTGCGGCAGGGCCTGGCGGCGTCAGCCGCAATGGCGCCGCCGGCCGCGGCCTCGGCCCCCGGGCTGATCGGTGCCATGGCGCAGGTGCTGGACGAAGTCGACTCGCACCTGCGCGAAGACCGCGGCCCTTGGCAATACTGGGGCTGGCGCACACGCTTCGCGGCCGAGGAATGGCGCGCCGCGCTGACGCAGGGCGGCACGCGCACCGGCCTGGACTCGCTGCGCGAATTCGCGCTGGTGCTGGCGGCATGGGCGGTGTGCGGCTGGCTGCTGTACGAGGCCGGCCACCGGCTGCGGCGGCGGCGCACCGCGGGCACCGCGCGCGCGCCGCGCGGCAAGCTGCCGGAACTGCCCTCGTGGGTCGACGTCGGCCTCTACATGCTGCGCCATATCGGGCCCTGGGTGGTGGCATTCGGGCTGACGCTGTTGCTGGCCCGGCACCTGTTCGCGCAATCGCCGGCCAGCGTCGCCGCGGTGCTGGTGGCCTACGCGATCGTGGCCGGCGCGATCGCCGCGGCGGTGTGCCAGGTCATCTTCGCGCTGTTCCGCAGCGCACACCGGCAACTGGCGGTGCGGCAACTGCTGGCGCGTTCGCCGTGGCTGCTGTTCTGCACCGGCGCGCTGGCGGCACTGGGCAACGGCGCGGCCGACGGCCGCATGGTCGCGTTGCTGGGCAGCAACCTGTCGGCGCTGGTCTCCACCCTGGCCAATATCGCCGCGGCGCTCGGCATCGGTGCGTTCGCGCTGTGTTTCCGGCGCCAGATCGGCCAGCTGATCAGCCAGCGGCCGCTGCCCTTCCGCCAGGCCCATCCCGCCCTGACCGACCTGCTGCGCCTGGCCGGCCACGCCTGGCACCTGCCGGTGCTGGCCGTGGTGGTGGCGTCAGTGATCGGCACGGTGCTGGCCACGGGGCATGCCGACGTGTTCCTGCGCCGCACGGTGGCATCGGTGGCACTGTTTGTCGCCGCGCTGCTGATGACGATGGTGCTGGGGCGCTCGCCCAAGGCCGACGCGCGCGCGCCGCGCATCCGCGACCGGCGCCGCTCGGCCTACCTGCAGCGCTTCGGGCGCTTTGCGCTGGCGCTGGCGCGTGTGGTGGTGTGGGCAGGGTTCGTGGAAATGGTCATGCGCGTGTGGGGCTCTTCGCTGGTGCGGCTGGCCGAGTCGTCGGCCGCCGCACGCCACCTGACCGAGGCCGCGTTGCGCGTCACCAGTACGGTGCTGCTGGCCTGGCTGGTGTGGCTGCTGATCGATACCGCCATCACGCAGTCCTTGTCGCCCGCGCACGCGCGCGCCGCACAGCCCAGCCTGCGCGCCAGGACCATCCTGCCGCTGGTGCGCAATGCCTCGTTCATCGGCCTGCTGGTGCTCACCGTGATCGTGGTGCTCGCCAACCTGGGGGTCAACGTGACGCCGCTGCTGGCCGGCGCGGGAGTGGTCGGCCTGGCCATCGGCTTCGGCGCGCAAAGCCTGGTGCAGGACCTGATCACCGGCCTGTTTATCGTGGTCGAGGATTCCATCGCCATCGGCGACTCGATCGAGCTGCCCGACCACGCCGGCGTGGTCGAGGCCATGACCATCCGCACCGTCAAGCTGCGCGATGGCCGCGGCGCGCTGCATACGCTGCCATACAGCCAGATCAAGGCCGTCAAGAACCTGTCGCGCGGCTACGGCTATGCCGTGCTCAGTATCGGCATCAGCTACCAGAGCGACCTGGACCGGGCGCTGGAACTGATCCGCGCCACCGGCGCCGAGCTGGCACGCGACCTCCGCTTCGGCCACAAGCTGATGTCCGGGCTCGAGATCCTCGGCCTGGACCGCTTCGACCCGAGCGGCCCGGTGGTGCTGGCCCAGATCAAGACCCGGCCGCTGATGCAGGCGGAAATCACGCGTGCCTTCAACGCCAGGCTCAAGCGCAACTTCGACGCCAGCGGCATCCGCATGGCATCACCGAACCTGACCATCCAGGTGGACGGCGGGACGGCGGAGCTGCCCGTCGGGGAACTGGCGCCGAAAGGCGCGCCGCCGTGACCGCTGGCCCATGCCGGCGGCTCATCAGTACCGGGGGCTATACGCCCGGGAACCCCGACCGGGTGGGGACTTAATAGAAATCTTGCGCCGCACAATCGGGGTTTCCCCCCCCAAGCACGGGGTATAAAACATACAACATTGTTTGGCATGATTGCGGCACGGCAAGCGCGACCTACTTTGCGCTGCCGGCAGCAGCCGTATCGGCGCACTACAGAACGCCAGAACGGAACCGATAGTACGTAGGGATGTGGCCACTTGCCGTGGCGCAGAGCAAGAGGCGTTTGCCACCGGGGGGATCTGAACATGGGCGAACACCCGACAACAGACGAGGACTTCCATCGTCTGGTCGACTCCATCTATGAGTCCGCGCTGGATGTCGCGGCCATGCCCGCCGCCCTCGATCTCTTTTCACGATACACCTGCACCGTCAGCCCCCGCTACCTGATCTGGGACAAGCTGGCCGGCCATGCCCGGCTGGGCGTGACCCCGCACGGCTGCTTCACCACAGGGGCCACCCTGCCGGACTGCCTGCCCGGACCGCTCGACTGGTCTGGCCACGGCGCCGGCCACGCCCCGCTGGACGCCGCCCCGCTGTGCTGCGCCGGCGCCGCGGCCGCGGCGCCGGCGCTGGCCTGCAGCGAGCTGGAACAGGGCATCCGGCTGGTCGAGAACGCCGAAGTCTGCGTGCTGATGAGCGGCACCAACGCAGGCAGCATCAGCGCGGGCCAGCGCGAGCGGCGCCTGTCCCACGTCATGCCGCACTGGGTGCGCGCCGCGCGCATGCAGCAGCGCAACTTTGAACTGAGCGGGCTGGCCAGCCTGGGCCTGGCCGGGCTCGACACCCTGGACTTCGGCGTGATGGTGCTGCAGGCCGACCTGCGCGTGCGCTATGCCAACAGCTGGGCCGAAGCGCTGGTGCAGGCCGACAGCTACCTGTCGCTGCAGGACGGCGTGCTGCGCGCCCACAGCGACACGCTGCAGGCGGTGCTGCGCAAGCTGCTCGACGGCGCCATGCGCGGCCGCGGCGCCGACGCCGCGTCCGGCTCGTGGATGCATATCACCTCGGGCGGGCAGCCAGTGCCGATCATCGTCACGCCGCTGGTGTCGCGCCAGCCGGTGGAGGGCCCCTGGCAGCTGCCGGCGGCGATGCTGCTGCTGGGCAATTCCGAATCGCGGTCCGTGCTGGATGCCGGCGTGCTGACCTCGCTGTTCGGGCTGTCGCGCAAGGAAAGCATCATTGCCATCCGGCTGGCCGCCGGCGAAACCCTCAACGAGATTGCCGAGCGCGAGTTCCTCTCGCCCCATACCGTGCGCGTGCATATCCGCGACACGCTGCGCAAGACCGGCACGCATCGCCAGTCCGAACTGGTGCGGCTGCTGCACCTGTTGCCCGGCGTGAACCTGGAGCGCGCCGGCGTGACTTCCGCGGTGCGGCCGCGCGCCCCGCGCCCACGCGCCGCCTGAGGCGGCGCCCCGCTGCACTACCTCACCGCGGCCTGCGCCGCCGCGAGGAAGCGTTGCACCTGGCGGTCGCCGTCATCGGGCCGCGCCGCCAGCGCAATGCCGATGCGGCCCGCCGGACGCGGGCTCGACAACGGCAGGAAGCGCACGCGCTGGTTGGCGTAGCGCGCCGCCACGCTGGGCACCAGCGCCACGCCCAACCCGCTTTCCACCAGGCTGACCTGGGTCTGAACCTGCACCGCCTCCTGCGTGACGCGCGGCACGAAGCCCGCCTGCTGGCACAGCATCATCGCCACCGCATGCAGGTTCGGCACCTGCGCCGCCGGGTACATGATGAAGGGCTGGTCGGCCAGCGCGCGCAGCGCGATCGCGTCGGCGCGCGCCAGCGGGCTGTCAGCCGGCACGGCGGCGACGAAGACATCGTTCTCCAGCGGCGTGAGCACATAGCCGCCGCTGCTCAGGATCGGAAAGCGCACCAGCCCGGCATCGATCTGGTGCTTTTCCAGCCGGTCGAGGATCGCGGCGGTGGTGGATTCGTGCAGGATCAGCTCGATGCCGGGATGCGCGGCGCGGAATGCCGGGATCAGCTTGGGCAGCAGCGCATAGGTGGCCGAGCCGATAAAGCCGATGCGCAATGCGCCGCGCTCACCCTGCCCCGCCGCCATTGCCGCGGCGCGCGCCTGCTGCGCGTGGAACAGCGCCCGGCGCGCGTCATGCAGCGCGGCCTCGCCCGCCTGCGTCAGCCGCACCCCGCGCGAGGTGCGCACGAACAGCGCCGTGCCGAGCTGTTCCTCGAGCTTGCGGATCGAAATCGAAAGGGGCGGCTGCGCCATGTGCAGCCGCTCGGCGGCGCGGTGGAAATTGCCGGTCTCGGCCAGGGCGACGAACTGCTGCAGTTGGCGCAGGTCCATGGTCTGCAATATCCAGAAGATATCGATTGCTAAAAAACTAATATTAGACCAGCCGGTCCGCGCTGATCTACCCTGTGGCCCACAGTAAAAAAGACCGGAGACACTATGCTGCCGCTTGCAGGCATCCGCGTGGTCGACCTGTCCACGGTGGTGATGGGGCCGTATGCCAGCCAGTGGCTGGCCGACCTGGGCGCCGACGTGCTCAAGGTCGAGCCGCCCGAGGGCGATTCCACGCGCCGCACCGGGCCCGCCGCCGAACCCGGCATGGCGGCGATCTTCCTGGGGGTCAATCGGGGCAAGCGCAGCGTGGTGCTGGACCTGAAGCAGCCGGCGGCACAGGCGGCGCTGGCGCGCGTGCTGGACCGCGCCGACGTGCTGATGCACAGCATGCGCCCGCAGAAGCTGGCGGCGCTCGGGCTGGATCCCGACACGGTGCGGGCGCGGCATCCGGACCTGGTCTTCGTCAGCCTGCTCGGCTTTGCCGAGGACGGCCCCTATGGCGGCCGGCCGGCCTACGACGACATCATCCAGGGCCTGTCCGGCAATGCCGCGCTGATGGCGGCGCAGACCGGCGACAGCCGCTACTTCCCGACCATTGCCGCGGACAAGACCAGCGGGCTGGTGGTGGCGCTGTCGGTGTGCGCGGCGCTGGCCGGCCGCGCCCGGCGCCAGGCCGGCGGCGGCAGCGGGCATGGCACGCTGGTCGAGGTGCCGATGTTCGAATCGATGGTGGCGTTCAACCTGGTCGAGCACTTCTACGGCCGGCATTTCGACCCGCCGCGCGGCCCGAGCGGTTATCCGCGCGTGCTGGCGCCGTTGCGCCGCCCGTACCGCAGCGCCGACGGC
Source organism: Cupriavidus taiwanensis (assembly GCF_900250075.1). Classification (NCBI taxonomy): domain Bacteria; kingdom Pseudomonadati; phylum Pseudomonadota; class Betaproteobacteria; order Burkholderiales; family Burkholderiaceae; genus Cupriavidus; species Cupriavidus taiwanensis. The sequence continues at coordinate 56,454 of NZ_LT977071.1, forward strand.
CATGTCTGCATGATGCCGTACACCGATGCGCACTGGCGCGACTTCTTCCACGCCGCCGGCCGTCCGGAGCTGGCCGCCGATGCGCGCTTTGCCGACATCGCCGCCCGCACCGAGCATATCGAGACCCTGTACGAACTGACCGGCGAGATCGTGCAGGCGCACAGCACCGCGCACTGGGTGGGCTTGTGCGAACGCCTGCAGATCCCGGTGGCGCGCATCAATACGCTCGACGACCTGCCCCAGGATCCGCACCTGGCCGCCACCGGCTTTTTCGAGACCGCCGACGATCCGGCCATGGGCAAGCTCCGCTTTCCCGGCGCGCCGGTGCGTTTCGACGGCCAGCGCGCACCGCTGGCGGTGCCGCCGCGGCTGGGCGAACACACCCACGCGGTGCTGGCCGAGGCCGGGCTCGGCACCGAGCAGATCGCGCAACTGCAACAGAGCGGCGCGGCGCGCTGCGCCCCCGCCACGGAGACACCATGACGCATGCAGAACTGCCCCGCCTGGGCCAGGGCTTCTACTGGCAAGACCTGCACGAGGGCCAGGCCTTCCGCACCTTCTCCCGCACCGTGACCGAGACCGACCTGGTCAACTTCATCTCGGTCACCGGCATGGTCGAGGCCATCTTTATCGAAGTCGGCTACGACGGCGGCGCGATCCAGGGCCGGCCGGTGCCGGCAGCGCTGACCTATACGCTGATCGAAGGCTTCATCCTGCAGACCATGATCCAGGGCACCGGGCTGGCGATGCTGGAGCTGACGCAGCAGATCCACGGCCCGGTGCTGGTCGGCGACACCATCCACGCCACCGTGACCGTGACCGGCATCCGCCCGACCTCGCGCAGCGGCCGCGCCGTAGTGGATTCGCGCATCGAGGTGTTCAACCAGCGCGGCGAACTGGTGATGACCTATACCGCGCGCCGGCTGCTGGCAGGTCGGTGACGCTGCGCGGAATCCAAAGCACGCCCTCTGCCATATCAAGCGACAGGACTCAAACGTGACCGCATTGCTCTCCACCTTCAGCCTTACCACCTTGCCACCCCACGCCGCGGCATTCCGCGCCGAGGTGCGGGCCTTCCTGGACCAGCACCTGCCGGCACTGCCGCCGGAAACGCGGGCGCGCTCGTGGATGGGCTTCGATGCCGGCTTCAGCCGGGCGCTGGCCGCGCGCGGCTGGGTCGGCATCACGCTGCCGGCGCAGTACGGCGGCGCGGGGCTGGACCCGTTCTCGCGCTTCGTGCTGGTGGAGGAACTGCTGGCCTGCGGCGCGCCGGTGTCGGCGCACTGGATCGCCGACCGCCAGAGCGGCCCGCTGATCCTGCGCTACGGCGACGACGCGCAGAAGGCCCGCTACCTGCCGGCGATCAGCCGCGGCGAGGCCTTTTTCTGCATCGGCATGAGCGAGCCCAATTCCGGCTCGGACCTGGCCAGCGTGGCCACGCGCGCGGTGCGCCAGCCTGATGGCGGCTGGCGCCTGAACGGGCGCAAGATCTGGACCACCAACGCCGACCGCTGCCACTTCATGATCGCGCTGGTGCGCACCTCGGGCACGCCGCAGGACCGGCAGGCCGGGCTGTCGCAGTTCATCGTCGACCTGCACGCGCCGGGCGTCACGGTGCGGCCGATCCGCGACCTGACCGGCGATGCGCACTTCTCGGAAGTGAGCTTCGACGACGTGGCGCTGGCGCCGGATGCGCTGGTCGGCAACGAGGGCAGCGGCTGGGAGCAGGTTAACGCCGAGCTGGCGTTCGAGCGCAGCGGGCCGGAGCGGCTGTACTCCAGCGTGGTGCTGCTCGACACCTGGCTCGACGCCCTGCGCCGGCTGCCGCCCGCGCGGCGCGACACCGTCACCGCGGGCCGCCTTGCCGGCCACCTGGCGGTGCTGCGCGCAATGTCGCTGGCGGTCACGGCGCGGCTGGCCGCGGGCGAAAGCCCGGTGGTGGAGGCGGCGCTGGTGAAGGACCTGGGCACCACCTTCGAGCAGTCGGTGCCGGCCCTGGTCGAAGCCGCGCTTGGCGACGAACCGGCACTCGCTGCCGATGGAGCGCTGTACCGCACCCTGGCCTATGTGACGCAGATCGCGCCGTCGTATTCGCTGCGCGGCGGCACCCGCGAAATCCTGCGCGGCATGATCGCGCGCGGGCTGGGCCTGCGCTGATCCAGCCGCGCCGACCGCCATCCTGAACGAGATTGCCCATGCATAACGCCTACTCCGATGCCCTCGACGCGCTGCTGCGCGACTGCTGCGCTCCCGCCACGGTGCGCGCGCTGGAACAGCAGGCCATTCCGCAGCCGCTATGGCAGCCGCTATGGCAAGCGCTGCAAGGCAGCGGCTTCGCCGACTGCCTGTTGCCCGAATCCGCCGGCGGCGCCGCGCTGGCGCTGCGCGAACTTGCGCCGGTGCTGTTCGTCACCGGCCGCCACGCCCTGCCGCTGCCGCTGGCGCAGACCATCTTTGCGCGCGCGCTGCTGCATGCCAACGGCGTCGCGCTGCCACACGGCCCGATCGCGCTGGCAAGCTTCGACGACGGCGCCGCCGCCACGCTGGTGGCGGACGCCCGCCATGCGCAGTGGTTGCTGCTTCAGGACGGCGAGCGCTGCCTGCTGCTGCCGGCCGCGGCGGCGCGCGCCGAGGCCACCGGCGCCCACGGCGACCTGACGGTGCGCGTGCCGCGCCCCGACACCGCCGCGCCCGCGGCATTCCAGTTGCCGGCCGGCACCGTGCGCACGCTGGGCGCCTGCCTGCATGCGGCGCAGCTGGCCGGCGCGCTGTCGCAAGTGCTCGACCTGACGCTGCAGTACGCCAACGACCGCCAGCAGTTCGGCCGCGCCATCGGCAAGTTCCAGGCGATCCAGCATCAGGTCAGCGAGATGGCCGAGCATGTCGCCGCGGCGCGAGTGGCGGCGCAACTGGCCTGCGACAGCGACGGCGCCACGCCCGCCCCGCTGCGCGCGGCAATCGGCAAGCTGCGCGCCAGCGACGCGGTCACGCCGGTGGCCGCGATCGCGCACGCCGTGCATGGCGCGATCGGCATTACCGAGGAATATGACCTGCAGCTCTATACGCGCCGGTTGCATGCGTGGCGCGTGGCGGACGGGTCGGAACGCTGGTGGAGCCGCGTGCTGGGCGAAGTAGCCTGTGCCAGCGACGGCCGCAAGGCGGTGGAACTGGTGCGCGACTGGTGCGAGCCGGCGCCCGCCGCCTGAAGCGGCGGGGCCCCGGGGCGCCGCCTGCCGCTCAGGCGGCCAGGCTTAGCCCGCTGCCATGCGGGCGACGGTGGCGGCGCTCAGGCTTGCATTCGTACTTCAGCTCGGTGCGGCCGTCTTCATAGGCCACCTCCAGCCGCACGGTAAAGCCCCACAGCCGGGTCACGTGCCGCACCACTTCATCGAAGTTGTGCGCCAGCGGACGCCGGTCGTTCTGCAGGTGGCGCAATGTCAGCGAGCGGTCGCCGCCGACATCGACGTTGGTGACCTGGATATTGGGTTCCATGCTGGACAGGTCGTACTGCGCCGCCATCAGCTGGCGGATCGCGCGGTAGCCCTCGTCGTCGTGGATCGCGGTCACGCGCAGCTTGCCCTCGCGGTCATCGTCCAGCACGGAGAACAGCTTCAGCTCGCGGATCACGCGCGGCGACAGGAACTGCAGCAGGAAGCTCTCGTCCTTGAAGTTGCGCATGGCGAAGTCCAGCGTCTTGCGCCAGTCGGTGCCGGCGATCTCTGGCGCCCAGCGGTAGTCCTCGTCGGTCGGGCTCTCGCACATGCGGCGCAAATCCTGGAACATCAGGAAGCCCACCGTGTAGGGGTTCATGCCGCTGTAGTACGGGCTGTGGTACGGCGGCTGGTAGATGACGTTGGTGTGCGCCTGCAGCAGCTCCATCATGAAGGCGTCGTTGACCAGCTTTTCCTCGTACAGCTGGTTGATGATGGTGTAATGCCAGAACGTGGCCCAGCCTTCGTTCATCACCTTGGTCTGGCGCTGCGGATAGAAATACTGCGCGATCTTGCGCACGATGCGCACGATCTCGCGCTGCCACGGCGCCAGCTTGGGGGCATTCTTTTCGATGAAATACAGCAGGTTCTCCTGCGGCTCGGGCGGGAACGGCACATCCGGCTCGGTCGTGTCGTCCTCGGACGCCAGCGCGTGCGGCCGGTGCTTGGGCAGCGTGCGCCACAGGTCGTTGACCTGCATCTGCAGGTAGTTCTCGCGGTCGGCCTGGCGCGCCTTTTCCTCGGTGATCGACAGCTTCTTGGGCCGCTTGTAGCGGTCCACGCCATAGTTCTGCAGCGCGTGGCAGGAGTCCAGCAGCAGTTCCACCTCCTGCTCGCCGTAGCGCTGCTCGCACTCGGCCACGTAGTTCTTGGCGAACAGCAGGTAGTCGACGATGGCGTCGGCGTTGGTCCAGGTGCGGAACAGGTAGTTGCCCTTGAAGAAGGAGTTGTGGCCGTAGCAGGCATGCGCGATCGTCAGCGCCTGCATCGGCATGGTGTTCTCCTCCATCAGGTAGGCGATGCAGGGATTGGAATTGATGACGATCTCGTACGCCAGCCCCATGTGGCCGCGCTGGTAGCTGCGCTCCGACGCCAGGAAGTGCTTGCCGTAGGACCAGTGGCTGTAGCCCACCGGCAGCCCCGCCGACGCATAGGCGTCGAGCATCTGCTCGGCGGTGATGATCTCGATCTGGTTGGGATAGGTATCCAGGCCGAATTCGCCGGCGATGCGGGAAATCTCGCGGTCATACCGGTTGATCAGCTCGAAGGTCCATTCCGAACCCGTGGACAGATAAGCCATCGTCGCCCCTTTCGTCCGCGCAAGACAGGCAGGCCGGTGCTTGCGGCACGCGCGCGCCGCCAGGTCCCCTGTCTTGCCAATATTGCCCTTCTTCACCGCGGCTTGCCGGCAACCCGCCGGCCAGCACTGATTATGCCGCGCGTTTCTGGAACAGGTCGTGCAGCACCGGGTAGATTTCGTCCGCGCCGATGATGCGCTGCATCGCAAAGTGATCGAACTGGCTCTTCACCGTCAGATACTCTTCCCAGAGGTTCTGCGGCTCTTCCGACGCTACCTCCACATACGCGTAATACTGCACCAGCGGCAGGATCGACTCGCGCAGCAGCCGCCCGCACAGCTCGGAATCGCCGGCCCAGTTATCCCCGTCCGAGGCCTGCGCGCAATAGATGTTCCACTGGCTGGGCGGATAGCGGTCGTGGATGACCTCCACCATCAGCTTCAGCGCGCTCGACACGACGGTTCCGCCGGACTCGCGCGAGTGGAAGAAATCTTCCTCTTCGACTTCCTTCGCCACGGTGTGATGGCGGATAAACACCACGTCGATGCGCTCGTAGTTGCGCTTCAGGAACAGGTACAGCAGCATGAAGAAGCGCTTGGCCAGGTCCTTGCGGCTCTCGTCCATCGAGCCGGACACGTCCATCAGGCAGAACATCACCGCCTGGGCCTGCGGGCGCTTCTTCAGCACGCGGTTGTTGTAGCGCAGGTCGAGCTTCTCGATAAAGGGAACGCGATCGATGCAGGCGCGCAGGTGCCGCATCTTCTCCATCAGCTCGAGCGTGCCTTCGGCATACGGTCCGTCCTGCTCCAGTGCCTCGGCATAGGCCAGCTCAAGCTGGCGCAGGCGCTTCTGGTAAGGGCTGGACAAGGCGATACGCCGCCCCAGCGAACTGCGCATGGTGCGCAGGATCGACAGGTTGGACGGGGTGCCGTCGATGGAATAGCCGGCGCGCACCTTGCGCACCTCGGCAATCTTGGCGAGGTGGCGCTTGGCCAGGTCCGGCAGCGCCATGTCCTCGAAGAAGAAATTGAGGAAGTCCTCGCGCGACAGCGTGAAGACGAAATCGTCCTCGCCCTCGCCGCTGTCGCTGGCCCGCGAACCGGTCCCGCCGCCGCCCTGCTGCTGGCGGTCGAAGGAATCGCCCTTGACGAACTTCTTGTTGCCAGGGTGAATCCACTCGCGCCGCCCGCCCGGGCCGTGGTGGAAGATCGGTTCGCTGATGTCCTTGACCGGAATGGACACCTGCCCGCTCTGCTCGATGTCCATGATCTTCCGGCCGGACACCGCCTTTGCCACCGCTTGCCGGATCTGCTCGCGGTAGCGCTTGATGAAGCGTTGCTGGTTGACGGCACTCTTGTTGCCGCCGTTTTCGCGCCGATCGATGACCGTAGCCATATGTTGCCCTCGTTGAGAGACCTGTTCCGCGGCGCCGTTACGATGACTTTCTTACGCGCAGATACCACTCCACCAACAGTCTCACTTGCTTGGGCGTATACCCCTTCTCGACCATGCGGTTGACGAAGTTCTCGTGCTTGTCCTGGTCTTCGCGCGAAGACTTGGCGTTGAACGAGATCACCGGAAGCAGGTCCTCCGTGGTGGAGAACATGCGCTTCTCGATCACCATCCGCAGCTTTTCATAGCTGGTCCAGACCGGGTTCTTGCCACCGTTGTTGGCCCGCGCCCGCAGCACGAAGTTGACGATCTCGTTGCGGAAGTCCTTCGGGTTGGAGATCCCCGCGGGCTTTTCCACTTTCTCGAGCTCGTCGTTCAGCGCGTTGCGGTCGAGGATTTCGCCGGTGTTGGGATCGCGGTACTCCTGGTCCTGGATCCACAGGTCGGCGAACACCACATAGCGGTCGAAGATGTTCTGCCCGTACTCAGAATACGATTCAAGGTAGGCGGTCTGGATCTCCTTGCCGATGAACTCCACGAACGGGGTGGTCAGGTACTCCTTGATATACGACAGCAGCTTGGCTTCCTGCTCCGGCGGAAACTGCTCGCGCTCGATCTGCTGCTCGAGCACGTACAGCAGGTGCACCGGGTTGGCCGCCACTTCGGTGTTGTCGAAGTTGAAGACCTTGGACAGGACCTTGAACGCGAAGCGCGTCGACAGCCCGTTCATGCCTTCGTCGATGCCGGCGTAGTCGCGATATTCCTGGTACGACTTTGCCTTCGGGTCCACGTCCTTCAGGCTCTCGCCGTCGTAGACGCGCATCTTGGAAAAGATGTTGGAGTTCTCGGGCTCCTTGATGCGCGTGAGCACCGCGAACTGCGCCATCATCTTCAGGGTATTGGGCGCGCACGGGGCGGCCGACAGCGAACTGCTGCGCAACAGCTTGTCGTAGATCTTGACCTCGTCGGACACGCGCAGGCAGTACGGCACCTTGACGATATAGATCCGGTCGAGGAAAGCCTCGTTGTTCTTGTCCGCCTTGAAGGTCTGCCACTCGGCCTCGTTCGAGTGCGCCAGGATGACGCCGTCGAACGGGATCGCGCCGAAGCCTTCCGTGCCCTTGTAGTTGCCTTCCTGGGTCGCGGTCAGCAGCGGGTGCAGCACCTTGATCGGCGCCTTGAACATTTCGACGAACTCGAGCAGTCCGCGGTTGGCCAGGCACAGGCCGCCGGAATACGAGTACGCGTCCGGATCGTCCTGCGGGAAGTCCTCGAGCTTGCGGATGTCGACCTTGCCCACCAGCGACGAGATGTCCTGGTTGTTCTCGTCGCCCGGCTCGGTCTTCGAGATCGCGATCTGCGACAGCACCGACGGGCGCAGCTTCACCACCTTGAACTTGGTGATGTCGCCGTTGAACTCGTGCAGGCGCTTCACTGCCCATGGCGAGGCAATGGTATTGAGATAGCGCAGCGGGATGCCGTAGTCCTCTTCCAGGATCTTGCCGTCTTCTTCCGGCGAGAACAGACCCAGGGGCGACTCGTGGATGGGCGACCCCTTCAGCGCGTAGATGGGGATCTGTTCCATCAACGCCTTCAGCTTCTCCGCGAGCGAGGACTTGCCGCCGCCGGGAGGCCCGAGCAGATACAGGATCTGCTTGCGCTCTTCCAGGCCCTGCGCCGCGTGCTTGAAGAACGAGACGATCTGCTCGATCGTGTCCTCCATGCCGTAGAAGTCGCGGAAGGCCGGATAGATGCGAATGACCTTGTTGAAGAACAGGCGGGACAGCCTGGGATCGTGGTGGGTATCCACCAGCTCAGGCTGACCGATCGCGGCGAGCATGCGTTCGGCAGCGGTCGCGTAGGCAGTCGGATCCTTCTTGCAGATCTCCAGGTATTCCTGGATGCTGTATTCCTCTTCCTTGCGAGCTTCGAACCGCGTAGCGTAATGGCCAAAAATGTCCATACCTTACTCCCGTCAGAGTTCACGTCCGAGGCGTAGGTAGTGCTACCCCCAAGGCTTCGCGCAACGTTCGCGGTACACCACCCCGGCCTGGCGACCTGTCATGTTGCGAAGTCTTTACTTCATCATAGTCAAATAACGGCGATGGTGGAGTCCGAGTTGACGAATCTTGCATCGATGCAACGGGTGTTTCGCTGCTGCATTCCCCGCTGCATTCCTGCCGGATTTCGCTGTCAGCTTTTGGCTGATTCCACTCGGCTTCGCCCCCGCGCGCGACGGGCCATTGACCATGCTTGTGACACACCTTACACCTTTCCCGCCATCCGTGCACATCCGGTTTTGTAACCATAAGCACGAAAGCCGGCACAGGTGCCGGCTTTCATTTTTACGCATGTCGTCAGGCGTTTTGCGACGTCTCGCATTGCCTGCGCGCACTAGCACACAGACAGTGCTGATAGCGCAGCGCCCGCGCTGACGGCGCTCAGAGCGTGCGCGCGACCAGCTCCTTCATGATCTCGTTGGAGCCGCCGAAGATCTTGCTGACGCGTGCGTTCGCGTACATGCGCGCGATCGGGTATTCCAGCATGTAGCCATAGCCGCCGTGCAACTGCAGGCACTCGTCGATGACCTGGCAGTTCTGTTGGGTGCACCACCATTTGGCCATCGCCGCGGTCGCCGCGTCGAGCTGGCCGTCCATCAGGCGCTGCATGCAGTCGTCGACGAAGGTCGCGGCAATGGTGGCCACGGTCTTGCATTCGGCCAGCTTGAAACGGGTGTTCTGCAGGTCGCCGAGCGGCTGGCCGAACACCTTGCGCTGGCGCACGTATTCGGTGGTCAGTTCGATCGCGCGCTGCATGGTGGCCACCGCGCCCAGCGCAATGATCATGCGCTCCTGCGGCAGCTGCTGCATCAGCTGGTAGAAGCCCTGCCCTTCCTGCGTGCCGAGCAGGTTGTCGCACGGCACCAGCACGTCGTCGAAGAACAGCTCGGCGGTGTCCTGGCCCTTCTGCCCGATCTTTTCCAGGATGCGGCCGCGACGGAAGCCCGGCAGGTCGCGGGTTTCCACCATGACCAGCGACACCCCGCGCGAACCGGCTTCCGGATCGGTCTTGGCCACCACGCAGATCAGGTCGGCGTGGTAGCCGTTGGTGATGAAGGTCTTGGCGCCGTTGAGGCGATAGCAGTCTCCGTCGGGGGTCTGTTCCCGCAGCGCGCGGGTGCGTATCGCTTTGAGGTCGGAACCCGCGCCGGGTTCCGACATCGCGATGGCGGCCACCAGTTCGCCGCTGGCCATCTGCGGCAGCCATTTCTGCTTCTGCGCTTCGGTGCCGTAGCGCAGCAGGTAGTGCGCCACGATGCCGCTGTGCACGTTGTTGCCCAGGCTGGTGCAGACCGCGCGCGACATCTCCTGGGTGATGATGGCCTCGTGGGCGAAGGTGCCGCCGCCGCCGCCGTATTCCTCGGGGATGCTGGCGCACAGCAGCCCGATCTGGCCGGCGCGGCGCCACATGTCGCGGTCGATGTGGCCCTGCTCGGCCCAGCGGGCCTCGTTGGGGGCGAGTTCGCGCTCGACGAAGCGGCGCACGGTGTCCTGGAACATTTCCAGCTCTTCGTTCATCCAGGGGGTCTGGCGTGCGGCGGGCGCCGCGTTCTGGTCTTGGGATCCCATAAGTGGTACCGGTATCAGGGTAAACGTGAATAATGAAGCGGCAGGCCCCGGTCGGCGCCGGATTACCTGCCTATATAAATAGGGGCGCGAGCAAGGGGGCAACCGATGCTGCGGGACGGCAAGCCCCGCCGGTCTGCCTTCAGTCCGGCCAGCGGTAGCGCAGCGGCTGCTTGGCCATGAAGCGGTCGGCGGCCTCGCGGCGGTAGCCGGTGGAGAAGGCGATGCCCTGGGCGTCCGCCTCCATCGCCAGCATGGTGCCCAGGTCCTGGCCCAGCGATGCATTGAGCGCCTGCTTGGTCAGGCTGACCGCCACCGGCGAGGCCTCGGTGAATGCCTGCGCCAGCGCCCGGGCGCGCGCCTGCAGGCCGTCGGCCGGCACGATTTCCATGACGATGCCAAGGTCTTGCGCGGCCTGGGCGCTGAGCTCGCGCATCGAGAACATCAGCGCCTTGGCCCGCTGCAGGCCGATCATCCGCGGCAGCGTGTAGAACACGCCACAGTCCGGCACCAGCCCCATGCGCAGGAACGGCAGCCCGAAGCGCGCGCGCGGCGTGGCCAGGATGATGTCGGCAGTCAGCGCCAGGCTGAAGCCCGCGCCATAGGCGGCGCCGTCGACCGCGGCAATGACCGGCACGTCGAGCTGGATCAGGTCTTCCAGCCAGCCGTGGAGCTTGCGCAGGCGCCTGCGGCCCTGCTCGGCGCTGATTTCGACCTGCATCGAGCTGATATCGCCGCCCGACGAGAAATCGGTGCCGGCCGCGGTCAGGATCAGGGCGCGCACGCTGTCGTCGTCCCGTATCCGGCGAATCACTTCGCCGATTTCCTCGCGCATCTGAAGCGACAGCGCATTCTTGCGCGCCGGCGCATCCAGCGTCAGCGTGGCGACGCCGTCCTCGACGGCAAAACGGATGGTTTCCATGGCTTGGCCTCCGGTACGGTGTGTCAGTCCAGCTGGATGTTGGCGTCGCGCACGATCCTGGCCCACTTTGGCGTGTCGCCGGCGACCACGGCGGCGAGTTCCTGCGGCGTGGAGCCGACCGGCTGCAAACCCATGCCGGCCAGCTTCTGCGTCACTTCGGGCAGCCGCACGATGCGTGCGGTCTCGGCGGCCAGCCTTGCCGTCACGTCCTTGGGCGCGTTGCCGGGCAGGAACAGCCCGAACCAGCCATTGGGCTCGAACCCCGCCAGGCCCAGCTCGGAGAAGGTCGGCACATTGGGCAGCGCCTTGTAGCGCTGGGTCCCGGTGATGCCCAGGATCTTGAACTTGCCGCTGGTGAGGTAAGGGTTGGCCGAGGTCACGTCGACGAAGGCGCTGTCCACCTGGCCGCCGAGCAGGTCGCTCATCAGCGGCGCCGCGCCCTTGTACGGGATATGCGCGATCTCGATGCCGGCCTGCTGGCGCAGCAGCTCGCCGTGCAGGTGCGACGAGGTGCCGTTGCCGTACGAGCCATAGCTGAGCTTGCCGGACTTGGCCAGCGCCAGGAACTCGCGCATGGTGCTGGCCGGCACCCGGTTGGGCACCACGAACAGGTCGGACGACTTGGCGATCAGCGAGACCGGGGTGAAGTCTTTGGCGACGTCATACGGGGTGCGTTTGTACAGCGCCGGCGACTGGATCAGCGCGGTGATCGCCAGCAGCAGGGTGTAGCCGTCGGCCGGCGCCTTGGCGACGGTATCGTTGCCCAGCATGCCGCTGGCGCCAGGCTTGTTTTCCACCACCACCGGCTGGCCCAGGCCTTCGGCCAGGCGCTGGCCGATCAGCCGGCCCACGGTATCGGTGCCGCCGCCCGCCGGGTACGGCACGATCAGCCGGATCGGCTTGGCGGGGTACGGCTGTTGGGCGAAAGCCTGGCCCGCGTGGCCAAGGATGGCCGCGCCGGCCAGGGTGCCGGCCTGCGCCAGCCAGTTGCGTCTGCTCTGCTGCATGTTGTCTCTCTCTTTGCTGCTCGGGTTGCTGCGCTGGGTGGGCATCACCGCCACCATCAGTTGCCGGGATGGTCCGCCTGCATCTCGCGTTCCTGCAGCGCGCGCCACAGGATCTTGCCGGTGGCCGACTTGGGCAGCGCGTCGACCACGTCGACGATGCGCGGCACCTTGTACGCGGCCATGTGCTCGCGGCACCAGGCCATGATGCGTTCGGGTTCGGCTTCCGCCGTGCCGCGCGCGTCGGGGCGCAGCGCCACCACCGCCTTGACGGTTTCGCCGCGGCGCTCGTCGCGCGCCGCGATCACGCAGGCTTCGTGGATGGCCGGGTGGCCGTACAGCATGTTCTCCACCTCGGCCGGCCAGACCTTGTAGCCCGACGCGTTGATCATGCGCTTGAGGCGGTCGCGCATGAAGAAGTAGCCTTCCTCGTCCATGAAACCCAGGTCGCCGGTGCGCAGGAAGCGCTTGCCGTCGAGCTCGATGAAGGTGGCGGCGTTGGCGTCTTCGTTGTGCCAGTAGCCCTGCATCACCTGGCCGCCGTGGACCACGATCTCGCCGGTCTCGCCGTGGGGCAGTTCGCGCAGCGTCTCGGGGTCGACCACGCGCGCGTCCACGCCGAAGGTGGCGATGCCCAGGCATTCGCGCTTGGGCTGGTTGCGCGGGTTCGACAGGATGAAGGCCGCGGTCTCGGTCATGCCGTAGGCCTCGACATAGGGCAGCCCGAAGCGCTGCTGCAGCATGTTGGCCACGGCCTCCGGCATGGCCGCGCCGCCACCGCCGACGTAGGCCAGGCTGGACAGGTCGCGCGCGTCGATGCCGGGCTGCGAGAAGAAGTCCACCATCATCGCCGGCGGCGCGCCCCACACCGAGACGCGGTAGCGCTCGATCAGGTCCGCGGCCAGCGCGCGGTCCCAGCGCGGCATCAGCACCACCGTCGCGCCCAGGTAGAGCGGCGAGTTCATGCAGTTCTGCATGCCCAGCAGGTGGAACATCGGCGCCACCGCCAGCACCACCGATTCGGCCGAGCCGCCACGCCAGATCACCGAACCGGCGGCCGCGGTCATCAGCGTGCCGTGGGTATGCATGCAGCCCTTGGGGTTGCCGGTGGTGCCGGAGGTATAGGCCAGCATGCACAGTGTGTCGTGCCCGGCCTGGTGCGGCAGCGGCCGGTGCCCGGCGCCACTGGCGGTGTCCCAGGCCACCGGCATCGCGCCCGACGGCGCGGCCTGCGGCGCGGGCGGCGGCTCGCGCAGCCAGGCCGGCACCGGCAGGCCGCCGTCGTCGCGCAGCATGCCCGCATAGTCGTGCAGGATCACGTGGCGCAGCGCGGGACCGTGCAGCGGCGCCATGCGCGCATACAGCTCGCTGCCGGCGAAGGCGGCGACCGCGCCGCTGTCCTGCACCACGTGGGCGAGCTCGGCTTCCAGCCACATCGGGTTGGCGGGCACGACCACGCCTTCGGCACGCAGGATGGCGTAGTAGGCGACGATGAACTGCGGGCAGTTCTGGCTGAACAGCACCACCCGGTCGCCGGGCTGGATGCCGCAGGCTTGCTGCAGGTAGCCGGCCATCCGTTCAATCTCTTCGCGCAGCTCGCCATACGAGATCGCGGTGCCGAAGTACTGGATCGCGGTCTTGTCCGGATAGCGCTGCGCCGCGACCTCGACGTTGTAGAACAGGCTGGTGCGCGGCGTATGCAGCGTCGCCGGCAGGCCGGGCGGCCAGGCGGGGGAACGGAACGGCTGGGCAGTGCGTGGGGCAGGGCTTGTAGCAGGCTTCATTGCAGCAATAGACAAGTCAGATGCGGATCGGATACGGGTCAAGCGGGACAGCTCAGTCCAGGCGGATATTGCGCGTGCGGATCACCTTGCCCCAGCGCACGAAGTCGGCCTGGACGGTCTGGGCGAACGCGTCGGGCGTGCTGCCGGTCAGGATCACGCCAAGCTCGCTCATGCGCTTGCGCACGTCGGGCTGGGCCAGCACGCGGTTGACGTCGGCGGAAAACTTCTCGACGATCGAGCGCGGCGTGGCGGCCGGCAGCAGCAGGCCGAACCAGCCCATCGCGTCCATGCCCTCGATGCCGGCCTCGCGGAAGGTGGGCACGTCCGGCAGTTGCGGCGCGCGCGCGGGTCCGGTTACCGCCAGCGCGCGCAGCCGGCCGGTGGCGACATGGGGCTTGGCACCCATCACCGAGATCACCGCGGCCGGCACCTGGCCGCCGAGCAGGTCGTTCAGCTCCGGCGCCTCGCCCTTGTACGAGACATGGAGCATGTCGATCTTGGCGGCGTCGTTGAAGACTTCGCCATACAGGTGGCCGCTGGAGCCCGCGCCGAACGAGCCATAGGAGAACTGCCTGGGCTTGGTGCGCACCAGCGCGATAAAGTCCTTCAGGTTGGTGGCCGGCACGGCGCTGGTATTGACCGCGAACACCAGGTTGGTGGTGCCGAGTTCGGACACCGCGGCAAAATCCTTCACCGGGTCATACGGCGCGCGCGCATACAGGCTCGGCGCCTGCACCAGCGGCGTGATCGTCAGCAGCGCGGTATGGCCGTCGGACTCGGCACGGGCGACCACTTCGGCGCCCAGCATGCCGCTGGCGCCCGGGCGGTTCTCCACCACCACCGGCCGCTTCCACTGCTTGCCCAGGCCCTCGGCCAGCGCGCGCGCCAGCACGTCGGTGGCGCCGCCGGCCGGGAACGGCACCACCATGCGCACAGTGCGTGCCGGAAAGTCAGCCTGGGCGTGGGCCACGCCCGTGCCCAGCATGCCGGCTGCGAGTCCGCTCCACGCCAGCAATCCGGCGCCGAGGCGGCCCAGGGTACGGCGACGCGGACTACGCTCCCCACTACGACGATCTGCCTGCATGTGCTGTCTCCTTTGGTTTTTTTCCGTGGGCGGGCACGGGCGCTTTGCCGCGTTGCAGGATCCGCCCGGGCCGGTGGGCCGGCCTTGTAGAGGTACTTGCCGGAGAGTGCGCGATGCTGCGGTGCGTGGACAATGACCAGACGCGCCAAAATGATTGGCCGAATCGCTCAGGCGGAAGGCAGGCTTTGGCAAATCCCGATTGTGCGGCGCCGCGCGGGCTTGCTAAGGTGGCGCCATGATGTGGCCAGAGGGCTGAAAGGCCTGGAGAGGCCGGCACCGGCGCGTCGCCGTGACGAGGAGACCCATGCAAACAGCCGTTCTGCCATCGCTGCGCCCGCCGATGCCGGGCAAGCCGCACATTGCCGGCCACGCGCTGCCGGGGGCGCGCCTGCGCGACGACATCGGCCGGGGCGCGCCGGGCACGTCGGGCGTGTCGGTTGAATCCGCCGCGCCCGCGCCGGCTCGCCACACCATCGCCATCCAGCATGTGACGCATATCCTGCAGGGCGCGCGGCGGCTCGGCTATGACATCGATGCGCTGCTGCGCCGCGCGGATATCTCGCCGGCGCTGTTGTGCTCGCCCAGCGCGCGCGTGACGCAGGGCCAGTATGCGGCGCTGATCCGCACGCTGCGCCGAGTCACGCGCGATGAGCTGTGGGGCCTGCTGGACCGGCCCGTGACCCCCGGCGTGTTCGCGCAGGTGTGCCGCAGCCTGGTCCATTGCGCCACGCTCGAGGACGCCATCCGCACCGGGCTGCGCCTGTACCGCCAGCATATCGACGCCTTCGCGCCGCGCCTGCACGTGGGCCCCGACGGCAAGACCGCGGCGGTGGTGCTGCATCCGCGCGCGCCCGCATCGGCGTGCCGCAGCTTTGCCGAATCGACCTTTGTGTTCCATGCCTATGCGCTGGTCAGCTGGCTGGTGGCCGGGCAGATCCCGCTGACGCGGGTCGACCTGAGCGCCGCCGCGTCGCAGGGGCGCACCGATACCGAGCGCGTGTTCAAGGCCGCGGTCAGCTACGGCCAGCCCGTCACCGCGCTGCACTTCGACGCCGCCTCGCTGCGCCTGCCGGTGATGCAGGACGCCGCCAGCCTGCGCGACTTCCTGCGCGAGACCCCGCGCAACCTGCTGATCCGCTACCGCGACAACAGCTGCCTGGCGGAACGCATCCGCCAGCACCTGCGCTCGCACCTGGACGACGAACTGCCGTCGCTGGAGCAGATGGCGCAGCTGCTGCGGCTCACGCCGCAGACCCTGCGCCGCCGCCTGCGCGACGAAGGGCGCGGCTACCAGAGCATCAAGGACAGCCTGCGGCGCGACGTGGCCATCGGCATGATGGAGCGTCCCGGCATGACGCTGCAGGACGTGGCGCTGCGGCTCGGTTTTTCCGAGCCCAGCACGTTCCACCGCGCCTTCAAGAAATGGACCGGCGTGGCGCCGGGGGAATACCGGATGCGCGGCATGCGCAAGGAAGGCGTGCCGGCGGCCTAGCCGGCGCGGCGCAGCCGGCGGCTTACTCGAGCCGGATCTCGCCGTCGAAGCGCGCCTGCAGCTTTATCGCCCCCAGCTCCAGCGTGACCGACACCGGCAGGTGCTCGTTGCCGGCCAGCGTGCCGTCGGCCACGGCGCGGGCGACGGCCTGCTCGATCTCGCGCTGGGAATTCACGCCAACCACCTTCAGGAACTTGCGGATGCTGAGGTTGAAGGTCTCTTCGTCCATGGCTGTCTCCGGGAAGGACGCGGCATGACGCCGCTATCCGGACAGCCTACGCCAGTGACGGCATCTGTCCAAGATTGAATCAGGTTCATGGCGGAAGTCCGGGAATGATGTGGGCGCAGGGATTGATGGGGTTGACTTCGTGGAGGCGCCGGCCCTCTCCCCCGCCCCTCTCCCGCTAGCGGGAGAGGGGAGCACACATGCGGGGAGAGAAAGCATTCAGGCTCGTCCACGACAGCGCGTGCGAGCGCAGCGACGCACTCCGTGCCCGAGCAGCAGACCTGAGATAGAGCGCGCGCGCAGCGCAGCCGAAGGCGTCCCACCGACAACACAGTTAGTAGGCGGCCACCGACCTAAAGTCGGGTTCGTCCATCCGCCCTCGAACGCCAGGCACCTCCAGGAGCGTCAGCAGGGTCGAACCACCAATCGCTTCACCGCAAGTCACCACCGTTCGAACCACCAACACCGCCTTAGCCAGCCGCTTAGGCGACGCGCTTCTTGCCTACTTCTTGGCGCTCGGCCAAGAAGTAGGTCGCCGGCTACGCCGGCGAAACAGCCACGCCCGCCAAGCACGACAGTCCAATCAATCGCCTCAAATTACGCCCTGCTCGCGCATACGAGCGATGCGTTCCCCCGACAAACCCAACACCCTCTCCAACACTTGCTCCGTATGCTGGCCCAGGCGCGGCGGCGGCGCATCGTATTGCACCGGGGTGGCCGACAGCCGCAGCGGGCTCTTGACGGTCGGGCACAGGCTGCCGTCGTCGCGCACCAGGTCGACCTGCAGCTCGCGATGCCGTACCTGCGGATCTTCCAGCACCTGGCCATAGTCGTTGATCGGCCCGCACGGGATGCCCTGCGCTTCCAGCGCCTGCACCCAGTGCGCCGTCGGCCGCGTGCGCATATGCGCCTCGAGCAGGGGCACCAGCGTGTCGCGGTGGATGATGCGGCCGGGGCCGGTGGCAAAGCGCTCGTCGGCGGCCAGGTCGGGACGCTCGACACCGCGGCAATACGCCTGCCACTGCCCGTCGTTGCCGGCCGCGACGATCATGTAGCCGTCGGCGGTGGCGAACACATGGTAGGGCACCATGTTGGCGTGCGCGTTGCCGTAGCGCGGCATGGCCTGGCCGGTCACGCGCTGCGCGATGATGGGGGTGGCGCCGACCGCCACCACCGCGTCGAGCAGCGCCATGTCGATATGCTGGCCCTCGCCGGTGCGTTCGGCATGGCGCAGCGCGGCCAGCACGGCCACGGTGGCGTACATGCCGGTCAGCATGTCGACCACCGCCACGCCCACCTTCTGCGGCCCGCCACCGGGCAGGTCGTCGCGCTCGCCGGTGACGCTCATCAGGCCGCCCAGGCCCTGGAAGATGAAGTCGTAGCCGGGCTTGTGCGCGCTCGGCCCGGTCTGGCCATAGCCCGTGATCGAACAGTAGACCAGCGCCGGGTTGACCGCCTTCAGGCTGTCGTAGTCCAGCCCGTAGCGCTTGAGGTCGCCGACCTTGTAGTTCTCCAGCACGATCTGCGACTTCGCGGCCAGCTCGCGCACGATCTGCTGCCCCTGCGGGCTGGCGATATCGAGCGTGAGCGACTGCTTGCCGCGGTTGGCGCCGGCAAAGTAGGTGGCGTCGCGCGACGGCTGCCCGTCCGCGCCGGGCAGCCACGGCGGCCCCCACGAACGGGTATCGTCGCCGGCGCCGGGGCGCTCGACCTTGATTACCTCGGCGCCCAGGTCCGCCAGGTTCTGCGCGCACCACGGGCCGGCCAGGATGCGCGACAGGTCCAGCACGCGCACGCCGGCAAGCGCGCCGCGCACCGGGGCTTGGCCGGCCGTCATCAGATCGGGTCCCAGCTGATCACGTCGGGCGAGCGCTCCAGCTTGAAGAAGCTGCTGCGCATCGCCGGCATGGCGACCTCGCCCACCGACTCCGGCGTCCAGCCCTCGCTCATATGGACCGAGCGCACCGGACGCGGCTGGCTCATCAGGATGATCTCGTTGGCGCGCACCGCGAAGATCTGGCCGTTGACCTCGCTCGCCGCCGGGCTGGCCAGGTAGACCGCGACCGGGCCGATCTTGCCGGCTTCCATCTTCTGCAGCTTGGCCACGCGCGCCTTTTCCTCCGGCGTTTCGGCGGGGATCGAGCTGGTCATGCGGCTCCATGCGAACGGCGCGATGCAGTTCGAGCGCACGTTGAAGCGCTGCATGTCCAGCGCGATCGACTTCGACAGCGCGGCGATGCCCAGCTTGGCCGCCGAATAGTTGGCCTGGCCCAGGTTGCCGATCAGGCCCGAGGTGGAGGTCATGTGCACGTAGGCGCCGCTCTCCTGGTCCTTGAAGTAGTTGGCCGCGGCGCGGCTGACGAAGAAGGTGCCGTTCAGGTGCACGTCGATCACCGAGCGCCATTCTTCCTCGTTCATCTTGAAGAACATGCGGTCGCGCAGGTTGCCGGCGTTGTTGACCACGGCGTCGATGCGGCCGAAGTTGTCGAGCGCGCATTGCACGATGGCGTTGGCGCCGGCCCAGGTCGACACGCTGTCGGTGCTGGCCACGGCTTCGCCGCCGGCGGCACGGATTTCCTCGACCACGCGCTGCGCGGGGCCGGCGTCGCCGCCCTCGCCGGTCATCGACACGCCCAGGTCATTGACCACCACCCTGGCACCGGCGGCCG
Organism: Cupriavidus taiwanensis; assembly: GCF_900250075.1. Classification (NCBI taxonomy): domain Bacteria; kingdom Pseudomonadati; phylum Pseudomonadota; class Betaproteobacteria; order Burkholderiales; family Burkholderiaceae; genus Cupriavidus; species Cupriavidus taiwanensis. The sequence goes on from NZ_LT977071.1 coordinate 75,442, forward strand.
CCATGGCCAGCGCGATGCCGCGCCCGATCCCACCCCCGGCGCCCGTCACCAGCGCAACCTTGCCTGCCATCAAACCGCTCATTGCATGTCTCCTCTGAACTCGACCTCTGAATACTTTTTGTGCGGTCACCGACCGCAAACCCGGTGAAACAGCCTCCGCGCAGCGGGCCACGCCCGCCGCTGCGGTCAATCCGGATGTCCACGCCGCAGCGGATACGATAAATTGACGCCCGAGCCTTTGGAATTCACGAATCACAAAACTGGCCTTTGGCCTGACAGAAGCCCATGCATTACGACCTGACCGACCTCCGCCTCTTCCTGAATGTCGGCGAGACGGAGAACCTGACCCGTGCCGCCGAGCGCAGCTTTCTGTCGCTGCCCGCCGCCAGCACGCGGATCAAGCAGCTGGAAGAGGCTTTCCAGACACAATTGCTGATCCGCCAGGTCAAGGGCGTGCGGCTTACGCCGGCGGGCGACGCGCTGCTGCGCCACGCGCGCGAGGTCTTCCGCGAACTCGAATGCCTGCACGCGGACCTGCGGCCGTATGCCAAGGGCGTAAAGGGGCGCGTGCGGCTGCTGGCCAACACCACCGCGACCAACTCGTTCCTGGCCACCGGCGTGTCGCGCTTCCTCAGCGAGAACCCGGACGTGGACATCGAGCTGGAGGAGCACCTGTCGCAGGAGATCGTGTCGGCCATCAGCGCCGGCGCGGCGGACCTGGGCATCGTCGCCGGCGAAGTCGCCACCCAGGACCTGGATGCGATGCACCTGTGCAGCGACGCGCTGATCGTGATCGCGCCGGTCAACCATCCGCTGCCGACTTTCAAGCGGCTGCATTTCGCCGACCTGCTCGATACCTGCCGCTTTGTCGGCCTGAATCAGTTCAGCGCGATCCAGTCCTTCCTCGACCGCATCGCCGCCGGCATGGGCAAGCGCATCAGCCTGCGGATCCAGGTGGGCAGCTTCGATGCGGTATGCCGCATGGTCGAGGCCGGCGCCGGCATCGCCATCGTGCCCAACAGCTGCGCGCGCCGCTATGCCAGCCGCAAGGTGCTGCGCTTTATCCCGCTGGAAGACGAATGGGCGCGGCGCGAGCTGCGCCTGGTGCGCCGGCCGGGGCGCGAACTGCCGCAGTTCGCCGAAACCCTGATCCAGTACCTGGTCGACGCCGCGCGCGAGCCGGTGTAGCGCGGCGCGGCTTTCAGTGTTTCAGCCGGCGCCCGGCGCGCCGCCCTGCACCATCAGCGCCGCCAGCGGACGCAGCGACACCACCATCACCAGCAACAGCAGGCCCATGGCGAACACGCCCGGCCAGCTGGTGCGGCCGCGGCGTTCCAGCGAGTCGTTCACCAGTTCGGGCGAGTAGTGGTACTCGCGTACATGGCGGATGGTGGCCTCGGCGTGCCAGCGGTACAGCTCGTTGCCGTACAGCCCCAGCAGCAGCGCCATCGCGTACAGCAGCGGCCGGCCCGCCATCGGCAGCTGCAGGCCGAACAATGCATGCAGCAGCGGCTCGGCGCCGACGATCAGCGCATAGACGCCCACCTGCCAGTACATGCGCCGGTAAGCCATCCAGAACGGACCCAGCAGGCACGCCGCCCAGTTCCACGAGATGCCGCCGTGGGTTTCTGCTACCGACCAGCGCTCGCCATAGTACGGAAAGCGCGGCCCCACGAATGCGGCCAGCGCCGCGTCGTCACGGATCGAAGCATGCATGCCAACCTCCCTCTGCTGCGTCGGCAGCGCCCTGGCTTCGCGGCGCGGCCTGAGCCACAGCATAGGGCGCGCGAGGCCCCCGCTGTGTGCGCCGGCGCGCATTCGGCGCGCGTTGACCGCGCGAACACCGGGAAAAAGCGTGGATTGGCGCGCAAGGGCACAGACCGGCGCACCGGTCCGTGGTGCGGCGACGTTACTTCCAGCGCTGCAGGATCTGCAGGATGACCAGAGTGAAGACCGTGGCAATCACCGCCGTGGTGTCGCGCCCGAGCCCGGCCGCCACGCCGATCGCTGCCACCATCCAGATGCTGGCCGCGGTGGTCAGGCCCTTGATATGAGCCTCGTCGTTCTGCTTTAGGATGGCGCCCGCGCCGAGGAAGCCGATGCCGGCGATCAGCCCCTGCAGCACGCGGCTCATGTCGGCCAGCGGCACGCCCGCCTGCAGCGGCACCAGCACGAACAGCGCCGAGCCCAACGCCACCAGCATATGGGTGCGCAGCCCCGCCGCCTTGCCCGAGGACTCGCGCTCGTAGCCGATCAGGCCGCCGAGCAGCACCGCCATGAACAGCCGCACCAGGATGCGGGTGGCCTCGACCGCGTCCGGCACATCGGCAAATTCCGCGCGAAGGGTACGGAAGATATCGGTCCAGACAGACTCCATCGCCAACCTCCAGGACTAGGGTGCAGGCCTGAGCGTAGCACGTCACACCTGGCACGCGGCAAGACTTGTGCGGCACATCCGTGGTCCTACCGGCGTGTGCGGCGGCGTCCTACACGGCAAGCGGAAGCTCCCCGACAGTCCCGCCGAAGCGGCATTCCTATATTGGAATCACCAACAACATTCCTCCAATGGAGTTGCACCATGCCCTATATCCTCGCCTGGCTACTTGGTGTTCCGGCCTTTGTCCTGATCCTGATCTGGCTCTTCGTCCACTGATCGGCAGGCAGTGCCACGGCACCGGCCCACCCTCCACCGGCGCCCCGCGCGCCACACCCTGCACGCCCGGTTCGCCGGGCGTCTTGCATTGTGGTGCGGCCCTCTGCGACGCTTGCTGCCCACCTAAGCCGGCCCTAAGCCGCTCTTTCGCAAATCCGAATTTCAGCGTGCAGGGGGCTCGGGAATAATGGCCTCCAGTTCCCATCGACCCCGGCCACCATGCACGCAGACCAGGATCCCGACCAGCTGTACCCCGAAATCCGCGAGGCGGTGCGCAGCCTGTGCGCGGGCTTCGATTCGGCGTACTGGCAAAGGGTGGAAGAGCAGGAAGCCTTTCCCGAGAGCTTCGTCCAGGCGCTGACGCAGGCCGGCTGGCTGTCGGCGCTGATCCCGGAAGCCTATGGCGGCTCCGGCCTGTCCCTGACCGCGGCCTCGGTCATCATGGAGGAAATCAACCGCAGCGGCGGCAATTCCGGCGCCTGCCACGGGCAGATGTACGTGATGGGCTGCCTGCTGCGCCACGGCTCCGACGCGCAGAAGCAGCGCTGGCTGCCGGCCATCGCCTCGGGCGAGCTGCGCATGCAGTCGATGGCCGTGACCGAGCCCAGCACCGGCACCGACACCACCAAGCTGAAGACCACCGCGGTGCGCCACGGCGACAAGTACATCGTCAATGGGCAGAAGGTCTGGATCTCGCGCGTGCAGCACTCGGACCTGATGCTGCTGCTGGCGCGCACCACGCCGCTGGACCAGGTCAAACGCAAGTCGGACGGCCTGTCGGTCTTCGTGGTCGACCTGCGCGATGCCATCGGCAAGGGCCTGACCGTCAAGCCGATCCGCAACATGGTCAACCACGAGACCAACGAGCTGTTCTTCGACAACCTGGAAGTCCCCGCCGACAACCTGATCGGCGAGGAAGGCAAGGGCCTGAAATACATCCTCGACGGCCTCAACGCCGAGCGCATCCTGATCGCCGCCGAGTGCATCGGCGACGGCTACTGGTTCGTCGAGCGCGCCAGCAACTACGCGCGCGACCGCATCGTGTTCGACCGCCCGATCGGCCAGAACCAGGCCGTGCAGTTCCCGATCGCGCGCGCCTACGTCAACGTCGAGGCGGCCAGCCTGATGCGCTACAAGGCGGCGCGGCTGTTCGACGCCGGCAGGCCCTGCGGCAAGGAAGCCAATATCGCCAAGCTGCTCGCCGCCGATGCCTCGTGGGAAGCCGCCAACGTCTGCCTGCAGACGCATGGCGGCTTCGGCTTCGCCGCCGAATACGACATCGAGCGCAAGTTCCGCGAAACCCGCCTGTACCAGGTGGCGCCGATCTCCACCAACCTGATCCTGTCCTACGTGGCCGAGCACGTGCTCGAGTTGCCGCGTTCGTTCTGAGAACCCTACATGTCCCACTCCTCCCAAGGCATCCGCCCGCTCGACGGCATCCGCGTGGTCTCGCTCGAGCACGCCGTGGCCGCGCCTTTCGCCACGCGCCAGCTGGCCGACCTGGGCGCGCGCGTGATCAAGGTCGAGCGTCCCGGCGTGGGCGACTTCGCGCGTGGCTATGACCAGTCGGTGCACGGCCAGGCCTCTTACTTCGTCTGGCTCAACCGGGGCAAGGAAAGCCTGGCCCTGGACCTGAAAGACAATGAAGCGCAGGCCATCCTGCACCGCCTGCTGGCCGATGCCGACGTGCTGGTGCAGAACCTCGCCCCTGGCGCCGCCGCCCGCATGGGCCTGGATTTCGACACCCTGCACGGCAAGTACGAAAAGCTGATCGTCTGCGACATCTCCGGCTACGGCGACTCGGGCCCCTATCGCGACAAGAAGGCCTATGACCTGCTGATCCAGGCCGCCGCCGGCCTGGTGGGCCTGACCGGCGGCCCCAACGAGCCGTCGCGCGCCGGGGTGTCGATCGCCGACATCGCGGCCGGCATGTACGCGTACAGCGGCATCCTCTCGGCGCTGCTGCAGCGCGGCCGCACTGGCCAGGGCCTGCGCGTGCAGGTGACCATGTTCGAGGCGATGGCCGAGTGGATGAACCAGGTGCTGTACTTCGGCCACTACGGCGGCACGCCGCCGGCGCGCTTCGGCGCCTCGCATCCGACCATCGCCCCGTATGGCGTGCATCGCACCAGCAATGGCAGCGTGATCTTCAGCGTGCAGAACGAACGCGAGTTCGCCAACTTCTGCGAGATCGTGCTCGGCGACCGCGCGCTGGCGCAGGACGAGCGCTATTCCAGCAATACCGCGCGCGTGCGCAACCGCCCCGAACTGACCGCGCTGATCGAGACTCGCTTTGCCTCACTGACGGTGGCGCAGGCCGAGGCGCTGCTGGACCAGGCGCAGATCGCCAATGCGCCGATGAACGACATCGAGGCGGTGTGGAACCATCCGCAGCTGCAGGCGCGCCAGCGCTGGCGCGAAGTCTCCACCCCGAACGGCCCGATCGGCGCGCTGCTGCCGCCCGCCAACCTGTCGGGCGTCGAACCGGTCATGGGCGACGTGCCGGCGCTGGGCGCGCACAGCCGCAGCATCCTGGCCGAGCTGGGCTACGGCGAGACCGACATCGACGCCCTGGCTGACAAGCGCACCATCTGAGCCAACACCGGCGCCCGCAGCAAACCAGCAAGCGGGCGCCCTTCTTTTTCCGCAAGCACTGTTCAATCTCCGGAGCCGGCATGAGCCAAGCCGCAGACACCACTTACCCGACCCGCCAGCTTTGCGAATTCCTGGCCAACCTCAAGCTGGCCGACGTGCCCGCGCCCGTGATCGAGCGCACCAAGGACCTGTTCCTGGACTGGATTGCCTCGGCCATCGCCGGCAAGGACGCCCCGGCCGTGCGCAAGCTGCAGGAATTCGCCGCGGCCATGGGTCCGTCCGACGGCGCCGCCGAAGTGCTGGTCGACCGCCGCCGTACCTCGCCCTACTTCGCCGCGCTGATCAATGGCGCGTCCTCGCACGTGGTCGAGCAGGACGACGTGCACAACGGCTCGGTGCTGCATCCGGCCGCGGTGGTGTTCCCGGCCGTGGTCGCCGCCGCGCAGGCCGAGGGCAAGACCGGCGCCGAGGTGCTGCTGGCGTCGATCGCCGGCTATGAAGCCGGCATCCGCATCGGCGAGTTCATGGGCCGCTCGCACTACCGCGTGTTCCACACCACCGGCACCGTCGGCACGCTGGCCGCCGCCGCGGCGGTGGCCAAGCTGTTCGGCCTCGATGCCGAAGGCATCAACCAGGCGCTGGGCTCGGCCGGCACCCAGGCCGCCGGCCTGTGGGAATTCCTGCGCGACGCCGCCGATTCCAAGCAGCTGCACACCGCCAAGGCCGCGGCCGACGGCCTGCAGTCGGCGTGGCTGGCGCGCGCCGGCTTTACCGGCGCGAAGCAGATCCTCGAAGGCGCGCAGGGCATGGCCGCCGGCATGTCGAGCGATGCCAACCCCGCCTGCCTGACCGATGGCCTGGGCACGCGCTGGGCCACCGCGGAGACCTCGTTCAAGTTCTTCGCCTCGTGCCGCCACACCCACCCTGCCGCCGATGCGCTGAAGGCGCTGATGCAGCGCGAAGGCGTTGCCGCCGACCAGATCGCCAGCGTCACCACGCATGTGCACCAGGGTGCCATCGACGTGCTCGGCCCGGTGGTCAATCCCGCCACCATCCACCAGGCCAAGTTCTCGATGGGCACGGTGCTGGGGCTGGTGGCCGTGCATGGCCACGCCGGCCTGGGCGAGTTCGAGCAGCATGCGCTGCAGGACCCCGCGGTGGCCGCGTTCCGCGGCAAGGTCGACATGGAGCTGGATGCCGAGATCAACGCCGCCTATCCGCGCCAGTGGATCGGCCGCGTGACGGCAAAGACCACTGACGGCCGCACCCTCGCCGCGCGCGTCGACGTGCCCAAGGGCGATCCCGACAACACGCTGTCGCGCCCGGAACTGGAAGCCAAGGCGCTGCAGCTGGGCGCGTTCCGCCAGGGCGCCAGCGAGGCCGAAATGCGCGCCATCATCCAGCGCGTGTGGGCGCTGGAGCAGGCCCCGAACGTCAACGACTGGCTGCCCGCCGCGCGCTGAGGATCGCCATGTCCACCGCCGTCACCTACCTGTTTGTGCCGGGCGACCGGCCCGAGCGCTTCGACAAGGCCGCCGCCGCCGGCCCCGATGTGATGATCCTCGACCTCGAGGACGCGGTCCATCCGGACGCCAAGCCCGCCGCGCGCGAAGCCATCGCCGCATGGCTGGCCGGCCGGCCCGGCGCCAACGCCTTCGTGCGCATCAACGACAGCGCCTCGGCCGCCTTTGCCGCCGACCTGGCCTGGCTGCGCGCGCTGCCCCCGGGCACCGCGCTGGCCGGGCTGCTGGTGCCGAAGGCCGAGGATGCCGCCGCGCTGAACATGATCGCCCAGGCCCTGCAAGCGATCAACCCGCAGGGCGAACTGGTCGCCATCATCGAGACCGCGCTGGGCCTGCACCAGGTCGATGCCGTGGCAGCGGCCAGCGGCGTGGCGCGCCTGGCCTTCGGCTCGCTCGACTATGCGGTCGACCTGGGCTGCAGCCACACCCGCGACGCCCTCGCCTTCGCCCGCGCGCGCATCGTACTGGCCTCGCGCGTGGCCGGCCTGCCGCCGCCGGTCGACGGCGTCACCACCGCGCTCAAGGACGAAGCCGTGCTCGCCTGCGATGTCGCCTACGCACGCGAACTCGGCTTTGCCGGCAAGCTATGCATCCACCCGGCGCAGCTGGGTGCGGTCCGCGCCGGCTTCCTGCCCAGCCCCGAGCAGCTCGACTGGGCCCGGCGCGTGCTCGACGCCACCGCCAGCGGCAGCCACGCGGTGCAGGTCGACGGCAAGATGGTCGACCGGCCCGTGATCGAGCAGGCCCGCCGGCTGCTCGCGCTGGCGCAATAGCGCACCCTCCGACTCCCCTCATTCATCTGAAGGCCACCTGCCATGACTGACGCCACTTCTGAACTCGAACGCCTGCGCGGCTGGATCGGCCGCAGTGAAACGCGCACCGAAACGCTGTCGCCGGAACCGGTCGCCGGCCTGGCCGCCACCTTCGACCTCGATCCCGAAGCCGTCGCCGCCGGCCCGCTGCCGCCGCTGTGGCACTGGCTCTACTTCCTGCCGCGCGCGCCACAGCGCGAACTCGGCCGCGACGGCCACCCCACCCTGGGCGGCTTCATGCCCCCGGTGCCGCTGCCGCGCCGCATGTGGGCCGGCAGCGAAGTCAGCTTCAACCATCCGCTGCATATCGGCGACACCGTCACGCGCACCTCCACCATCCGCGACGTCCAGTACAAGACCGGCCGCACCGGCGAGCTCTGGTTCGTCGCCGTCGACCACGAACTGACCGTCAACGGCAACACCGCCGTCAACGAGCGCCACGACATCGTCTACCGCGCCATGCCGGACCCCACCAAGCCGCAGCCGCCACGCCCGCGGCTGGAGCAGACCGCGCAATGGCAGCGCACGCTGCAGGCCGACCCGGTCATGCTGTTCCGCTATTCGGCGCTGACCTTCAACGGCCACCGCATCCACTACGACCGCCAGTACACGCGCGAGGTCGAAGGCTATCCCGGCCTGGTGGTGCACGGCCCGATGCAGGCCATGCTGATGCTGGACCTGGTGGCGCGCGAGCAGCCCAAGGCGCGCGTGCGCCGCTTCGGGTTCCGAGGGCTGGCGCCGCTGTTCGACCAGGACACCATCACGGTCGGTGGCGCGGCCGATCCGGCGCAGCCGGGGCGGCTGGTGCTGTGGACGGGGGATGATGCTGGCGGGCAAGCGATGCAGGGGTGGGCGGAGGTGGAGGGGTAAAAATAAGCGCGGCCGGGGATGCTGCAGTCGGACTTATCCGTCCGCTTGCCAGCGTTGCGCCGTCTCGCCGATGCGCGCCCCGGCTTGTGTTATCGGCCGATTGCCAGGCGAACGGGCTTGCCAATTCGGCTCAACATCTCGACCAGTGTGTCGATGGTGAACTTGGACGTCTTTCGGTTCACGACGTCGGACACGCGCGGACGAGACACCATCAGGATTTCTGCAGCGTCCGCCTGCTTCAGGTGATGCTGCTCGATCCATGCCGCCAGCTCGTCCATGAGTTGTTCCTTCAACTGCAAAGTGTCGTTGATCTGCTTTTTCGACGCGGCCTGCAGCCGCTTGGCTTCCGCCGGCGGAAAACCCAGTTCCAGGAACAGGTTGGCGCCCGGCTTGGTGACGTGGCGAATCTGGGTGTCGATCTTCATGATTTGCCATTCCTCGCGTTGACGAATCCGCGGCGCGCTTCGTGCCGGTCGGCACGAAGCCTCGTGGGCCGCGATTGATTAACCGACCATCGCCTCCTCAATTCCCTCCGCGACGTCTTCTACCTTGTCGGCCAGCAATCCAAGGGAGGCTTGACACAGCCCTCGCAAGGCATCCAACGTAGCTGCCTGCAAGGCTACGCTCCCCTCTTCCTGTGCATCGCATTCGCTGTGAGTCACCAACGTCAGCACGCATGCGGTGCCTCGCGCAACCGCATCGGCCTGGTCCAGCAGATTCAATAACAAGAGTTGCCGAGGAACAGGCAGCGCGTCCTTACGCGCTGCACGGCGGGTTTCGGGACTGAACCGGGAGAGGGAATCATCAAGTCGAGGCGGGATAAAGGCGTCGGATTCGATGTTGGGCTGATGCATTGCTGACCTCCATATCGTGGATGTGGCGGCCCGCCGCTCATTCTCACCTGAGGTGGCGGGCCAGACGACGGGGGTGAGAAAACCGGACGATATGGAAACCGGCCCAGCCGAAGCTGGCCCCGCCCGGCCCGCCGTAAAGTGAAGGCGCACACAAGCGCAACGGACTCGAAAATTGCCGCTTGCGCGACCGTCCGCTGTATCGTGAACCGGGTTCTCACACCCGACTCCTGTTGATCAGGAGCCAAGCCAGTCTAGAGAACCTTGCCGTTCACAATCAAGGCGCAGATTGTGAAGGATAGATACGTCGCGTCAATCGTAGAAGTTGGCAAACTTCACGTAGCACTCAGAGAAATCCGTGTTCCAAGCCTGCCAGACAAGGCCAAGTGCATACCTCGAGCGCCGTGGGTCGATTGTCCAAAACCTGTTGGACAATCGCGGAGTCGGGCCACATCTTCGGAGGCGCTAAGCGCGGGTCCTGGCTGGTGGGCTTGGCGCCGCGTCGCGTCAATCGCTTAAGAAATTTCTGGCGCAGGACGGGGCTGTGCGAACCGGATGGCTTTACTTCGTTGTAGCGCCGGCCCTCACCCCCGCCCCTCTCCCGCAAGCGGGAGAGGGGAGCAAACAAGCGGGAGGAAACACGCTGTTGGGATCGCACGCGACAGCGCGGTGCGAGCGCAGCGACGCACTCCGTGCCCGAGCCGTAGACCGAAGATAGGGAGCGCGCGCAGCGCAGCCGAAGGCGTCCCACCGATAGCGCCAGCAGCAGGCTGCCTACACCCTGTTGGGATCGTTCAAAAGTGGGTAATCGCAGGCACCGCCCCTGACTCACATAGCGTTAGCAGGCTCGAACGGCCACCCACGCCAAACGGAAATCACCACCGCCCGACCCACCAACGCCGTCAAATTGATTGCCAGCCGCACAGGCGACGCGTTTCTTGCCTACTTCTTGGCGCTCGGCCAAGAAGTAGGTCGCCGGCTACGCCGGCGAAACAGCCACGCCAGTCAAGAGCGTTCATCCCAAAATACACCCGCGCCCCCCCAACGACAAGGCCGGCTTCCCGCCGACCCCATCGCGCCAATCCAAGAATCCCTTTCAATCCGCCTGGATATTCGCCTTCTTCACCACCCCACCCCACAACGCCAGTTCCCGCTGGATCCGGTCCCCCAGCGCCTTGGGTGTACTGATATTGACGTCATACCCACCAGCAGTCATCCGCTGCCGGAAGGCGGCATCCTCGCCCACCGCCTTCTGCGCCTTGACCAGCTTGTCCACCACATCGGCCGGCAGCTTCTGCGGTCCCACCAGCGCGTACCAGCCGGTCAGGTCATAGTCCTTCTGGCCGGACTCGATCATGGTCGGCACGTTGGGCAGCGCCGGGTTGCGGGTCTTGGACGTGACCGCCAGCGCGCGCACCTTGCCGCCGTTGATATGGCCGATGGCGGTGCCGGTGATGTCGAACATGAACGTGACCTTGCCGCTCATCACGTCGGCCATCGCCGGCGCGTTGCCCTTGTATGGAACGTGCAGCATCTTCACGTTGTTCATCTGCGCCAGCAGTTCCGCCGACAGGTGGTTGGACGCCCCCACGCCGGCGGAGCCGAAGGAGACGCCCTCAGGGTTCTTGCGGGCGTAGGCGACCAGCTCGCCGACGTTTTTGGCGGGGAAGTCCTTGTTCACCAGCAGCACGTTGGTGTAGTCGGTGATCAGGCCGATGTAGGTGAAGTCCTTGACCGGATTGAAGTTGACCGAGTGCTGGATCAGCGGCGTCATGGTCATGGTGGGGCTGGCGACGAAATACAGCGTGTAGCCGTCCGGCGCCGCCTTGGCGGTCAGGTCGGCGGCGATCGCGCCGCTGGCGCCGGCGCGGTTGTCGACCACCACCGGTTGCTTGAGCACGCGGCCGAGCTGCTCGGCGTAGATGCGCGCGGCGGTATCGACCGGGCCGCCGGGCGCGTAGCCCACCAGCAGCTTGACCGGGCGCGACGGGTAGGCGTCCGCGGCCCATGCCGCGCCCTGCAGCAGCAGCGTGGCAGTCAGTGCCGCCAGCGTCTTCCATGTTTTCATTTGTGTTCTCCTCCAGGATGGCTTATTGCCCGGGGCCGCGTGCCCCGGGGGCTTAGTCGAGCAGGGCGCGCAGCGGCTGCTTGAGCAGCTTGCCGCTCGCCGTGGTCGGAATCACGTCGACGGTGCGGACTTCGGCGGGCCGCTTGTACGGTGCGAGGCTGTCGCGCAGGTAGGTGTCCAGCGCCTTGCGGTCGAGCTCGGCGCCTTCCTGCAGTTCGATGAAGGCCACCACCTCTTCGTTGCCGTCGGCCGTGGTACGCCCCACCACCGCGGACTGGCGCACGCCGGCAAAGGCGTTGATCACCGACTCCACTTCGATCGGGTACACGTTGAAGCCGGAACGGATGATCAGGTCCTTGGAGCGGCCGGAAATGAACAGCGCGCCGCCGGCGTCGAGATAGCCAAGGTCGCCGGTATTGAGCCAGCCGCCCGGCAGCAGCGCCTCGGCGGTCTGTTCGGGATTGCGGTAGTAGCCGACCATCACGCCCGGGCCGCGCACGCGGATCTGGCCGCGTTCGCCGGCTGGCAGCGGCTTGCCTTCGGCGTCGGTGATGGCGATCTCCACGCCTTCGACGATATAGCCGGCCGAGCAATCGGCGCGCGGCGCGTCCATGCGCGTGATGAAGAGCGAGCCGGCGTATTCGGTGATGCCGTAGCCGTGGTGCAGCGGCTGGCCGAACAGCGTCTCGACGTCGCGCTTGAGGGTGGGATCGAGCGGCGCGCCGCCGGTATAGATGTAGCGCAGGCGCCGATAGGCGCCCGGCTTCGCGCCCAGCGCGGGCGCCACCGCCATGATGCGCGTGAACATGGTCGGCACGCCCTGCAGGATGGTGACGCCCGGCGCAGCCAGGGCCTCGAACACTTCATTGGCGTCGAAGCGCGGGCGCAGGAACAGGCTGGCGCCGGCGTACAGCGTGGCCATCAGCACCGTGGCGATGCCGAAGATATGCGACATCGGCAGCGCGCCGTAGGCCACGTCGGCGGGGCCCATGTCGCGCGAGGTGGCGGAGATGCGCGCAAACTGCGTCAGCCCCGCGTGCGGCACCATCACGCCCTTGGGCGCGCCGGTGGTGCCGGAGGTATAGATCAGCGTGGCGACGCGGCGGGCCAGCTCGGCAGGTTCGCGCTTGGGTGCACGGTCTGCGCGCGTCACGCGCATGCCATCGTCATAGACTGCGCAGCCAGTGGCCTGCGCACCCAGCCGCTCGCCGTGCGCCGCGGCCACGTCGGAAACATGGCCGGTGAACAGCACCAGCGCTGGTTGCGCGTGGTCGCGGATATTGTCGATCTCGCGCGCGGACAGGCGCGCGTTGACGTTGATTGGCCACGCGTGCAGCAGGCTGCAGGCGAACAGCGTGACCACCATCTCGTTGCAGTTCTCACCCACGACCATCACGCGGTCGCCCTCGCCTGCGCCCTGCGCCGCCAGCCAGTCACGCGCGGCTTCGATGCGCCGCCACAGCTCGCCATAGCTGACGACGGTACCGTTCTCGTACAGGCATGGGGCCTGCGGGGTCTGCGCGGCCCAGTGGGCGGGGATCTCGTGGATGAATTGGGGGCGGAAGGAAGACATGGTGCTGGGGATCTCTCGAATGCGGGCGAGTCGGATATGCGGCGGAATGCACCCGGCCACATCAAAACCGGCCGCATCAGTTTGCGGCAACCCTCGCGCCGCAGCCATTTGGAATTCACTAAGGTCGCGTTCGTCCAGGCGAGGGTCCTTACGCTGGCGCCCACGGCAAGCGTTGCCGGGTGTGGCTGGTTCCACCTGCGCGAAGGACGCCTTCCGGATTGATAAAGCAACGAATCCCGGCCCGCCAATACAATCGGCCGGCACAGCAAGGGCTTGCGCCGTGACGCGCCGCACAACCCGGCAACACTGCCGGTACGCGCGCCGGTCCGGCGCGGCCCGCGTACCACAGGGGACATTCAGATGGATTTGCGTTTCACCGCCGAGGAACAGGCCTTCCGCGAGGAAGTCCGCGCTTTCGTGCAGGCAAAATTGCCGGAAGACATCCGCAACAAGGTGCTCAACCACCAGCGCGTGGAGAAGGACGACTATGTCCGCTGGCACCGCATCCTGCAGGCGCAGGGCTGGGGCGCGCCCACCTGGCCGAAGCAATGGGGCGGCACCGGCTGGACCGCGCTGCAGCGCCTGATCTTCGAGATCGAGACCTTGCGCGCCGGCGCGCCGCGCCTGCTGCCGTTCGGCCTGACCATGATCGGCCCGGTGCTGATGAAGTACGCCAGCCCGGAGATGCAGCAGCGCTTCCTGCCGCGCATCCCGGGCGTGGAAGACTTCTGGTGCCAGGGCTACTCCGAGCCGGGCTCGGGTTCCGACCTGGCCTCGCTGAAGACCCGCGCGGTGCGCAAGGGCGACAAGTACATCGTCAACGGCCAGAAGACCTGGACCACGATGGCGCACTTCGCCGACTGGATCTTCTGCCTGGTGCGCACCGATCCCGAAGCCAAGGCGCAGGAAGGCATCTCAATGCTGCTGATCGACATGAAGTCGCCCGGCGTGACGGTGCGCCCGATCACCACGCTCGACGGCGGCCACGATGTCAACGAGACCTGGTTCGAGGACGTGGAAGTGCCGGTCGAGAACCTGGTCGGCGAAGAGAACCGCGCCTGGACGTACGCCAAGTACCTGCTCGGCCATGAGCGCACCGGCATCGCCGGCATCGGCCATTGTCACCGCGAGCTGCGCCAGCTCAAGCACTACGCCGCGCAAGCCACCGACGGCGCCGGCCGTCCGCTGATCGAGGACGTGCGCATGCGCGACAAGATCGCGCGCGTCGAGATGGACATCATGGCGCTGGAGATGCTGCTGCTGCGCGTGGCCACGCAGGCCGCCGGCACGCCGGGACCCGAAGCATCGATCGTCAAGATCCGCGGGTCCGAGGTGCAGCAGGACCTGGCCATGCTGATGATGGAAGTGGCCGGCCCCAATGCCTGGCCGTACTCGCCCGACTGGCTCGAGCCCGGCGCCACGCAGCCGGTGTCCGGTCCGGAGTGGGCCGCGCCGGCGGCCTCCACCTACTACGACATGCGCAAGACCTCGATCTACGGCGGCGCGACCGAAGTGCAGAAGAACATCATCTCCAAGATGATCCTGGGTTTCTGAAGGGATAGCTGACATGGACTTTACCTACAGCGAAGAGCAGCAGATGCTGGCGGACAGCCTGCGCCGCTTCATCGATACCGAATACACCTTCGAGGCCCGCCGCAAGAGCGCGCGCCAGGGCGAAAGCCTGGATCGCGGCGTGTGGAACAAGCTGGCCGAGATGGGCGTGCTGGGCCTGACCGTGCCGGCGGACTTCGGCGGCTTCGGCGAAGGCCCGGCCAGCCAGCTGGTGGTGCAGCGCGAGCTGGGCCGCGGCCTGGTGCTGGAGCCGGTCACGCCCAGCGGCGTGATGGCCGCCGCCATCCTGTCCGCCCACGGCAGCGATGCGCAGAAGCAGGAATGGCTGCCCGCGATCGCGTCGGGCGAGCGCATCGTCACGCTGGCCTACCTGGAGCCGACCACGCGCTACCGCCCGGAATCGGCCCGCGCCAGCGCCGAGCGCAGCGGCGACGGCTATGTGATCAGCGGCAGCAAGAGCGTGGTCTGGCACGGCGCCGCCGCCGACGCCTACCTGCTGACCGCGCGCGTCTCGGGCAGCAACGAGATTGCGCTGTTCCTGGTGCCGCGCGACAGCAAGGGCCTAGCGGTGACTGCCTACCCGACCATCGACGGCCAGCGCGCCGCCGACCTGTCGCTGCAGAACGTTGCCGTGCCGGCCAGCGCGCTGGTGGGCCAGCCCGCCGACGGCCTGGCGGCACTGGGTGTCGGCCTGGAGCACGGCATCGCCGCGCTGTGCGCAGAGGGCGCGGGCGCGATGGAAAAGCTGATCCAGATCACCGGCGAATACCTGGGCACGCGCCAGCAGTTCGGCAAGCCGCTGGCCAGCTTCCAGGCGCTGCAGCACCGCATGGCCGACATGCTGGTGCAGAAGGAGTTGGCGCTGTCGATGGCCTACGTCGCCGCGCAGGCGCTGGACGAGACCGATCCTGCCGCGCGCCGCCGCATGCTGTCGGCGGCCAAGGTGACGGTGGCCCGCGCCGGCCGCTTTGTCGGCCAGCAGGCGGTGCAGCTGCACGGCGGCATGGGCATGACCGACGAGCTGTCGGTGGGTGACTACTTCAAGCGCCTGACCATGCTGGACCAGCTGCTGGGCGACAGCGATTACCACCTGCAGCGTTTTGGGGAAGTGATGGAGGCTTGATTCAGGCCCTTGCGACCTGTCAGGACTACGGAGGCCGGGCACTTGCCCGGCCTTTTTGTTGCCTGGCCTCAACCTAGGGGAAATCCACTAGTCCGTTCCAACGATTCCCGGCCGCGGCGCGGTCACTACCCTGTGACCACAGGCACGGACGTCGCCGGCCATTCCCAAGGAGCGAGACTGCAATGACATCCACTACACATCGACTGCTGCGCGGCGGCCTGCTGGTGACCAGCATGGCACTGGCCGCCGCATCGTGGGCGAAGGTCACCCCGGAAGACCTCAAGCAGCTTGACGGCAACCTCACGCCGATGGGCGCCGAGCGCGCCGCCAGCAAGGACGGCGATGTGCCGGCCTGGAGCGGCAAATGGCTGGGCACGCCGCCGCAGGTCAAATACCAACGTGGCGAGCGCTACCCGGACCCGTACGGCGACGAGAAGCCGCTGTTCGTCATCACCGCGCAGAACATGGCGCAGTATGCCGAGCGGCTGACCGAAGGCCAGAAGGCGATGTTCAAGAAGTACCCCGACACCTTCAAGATGCCGGTGTATCCCAGCCATCGCGATTTCCGCTACGAAGACGCGGCCTACAAGGACATCCGCACCTACGCCACCACCGTCAGCATGACCCCCGACGCCAACGGCCTGAAGGATGCTGGACCGCAGGTGCCCTACCCGATCCCGAAGACGGCGATGGAGCTGCTGTGGAACCAGCGCTTCTCGTCGGCCATCGGCGCCGAGAAGGCGCAGTATGACCAGGCCGTGGTCTATCCGAACGGCTCGATCGCCTGGGGCCGGGTCTCGTACAACATCTTCTCGCCGCGCAATCACGGCAAGTTCGACCCTGAAAACAAGCTCAACGACCGCTCCTTCTTCCGCACCGCCACCGACCTGCCGCTGCGCGACCGCGGCCAGGTGATCGTCGGCTATGCGGTGTGGGACCAGGAGGGCTCGGACACCAACCGCACCTGGATCTACAACCCGGGCACGCGGCGCGTGCGCCAGGCGCCGGAATTCGGCTTCGACCAGCCGCAAGGTCCCGGCGGCTTCCGCACCGTGGATGACGACCGCCTCTTCAACGGCTCCGGCGAGCGCTACAACTGGAAGATCGTCGGCAAGAAGGAAATCTACGTCCCGTACCACAACTACAAGCTGCTGAGCGCCTCCGTCAAGTACAAGGACCTGCTCACCAACGGGCACGCCAATCCCGACGTGATGCGCTACGAGCTGCACCGTGTATGGATCCTGGAGGCCACGCTCAAGTCCGGCTTCCGCCACCAGTATGCCAAGCGCGTGCTGTTCCTTGACGAAGATACCTGGCAGGCCCTGGCCGCCGACAACTACGACGGCCGCGGCCAGCTGTGGCGCACCAATCTGCAGGCTTCGGTGTATGCCTACGATGCGCGCCGGTACTACCCGACCACCACGTTCTACCATGACCTGATCTCGGGCGCGTACCTGGCCGACCGCCTGACCAACGAAGGGCCGATGCCGAAGCTGAACAACAGCCCGGAGTTCAGCGAGGCCTTCTTCTCGCCGGACGCGGCGCGCGGATCGGGGACCTGATTGCGGCATTAGTGCCGGCCGGGCGCACGGATTGCGCCTGGCAACGCTGCAAAGGGCCTGCGGGCCCTTTATTGCTTTTCGGCGCAGCGACGGGGGCTAGATGAAGGGCTCGTGCGGGTAGCTGGCGAAGGCGGTGTTGGTGGTTCGGGCGGTGGTGACTGACGGTGAGGCGGTGGGTGGTTCGACCCTGCAGACGCTAGCTGGATGTGCCTGGCGTCCAAGGTCGGATGGACGAAGCCGACCAAGAAAATCGCCGGCCGCATTGTTCCGCGCCGGCCGGCGAAGTGCTACTGGCGTCCACCTGGAGCCATGCGGCGCGGCCCGCGCGCATCGTCCACGCGCGCGAACGGCCTCAGAACCTCAGCGGCCGCTGCGCGGCATCCAGCCCGCCGTCGATGAACAGCACGCTGCCGTGCAGGTAAGCCGCCTGCGGGCCGCACAGGAAGGCGATCAGCTCAGCCACTTCCTCCGGCCGGGCGCGGCGGCCCAGCGGCGCCACGAAATCACGGATGGCATCGCCGTAGCGCGGATCCGCCAGGCCCGCCTGCAGCAGCGGCGTTTCCACCGCGCCCGGCGCCACCACATTGAGGCGCACCCCGGCCCGCCCCCACGCCAGCGCGCGTTGCCGCGCGGCGGCCGTCACCGCATGCTTGGAGCTGGCGTAGGCGATGTACCCGGCCTGGTCGCGCGTGGCTTGGGCCTGCGCGGCAGCGGCCAGCATGGCCAGCACGCCGGCCTCGTCATTGGCGAGGTAGGCGTCGCGCAGCGGGCTGCCGTCCCATGACTGCAGCGTCGCCGAGTTGGATGACACCACCACGGCGCACGGCTGCGTGCCCTCGCGCAGCGTATCGAACAAGCCATCCAGCAACGCCACCACGCCGAAGTAGTTGACCGATGCCACCAGCGTGGCCGGGTCGACATGCGGGCCCAGGCCGGCGCAGCAGACCAGCTGGTCGATGCGGCCGCCCGACTGCGACAGCACGGCATCGATCGCCGCGGCGCGGCCTGCTTCGGTGGAAAGATCGGCCAGGATGTCGGCCTCGCGCAGGTCGACCCCGATCACGCGGCAGCCGTCGGCCAGCATGCGCCGGCGCACCGCCGCGCCCATGCCGGACGCGGCGCCGGTCACGATCACGGTTTTCATGGTCAGTCCTCGAACACGTGGCGCAGCGCCGGCGGCTCGATATTGCCCGGGTTCATCTCGACCACGCGCCGTGCCACGCTGGACGGCCGCACCTGCTCGACGTCGGTATAGAACTGCTGGTACCAGTCGCGCATCTGGTACATCGGCCCGTCGCCTTCGCACAGCAGCGGGTTGTCGATGCGGATCTTGTTGTCCCAGATCGCCACGTCCTCGTAGAACGCGGCGCGGGCCTGGTCGACATAGGCTTGCGCCATGGCACGGTTCTGTTCGTCGGACAGCCCGGGCACCTTCTTCACCAGCACGCCGTAGCGCAGCACGAAGCTGTTCAGGTCGATCGGCACATGGCAGTTGAGCAGCACCGAATGGATCTCCTGGTCGCCCATGCGGCCGCTCATGTCGGTGATGTGGTAGGCCGGCCCGAAGTACGTGGACAGCGCCGTCAGCTGCGCGTCGCCGGAGAGCCGGGCGCTGCGCCCGATCATCAGCTGGGTGGCCTTGTGGCCCTCGAACAGGTTGGCGAAGTAGTCCACCGGCGCACCGTGGACCACGCCGAAATGCGCCATGTCGGAGATGTTGTCGACCAGCTCGCGGCAGTTGGTGCGGATCACCATCTCGTCCATGGCCCAGTCGGACCACTCGTCCGAGAAGCAGGCGTCGATACGCGGGATGGCGACTTCCGGCGGTGCCGGCCGGCCCTCGGGATCGTGCCAGACAAACAGCAGGCGGTTCTGCTCGCAGATCTCCCAGGCGCCGATGCGCGCCTTGGGCGGCACCCGCTTGCAATAGGGGATGGACTTGCAGGCGCCGTCGCCGCCCCATTGCCAGCCGTGGAACGGGCATACCAGGTTGTCGCCCTGCACGGTGCCGGTGCTGAGGTCGGCGCCCATGTGCGGACAGTGGCCGTCGATCACGCGGATGGCGCCGGTCGAGTCGGCAAATGCCGCCAGGCGCCTGCCGAAGATGTCCAGCGTGTGCGGCTTGCCGTCGCGGTAGCTGTCGGCCAGGCCCAGGCAATGCCAGCCGCGCGCGTAGCGGGCCTCGGGCGGGCGCGATTCGATCTTGTAGCCTTGAACGCTCATGGCGTCTGTCTCCTTGAAATCCCGTGGGACCTTCAAGATAGGGGCGTCCGGCCCGGCCCTCATCGTCCCATCGGACTACTGCAGCGCAACCATGCGGGTCAGCGCCGGGTCGTTGCCGGGGCCATGCACGCAGCTGACGCCGGCGGGATCGTAGATGCGCGCGACGCAGCCATTGCAGCTGTCGCAGGCCGAATGCCGCAGCGTGCCGGCGCGCCAGCCGGCGACCAGCGCGGGGTCGTGGATCAGCGCGCGCGCCAGGGCGACGGCGTCGAAGCCTTCCCCCATCAGCTGCGCCACGTTGTCGAGCGACTTGACCCCGCCGATATAGGCCAGCGGCATCCGCACCGCCTGCCGCACCACGCGCGAGGCTTCGAGGAAATACAGTTCGCGGAAGGCCAGGTCGCGCGGCGTGCGCCTTTCCAGCATGGTGATGCCCAGGCGCGCCAGCGCCGTCGGCGCCGCGGCCTTCATCTGCGCGGTCGGCATCGGGCTGCCGAACAGCGCCCACGGGCTTTCCACGTTGCGCCCGCCGCTGAGCGTCAGCAGGTCCGCGCCCTCGGCTTCCAGCAGGCGCGCGGTCAGGGCCGAGTCGTCGGGCCGGTTGCCGCCCGGCACGCCGTCGCTGACGCTGAGCTTGCAGCACACCGCAAGGTTGGCGCCGACAGCATCCTTCACCCGGCGCAGCACCGCGGCCGGAAAGCGGGTCCGTTTTTCCACGCTGCCGCCGAAGGCATCGCGCCGCCGGTTGCTCAGCGGCGACAGGAACTGGTTGAGCAGGTAGCCGTGCCCCATGTGGATTTCGACCGCGTCGAAGCCGGCTTCGCGCGCCAGCCGCGCCGCCGCGGCAAACTGGCCGGCCACGCGCTCCATGTCCGGTGCGCGCATGGCGCGCTGGAAATACACGCCATGCATCATGCCGAAGGCATTGAGGCCCGACGAGGCACTGCCCGGCGCGCGGCTGCCGCCATGGCGCATGGTGGTGAACGAGCCCGCGTGCGTGATCTGCAGGCAGGCCGCCGCGCCTTCGCGATGGACCGCGTCGGTCAGCACGCGCAGGTGCGGCACCTGCTCCGCGCGCATGCTGAGCTGGTGCGCGAAGGTCAGCCCGTCGTCGGCGACCGCCGCGTAGGCCACCGTGGTCATGCCTACGCCGCCCGCGGCCAGGGCGCGATGGTGCTCGACCAGCGCCCGGGTCGGCAGGCCATGCGGCGTCATGCCTTCATTCGCGCCGGCCTTGATAAAGCGGTTGCGCAGCGTCAGCGGGCCGATGCGAAGCGCCGTGAAAGCCGGCGCGGCGGAGGTATGGATCTCGGGCATGCAGTCTCTCCGTTGCGATGCTCAGGCCGCGTCGGACTTCAGACCATGCGTCACCGGCCCCGACTCGGCGCCACCGGCAGCCGCGGCCGGCCTGGCGGCCGCGCCGCGGGCGCGGGCGCGCTCTTCCTGCTCCACGCCCAGCCAGGCCGCCAGCGCCGGCAGCAGCGACACCGCGCCGAACAGGTTTACCAGGAACATGAACGCCAGCAGGATGCCCATGTCGGCCTGGAACTTGAGCGCGGCGAAGGCCCACGTGCCCACGCCGATGCACATCGTCAGCGCCGTGAACAGCGCCGCCGAGCCGCGCTGGCGCATGGCCTCGGCAAAGGCCTGTGGCAGCGCCTGCCCTTCCTCGCGGATCTGGTGCTGGATGCGCTCGTACAGGTAGATGCCGTAGTCCACGCCGACACCCACGCCCAGCGTGATCACCGGCAGCGTCGACACCTTCAGCCCGATGCCCAGCCGCGCCATCAGCGCATTGCACAGCACCGACACCAGCGTCAGCGGCACGATGATGCACAGCACCGCGCGCCACGAGCGGAAGGTCAGCAGGCACAGCAGCGTGATCGCGCCGAAGATCGCCAGCAGCATCGCCACCTCGGCCTCTTCCACCGCCTCGTTGGTCGCCGCCATCACGCCGATATTGCCGCCCGCCAGGCGGAAGGCCACGTTCGGGGTCTTGTCGCTGGCCTCGAAGCGGCGGATCTCGCGGATGATATGGGCGATGGTCGCGCCTTCGTGGTTGGCGGTGTAGATCAGCACCTGGATCGCCTGGCAGTTCGGCGTATTCATGCCGTTGTCCGGGTCGAAGGCCTTGGCGCCCTGGCTCAGGCCGGCGCTGTTGCGCGGCAGCGCCTCCCAGCGCGGATTGCCCTCGTTGTAGGCGCCGATCACCACCTTGGCCAGCGACGATACGCTGACGACCGACTGCACCCCGGACACGCCGCGCATATGCATCTCGAAGCGCTCCACCGCGCTCATCACCGGGTAGTGCAGGCAACCGTCGTCGAAGCCGGTGGGCTCGACCACCACGGTGAGCGCATCCGAGCCGATGTTGTACTGGCTGACGATGCTGGCGCTGTCGCGGTTGTAGCGCGAATCCGCGCGCAGCTCGGGCGCGCCGGTGCCGACATCGCCGATCTTCAGGTCGCGCGACTCGATCGCGCCGTAGGCCAGCAGCGCCAGCGCCGCGACGAACACGCCCAATGCTGGCGCCGGCCGCGCCAGCGCGCCGAACTTGTGCCACAGGCTGCCCAGTCCCTTTGCGTGCGCTGCGCGCGTGGCCCGCGCCAGCGCCGACGGCTCCAGCCGCGTGTACGACAGCAGGATCGGCAGGAACACCTTGTTGGTCACGATCATCAGCAGCACGCCCAGGCAGGCGGTGATGCCAAGCTCGCGCACGATATCGATCTCGATGCGCATGATCACCATGAAGCCCAGCGCATTGGTCAGCAGCGCCACGGTGCCCGGGATGAAGAGCTTGCGGAAGGCCGCACTGGCGCTGTCGAGCGGACCATGTCCCTGGGCCACCTCCTGCTTCCACGCATTGGTCATCTGCACCGCGTGCGAGACCCCGATCGAGAAGATCAGGAACGGCACCAGGATCGACATCGGGTCGATGCCGTAGCCCAGCAGCGGCAGCAGCCCCAGCAGCCAGCCCACCGGCAGCAGCGCCACCACCAGCGCCAGCGCGGTGATGCGCAGCGAACGCGTGTACAGCCACAGCAGCAGCGCCGTGACGGCGAAGGCCAGCGCGAAGAAGCCCATCACGCCGGCGATGCCGGCCTCGACATCGCCCACCAGCTTGGCGAAGCCGACGATATTGACTTCGACATCGGTGCCGCCGAACTGCGCACGGATTTTCTCGAGCTGGCGCGCCACCGAGCCGTAGTCGATGGTCTTGCCGGTGGCCGGGTCGGTCTCGCGCAGTTCCGCGCGGATCAGCGCGGACTTCAGGTCATTGCTGACCAGCCGGCCGATCTGGCCGGAGCGGGCCACGTTGCGGCGCACCTTGTCGAGCTCGTCCGGCGCGCCGGAAAAGCGGCCCGGCACCACCACGTCGCCGCGAAAGCCGGCTTCGGTGACCTCGGTGTAGCGCACGTTGGGCGTGAACAGCGAGAACACGCGCGAGCGGTCCACGCCGGGGATGAAGAAGACTTCATCGGTGGCGTGGCGCAGCTTGTCCATGAAGGCGGCGTTGTAGATGTCGCCGTCGCCCTTCCAGCGCAGGCTTACCAGCACGGTATTGGCACCGGAGAAGGTGCTGGCGTACCTGGTGAACACCTGCATGTACGGGTGCTGCAGCGGGATCATCTTGTTGAAGCCTGGATCGAGCCGCAGGCGCGTGGCGGAGAAGCCCAGCGCCATGGTCACGGCCAGGCACAGCAACAGCAGCAGGCGGCGCCGGCGCATCAGCACGCCGGCGCAGGCATCGACGAAACGGCCCAGGCGGCCGGTGGATTGGGGGCGGGTCATGATGGTTCTCGCGTCCGGTCGTTCGGGTTCAGGGATTGGCGGCGAGCGTGGCGCCGGCCAGGCCACCGTTGCCGCCGAGCGCCAGCGTGTCCTTGCCGGTGGCGGCCAGCGCCGCCAGGGTCTGCGGGCTGCCCGCCGGCAGCACCGTGAAGCGGCGCCCGCCGTCGGCGGACATCACCAGCACGCCGCCCTGCCCGGCCAGCACGATGCGGCCATCGGCAAGCTCGGTGCCGCCGAAGAACGAGGTCCTGAGCCCGGTCTCCGCCGCGCGCCAGGTGGTGCCGAAGTCTTCGCTGCGCAGGGCGTTGCCGCGCATGCCGTAGGCCAGCCAGGCGCCGTCGCGCAGCGGCAGCACGCCGTAGAGCGAGCCTTCGTAAGGGGTCTTGACCGGCTCCCACTGACTGCCGCCGTCGGTCGAGCGCAGCACCAGCCCGGCCTCGCCGACCAGCATCAGCCGCCCCTGCCCGTCGCCGGCGATGGCGTTGAGGTGGCGGTCCTGCATGGCCTTGCCGCCGGCCTCTTCCCAGTGCCGGCCCTGGTCGCGGGAAACCAGGAAACGGCCGAAGCTGCCCACCGCGAACCACGGCCCGCTGGCCTGCGCCAGCGCGCCCAGCAGCGGATCCGACGATTCCGGATCGAACGCGACCTGCTGCCAGTGCGCGCCGCCGTCTTCGGTGCGCAGGATCTGGCCGCTGTGGCCGACCGCGATGCCGCGGCGGCTGTCGGCAAAGGCGACCTGCGTCAGCGTGGCGCCTTGCGGCTTGTCCACCGTTGCCGGGCGCCAGCTGCGCCCCAGGTCGTCGCTGAACAGGATCTTGCCGCGCTCGCCGACGGCGACCAGGCGCTCGCCGGCGCGGGCGATGCCGTTGACCTGCAGGCCGTCCGGGCGCAGCGCGGTGGCAGGGAACGGCGGCAGCGGACGCGGCGCGAAGGCCCATACCGCGGTGGCCAGCACGGCCAGCGACATGGCGATGCCGAGCAGTCGTTTCATGATGTCTCCTCCGTTTTTTTTGGAGTGGTTCTGGTGCTTGGCTCCCCTCTCCCGCTTGCGGGAGAGGGGCTGGGGGAGAGGGCAGGCGCATGGCAAGCATCGCAACGCCTCACTTCATGGAGACTCCCTGCCCTCTCCCCCGCCCCTCTCCCATAAATGGGAGAGGGGAGAAAACCAGCGGCATGGCTACCTACGGCAAGACGTCGAACAGCGCCGCCGCCCCCATGCCGCCGCCAATGCACATCGTCACCACCGCCTGCTGCACGCCGCGGCGCCGGCCTTCGATCAGCGCGTGCGCGGTCATGCGCGCGCCCGACATGCCGAACGGATGGCCGATCGAAATGGCGCCGCCGTTGACGTTCAGCCGCGCATCGGGAATGCCAAGCTTCTGCTGGCAGTACAGCACCTGGCAGGCAAAGGCTTCGTTCAGCTCCCACAGGCCCACGTCGGCCACCGTCATGCCGTGGCGCGCCAGCAGCCTGGGCACGGCGAACACGGGGCCGATGCCCATCTCGTCCGGCGCGCAGCCCGTCACCGCCATGCCGCGGTAGCGCCCCAGCGGGCGCAGGGCGCGGCGGCGCGCCTCGTCGGCGCTCATCAGCAGCACCGCGGCGGCGCCGTCCGACAGCTGCGAGGCATTGCCGGCGGTGATATGTTCGCCGGCGGCCACGGCCTGGCCGCCGCTCCAGACCGGCTTGAGCGCCTCCAGGCTGGCGGCCGTGGTGTCGGGCCGGTTGCATTCGTCCTGCGCCAGCCGCACGGTCTCGTGACCGGTCAGCGCGCCCGTCTTGTCGAACAGCGCGCGGCGCGTTTCCAGCGGCACGATCTCGTCATCGAAGGCGCCGCGCCGTTGCGCCTCGGCGGTGCGCTGCTGGCTGCGCCAGGCGTAGGCGTCCTGCTCGGCGCGGCTGATGCCGTAGCGACGCGCCACCACCTCGGCGGTCTCGATCATCGCCATGTAGGCCGCCGGCTGGCGCGCCAGCACCGCTTCGGACTGGGCCCGATAGCTGTTCTTGTGCTTGTTCTGCGTCAGCGAGATCGACTCCGCGCCGCCGGCGACGATGATGTCGGCCTCGCCGCACTGAATCGCGCGCGCACCGGCCGCGATCGTCATCAGGCCCGAGCCGCACATGCGGTCCATGGTCATGCCCGGCACGCTGTCGGGCAGGCCCGCCGCCACCGCGCTCAGGCGGCCCAGGTTGTAGCCCTGGGTGCCCTGCTGCGCGGCCGCGCCGATCAGCACATCGTCGACCTCGGCCGGGTCCACGCCGGCGCGCTCCACCACCGCGCGCACCACGTGGCCGCCCAGCACCGGGGCTTCGGTATCGTTGAAGGCGCCGCGGAAGGCCTTGCCGATCGGGGTGCGCGCGACGGCGACGATGACTGCGTCTTTCATGCTCGGTTCCTGTTCAGAAGTAATAGCGGCTGATGGTTTCAGCCACGCAGGCGGGCTTGGGCTCGCCTTCGATTTCCACGGTCATGCGCACCACCGATTGCACGCCGCCATCCAGGGTCTCGGCGCGCACCAGCTCGCCCACGCCGCGCACGCGTGCGCCCACGCGCACCGGCGCCGGAAAACGCACCTTGTCGCAGCCGTAATTGACGCCCCACTTCATGCCCTCGACGGTGACCAGCTCGGGCAGGAACTGGTTGACCAGCGCCAGCGTCAGGTAGCCGTGCGCGATGCAGGCGCCGTAGGGGCCTTGCGCGGCGCGCTCCGGGTCGACGTGCAGCCACTGGTGGTCGCCGGTGGCATGGGCGAACTGGTCGACCTGTTGCTGGGTGATGCGGGTCCAGGCGCTGGCGCCGAGGTGGTGGCCGACGGCGGCGTGGATGTCTTCGGCGCAGCGGAAGATTGTTGGCATTGCTGTTTCCTTCGATTCCTCATCGGTGCAAGCTTCACCGGTGAGTCCTGCATCCCGCTTGTTTGCTCCCCTCTCCCGCTTGCGGGAGAGGGGAGCTTTTGCCAGCGGCGGTGGCAAGCACAGGCTCGGTCTGACGCCCCTCAAGCCCGCTGACTACTCACCGGCAACACTTCCCCCGTCATGTACGACGCATAGTCACTAGCCAAAAACACCATCACATTGGCCACCTCCCACACCTCCGCCGCGCGCCCGAAGGCCTCGCGCTCGCTCAGCTGCCGCAGCAGGTCCGCCGGCGCCGACTTCTTCAGGAAGTCGTGCAGCGCGATGCTCGGCGCCACCGCGTTGATGCGCACGCCAAACTCGGCGGCCTCCATCGCGCTGCAGCGCGTCAGCGCCATCACCCCGGCCTTGGCCGCGGCGTAGTGCGACTGCTCCTTCTGCGCCCGCCAGCCCAGCACCGAGGCGTTGTTGACGATGGCGCCGCGGCGGCGGGCCTGCATGTGCGGCAGCATCGCGCGCGTCATGCGGAAGGTGCCGGTGAGGGAAATATCGATCACGCGCGACCACTCGGCATCGTCCATATCAACTAGGCGGCGCGAGCCGCCCAGGCCGGCGTTGTTGATCAGCACGTCGGTGCCGCCGAGTGCCTCTTCCGCCGCGGCCACCAGTGCGCGCACCTGCGTTTCGTCGGACACATCGCACAGCTGGCCATGGATGGCCTGCAGCCCGGTTTCGGCGCGCAGGCGCTCGACCGCCTCGTCCAGCCGCTTGGGATGGATGTCGGAGATCATCAGCGCGCGGCAGCCCTCTTCCGCGCAGCGGCGCGCGGCGGCGAAGCCGATGCCGGCGCCCGCGGCAGCGGTGATCAGCACGCTCCTGCCAGCGAGCAGTTGGTGACCCGGCACATAGGCCGGGGCGGTGGGGGTTTCTGCGTGAAGGGTCATGGCTGTCCTCGGGCCTCGCGCGGCATGCCAAGGCCGCGTTCGGCAATGATGTTGAGCTGGATTTCGTTGGTGCCGGCGTAGATGGTGTCGGCGCGCGAGAACAGCGCCATCTGCTGCAGGCGGGTGCGGCGTGCGTCGTTGGTGTCGAGCACGTTGGCCAGCGGTCCCAGCACGTCGAGCGCAAGCTGGCCCAGGTCGCGGTGCCAGTTGGACCAGTAGTACTTATAGATCAGCGCCTCGCGCTGCAAGGCCACGTCGACATCCTCGCCGTCCTGGCCCGCCTGCGCGGCGCCGGCCAGCATGCGCAGCGCATTGGCGCGCATCACGCGCAGCCCGGCCCAGGCGCGCGCGATGCGCTGGCGCACCAGCGCGTCGCGGCTGCTGCCGTTGTCGCGCGCGGCCTGCGCCACCCATTCCAGTTCATGCGTGAACTGCATCTGCTGGCCCAGCGTGGAAATGCCGCGCTCGAAGCCGAGCAGCGCCATGGCGATGCGCCAGCCGTCGCCGGGCTCGCCCAGCGCGTCGGCGGCCGCGGCGCGCGCGCCGTCGAAAAAGACCTCATTGAACTCCGCACCCCCGCCCATCTGACGGATCGGGCGGATCTCGATGCCGGGCTGGTCCAGCGGCAGCATCAGGAATATCAGGCCCTTGCTGCCGCGCGAGCCGGGCTCGCAGCGCGCCAGCACGAAGATCCAGTCGGATTCATGCGCGAGCGAGGTCCAGACCTTCTGCCCGCTGACCAGCCAGTCGCCGCTGGCGGCATCGCGCACCGCGCGCGTGCGCACATTGGCCAGGTCCGAGCCCGCGCCGGGCTCCGAATAGCCCTGGCACCAGAACGTGGTGCCGTTGCGGATGCCGGGCAGCAGCCGCGCCTTCTGGTCCTCGTTGCCGAAGGCGATCAGCGTCGGGCCGATCAGCCCCTCGCCGATATGCCCCATGCGGCCCGGGCCGCCGGCGCGTGCGTATTCCTCGTGGAAGATCACCTGCTGCATCACCGGCAGCTCGCGCCCGCCATGCGCGCGGGGCCAGCCCAGGCCGGTCCAGCCGCCCTCGGCCAGGCGCCGTTCCCATGCCTTGCGCAGCTCGGGATAGGCTTCTTCGTCGCCGGGGCCGCCGCGGTGTTTCAGGCATTCGAACTCGCCGGCCAGGTTTTCGGCCAGCCACCGCGCCACCTCGGCGCGGAATGCCGACTCTTCATGCGTTTTCATGCTGTCCTCCATGCCTGCGGGCCGTTGGCGGCAATGTAGGCAAGCGCGGCGCCGGCACCGCCCAGCCACTGGCTGGCGGCCTGCGCGCGCTTGAAATAGAGCTGGGGGTCGTACTCCCAGGTAAAACCAACCCCGCCATGCAGCTGGATGGCTTCCTGCGCACAGAAGCGCAACGCGTCGTCGGCGGCGACAGCGGCGGCGCAGATCTCGAGCCGCGCGTCGGCGACATCCGCCGTCTGCCACGCCTGCGCCGCGCCATACACCGCCGAGCGCGCGGCCTCGACCAGCACCATCATCTGCGCGCAGCGGTGCTTGACCGCCTGGAACGAGCCGATGGCGCGGCCGAACTGGATGCGCTCCGCTGCATAGGCGACGGTCAGGTCCAGGCATTGCTGCGCGGCGCCCAGCTGCTCGGCGGCCAGCATCAGCTTGCCGTGCCACCACGCCTGGGCCAGGCCCTGGACGGCGGCGTCGCAGCGCGCCAGGCAGGCGCTTGCGGCAACGGCCAGGCCGTCAAACCGCAGCGACGCCAGCGGCCGCGTGCGGTCGAGCGTGTCCAGCGGCGAGATAGCGAAGCGCGCATCCTGCGCCTGCGCGGCGGGCTCCAGCACGAACAATGCGGGCTCGCCATCGTCGAGCCGCGCCGGCACCAGCAGCCAGTCGGCCCCGGCGGCATCGGCCACCTGGGCGGCGCTGCCGCGCAGCACGAAGCCGTCCGCGCCGGCCTGCGCGGTGATCGGAACACCGTCGTAGTGCCAGCCGCCATCGTCCGGCAGCACCGCCGCGGCGCGGCACTCGCCCGTGGCCAGCCGCTCCAGCCACGGCCCACTGTGGCCGACGCTGCCCTGCAGCCACGGCGCCGCCACGCACGCGGTCGACCAGAACGGCACGCAGGCCAGGCGCTGGCCCAGCTGCTCCTGCAGCAGCACCAGGCCGGGCGCGCCCAGGCCGGCGCCGCCCACGGTTTCAGGCAGCGCGATGCCGCACCAGCCAAGCTCGCCCGCGAGCGCGCGCCACAGGGCGTCGTCGTGAGCCGGCCCGGCCTCGGTCACGCGCCGCACCGCCGCCGAATCGCTGTGCGCGGCGAGGTAGTCGCGCGCGCTGTCGCGGACCATCTGGTGTTCGACCCCGAACTCGACGGAACTGGAGAAATCCATGGCCGTCGCGCTCAGCTGCCGTACACCGCCTGGGGCGGCTGCGCCTGTGCCAGCAGCCCCGCCACGGCCGCACCCACTTCCGCCGGTTGCCAGCGCGCGCCCTTGTCGGCCTTCGGGCCGGTGCGCCAGCCGTCTGCCACCGACACCATGCCGCCGGCCGCCTCGAACATGCGGCCATTGACCTGCGCGGACGCCGCGCTGCCCAGCCACACCACCAGCGGCGCGACGTTGGCCGGATCGTAGTAGTCGAAGCCGCCTTCCGGCGCCTTCATCATGTCGGCGAACACGTCTTCGGTCATGCCGGTGCGAGCAGCCGGCGCCAGCGCATTGGCGGTGATGCCGTAGCGCCCCAGCTCCGCGGCCTGCACCAGCGTCAGCGCGGCGATGCCAGCCTTGGCGGCGGCGTAGTTCGACTGCCCGACCGAGCCTTGCAGGCCCGCGCCGGAACTGGTGTTGATGATGCGTGCGTCGACCGCGCGGCCGGCCTTGGCGGCATCGCGCCAGCGCCGCGCCAGCAGGTTGGCCAGGCAGAAGTGGCCGCGCAGGTGCACGCGCATGACCTCGTCCCAGTCCGCCTCGGTCAGGCTGACGAACATGCGGTCGCGGCAGATGCCGGCGTTGTTGACCAGCACGTGGACCTCGCCATAGGCCGCGACCGCGGCATCGACGATGCGCTGCGCGGTGGCCAGCTGCGTGATGTCGTCATCGCTGGCGAGCGCACTGCCGCCGGCGGCGCGGATCTCGGCGCAGACCGCCTCGGCCGCGTCGCGCCGGATGTCGTTGACGACCACGTTGGCACCCTCGGCGCCGAAGGCCAGCGCATAGGCGCGGCCCAGCCCGCCGCCGGCACCGGTGATGATGACGGTGCGTCCGTCGCAGATACCCATATCCCTACTCCTTGCGATTACGCAAAAATGGCGACCGTCATTCCCGCGCAGGCGGGAAACCAGCGTCTTTCAGGCCATCTGATAGCCGCTAAAAGTCGCTGGGTCCCCGCCTGCGCGGGGACGACAAACTTACAACCGTTCAATAATCGTGACGTTGGCCAGCCCGCCGCCCTCGCACATGGTCTGCAGGCCATAGCGGCCGCCGGTGCGTTCCAGTTCGTGCAGCAGCGTGGTCATCAGGCGCGCGCCGGTGGCACCCAGCGGGTGGCCCAGTGCGATGGCGCCGCCGTTGGGGTTGGTGCGCTCCGGCGCGTAGCCGGTCTCGGCCAGCCACGCCATCGCCACCGAAGCAAACGCTTCGTTGATCTCGACCACGTCGATATCGGCCAGGCGCAGGCCGCTGCGCTCCAGCGCGCGCTTCGTCGCCGGAATCGGGGCGGTCAGCATCCACAGCGGGTCGTCGCCCAGCACGCTCATATGGGCGATGCGCGCGCGCGGCGTCAGGCCGTAGCGCTTGAGCGCGTCCTCCGAAACGATCAGCAGCGCGGCGGCGGCATCGGCGGTCTGGCTGGACACGGCCGCGGTCAGCGAGCTGCCCGGCATCAGTGGCTCCAGCGAAGCCATCTTGGCCAATGTGGTATCCGGGCGCGGGGTCTCGTCATGCTGCACGCCTTCGCAAGCGACGATCTCGCGCGCGAAGCGCCCGTCCTCTCTTGCGGCCGCCGCACGCTGGTGGCTCTCCAGCGCATAGGCCTCCATGGCCTCGCGCGACAGCTTCCAGTGCTCGGCAATGCGCTGCGCGGCGTGGAACTGCGACACCGGCGCAGCGCCGAAGCGCGCCTGCCAGCCCTTGCTGCCCGAGAACGGGTCGGCAAAGCCCAGCGCCTGCCCGGCCAGCATCGCCGACGAGATTGGGATCTGCGTCATGGTCTGCACGCCGCCGGCAATCACCACGTCCTGCGTGCCACTCATCACCGCCTGCGCGGCGAAATGCACGGCCTGCTGCGACGAGCCGCACTGGCGGTCCACCGTCACGCCCGGCACCGTTAGCGGCAGCCCGGCCGCCAGCCAGGCGCTGCGCGCGATATTGCCGGCCAGCGGGCCGATGGTGTCGACGCAGCCAAACACCACGTCGTCATAGTCCTCGGCCGGGATGCCGTTGCGGCGCACCAGCTCGGCCAGCACGAAGCCGCCCAGGTCGGCCCCGTGGACGTGCGACAGTCCGCCCTTGCGGCGCCCGGTGGGTGTGCGCAGGGCATCAACGATATAGGCGTGTTTCATGGTCATTGGTCTCCTTGGGATCGGGTCCTTCAGGCAAAGGTGGCGCCGGCGCCGATCGCGTGCTCGCCGTCCAGGATGTGCGCGCCCAGGCGCGCCTTGTGGAAGGCGCGGTCGCCCCAGCTTCCGGCCAGGGCCCAGGCGCGCTTGGTGAAGATCTGCAGGTCCAGCTCCCAGGTGTAGCCCATCGCGCCATGCACCTGGATCGCCTGCCGCGCCGCGCTCCACGCGCAGCGCGCGGCGGCGACGCGGGCATGCGAGACGTGCAGCCCCGCATGCGGCAGGCCATGCGCCAGCGCGGCGGCGGCACGCAGCAGCACCGGCTTGGCAAACTCCAGCTGGATCGCCACGTCGGCCAGCAGGTGCTTGACCGCCTGGTAGGCGCCGATGGCCTTGCCGAACTGCTTGCGCTGCGCGCTGTAGTCGATCGCCAGGTCCAGCATGCGTTGCGTCAGGCCCAGCTGCTGCGCGGCCACGCCGAGCGCGCTGCGGTTCATCGCCATGTCCCACAAGCCAGTGCCGGCAGCGATCAACTCGGTGTGCGCCGCGGGCGTCCACGCCAGCTCGAACAGCCGGCGCGACGGATCCAGGCCGGTGCGCGCGGTCAGCGTGGCCTGCTCCGGCCGCAGCAGGTGCACGGCGCCTTGATGCGCGCACAGGATGGCGTCGGCGACATGGGCGTCGGCAACGAGCCGCTGCTGCGGATGCGCCACCGCCACGCGGGCATCGCCGGCGGCGATGCGTTCGAGCAGCGTGGCGCAGCGCTCGCGGGTTGCCGCGTCGGGCGCGGCGGCAAGGACATCGCGCAGCAGCCCGGCGGCCACCAGCGCGGTGTCGAGCAGCGGCTCGGGCAACGCGAAATAGCCGCATGCCTGCGCCAGCGGGGCCCATTCAAGCTCGCCCAGCCCCAGCCCGCCCTGCTCCGCCGGCACCATCACGGCGGTCATGCCCTGGTCGGCCAGTTGCCGCCACAGCGCGTCGGAGCGGCCGGTCTCGGTCGCCCACAGCTCGCGCGTCAGTTCCGGCGTCATCTCGGTCATCAGGAAGCGCCGGATCGCCTCGGCAAACTGTTCCTGCTCTTCGGTCAATGCGAAATCCATGTCTATTCCCCGGGTGCCGTCATGCGCGCGGCATGCCGAGCAGGCGCTCGGCGACGATGTTGCGCTGGATCTCGTTGGTGCCGGCATAGATCGGCCCGGCCTGCGCGAACAGGAAGCCATCCAGCCAGTGGCCGAGGGAACCCGGCGGCTGGTCCGCGGGCGCAACCTCGGCGGCCTGCCCAAGGATGGCCAGCGCGGTGTCGTGCATATGGATGTCCAGCTCGGACCAGAACACCTTGTTGGTGCTGGACTCCGCGCCGATGTGGCCGCCCTTTACCAGCCGGCTCGCGGTGGCGTAGGTCGACAGCGTGTAGGCCTCGGCATCCATCCATGCGCGCAGCACCGCTTCGCGCAGCGACGGATCGCGGTCCGCGGCCTCGCGGTTGGCCTGATACAGCCGCACCAGCGCGCGCGCGGTTTCCTGGAACCGGGCGGGCGAACGCAGCATCAGGCCGCGCTCGAAGCCGGCGGTGGCCATCGCCACCTGCCAGCCGGCGCCCTCGGCCGCCAGCCGGTTCTCCACCGGCACGCGCACGTCGTCGAAGAAGATCTCGGCAAAGCCGGTCTGGCCGTTGAGCTGGCGGATCGGCCGCACGGTGATGCCCGGCGTATCGAGCGGCACCAGCACGAAGGTCAGCCCGTGATGGCGCGTCGACGCCGGATCGGTGCGGAACAGGCCGAACAGCCAGTCCGCCCACACCGCGCGCGTCGACCAGATCTTCTGGCCGTTGATCACATAGTCATCGCCGTCGCGGATCGCGCTGCAGCGGATCGCGGCCATGTCGGAGCCGGCGTTGGGCTCGGACCAGCCCTGCGCCCAGATATGATCGCCGGCGGCCATGCGCGGCAGGAAGCGCGCCTTCTGCGCCTCGGTGCCGAATTCCATCAGCGTGGGGCCCAGCAGGAAGATGCCATTCTGGTTGACGCGCATCGGCGCGCCGGCACGCCAGTACTCTTCCTCGAAGATCAGCCACTCGATCAGGTCGCAGCCGCGCCCGCCCAGTGCGGCCGGCCACGTGACCATGCTCCAGCGGCCCTGGTTGAGCGTGGCTTCCCAGGCGCGGTGCTGGGCAAAGCCGGCTTCGGTGTCGAAGCTTCCCAGCGGCGTGCGCGGCACGTGCGCGGCCATCCAGTCGCGCACCTCGGCGCGGAAGGCGTGCTGGGCGTCGGTGTATTCAAGCTGCATCGCCCGCTCCCGCTGCGAAAGAAGCCTCGCGGCCTTCGACAAAGGCGGCGCGCGCCTCGCCGGAATCGGCGCTCATGTACGCCTGCAGCGTGAAGCCCTGCTCCCAGCGGTACTTGTCTTCCAGGTTGCCGTCTTCCACGCCGTTGAGCGCTTCCTTGGCCAGCTGCAGCATGGCCGGGCTCTTGGCCGCGATCTGGCGCGCCAGCGCCATGGCGGCGTCGCGCAGTTCAGCGCGCGGCACCACGCGCTCGACCGCGCCCAGGCGATAGGCTTCGGCGGCGTCGATCATCTCGCCCGTGAAATACATGGCCCGGACCTTCTGCACGCCGAACATGCGCTGCAGGTGCGCGCCGCCGCCCATGGCGCCGCGGTCGATCTCGGGCACGCCAAAGCGCGCGCATTCCGAGGCGACGATGATGTCGGCCGCGCCGCAGATGCCGATGCCGCCGCCCAGCACGAAGCCGTGCACCGTGACGATGACCGGCTTGGGATTGCGGTGCACGGCGCGGAAGGTGGCGTAGTTGCCGGCATTGACGCCGACGATGCGCTCCGGGTGCGCGGCCAGTTCCTTGATGTCGACGCCGGCGCAGAAGCCGCGGCCTTCGCCGCGCAGCACGATCACGCGCACGGCGGGATCGGTGCCGAGGCGGTCGATGGCCGCGGCCAGCGCGTGCCAGCCGGCGTTGTCGAGCGCGTTGACGGGCGGGTGGTCGATCACCAGTTCGGCGATGCCGTCGGCGGTGTCGATGCGGAAGGGAGCCGCGCTTTCTACATGGTCTGCACTCATGGCCTTTGTCTCTATGTACCTACGGTTGTCGTTCCCGCGCAGGCGGGAACCCAGTGACTTCAAAAGACGCTGGATTCCCCGCCAGCGCGGGAATGACGGTGGTTATTGATGTGCCAGCGTCGCAAGCCGCGCCTGTGCCTGCCCGACCATCCCCGCCACGATCTGCTCGCACGAC
Source organism: Cupriavidus taiwanensis (assembly GCF_900250075.1). NCBI lineage: Bacteria > Pseudomonadati > Pseudomonadota > Betaproteobacteria > Burkholderiales > Burkholderiaceae > Cupriavidus > Cupriavidus taiwanensis. Next base: position 110,237 of record NZ_LT977071.1, read on the forward strand.
TCGATCGCGCCGATCGCCGCGGCCGCCTGCCCGCTGGGCAGCACGCCCTCATCCGGGCACCCCTCCACCATCGCGCGCTGGATCAGCACCGGCGCGTTGGCGGCCATCAGCGTTTGCGCGGCGCTGTAGTCCTGCTCCCGCATCGCGCGCCAGGCGGTCGCCAGCAGCTGCGTGCTGCGCATGCCGGTGCGGGCCTGCCATTTGCGCGCGGCGGCCAGCGCCAGCCAGGTACGGCGCAGCGGGCCGGCCTTTTCCAGCCCGACCAGCAGGTCGTTGTCGATCATCCGCTGCGGCAGCCCGTCGATCGCCAGCGAGACGCGGATCTGGCCCGGGTCGCGTACCTTGACGTAGCGCTCCAGCGTCTGCGCCGGCACCGGTGACTCGGCCGACATCAGGAAGCGCGTGCCCATGGCCACGCCGGCGGCGCCATAGGCCAGCGCCGCGGCCAGCCCGCGGCCGTCGAAGAAGCCGCCCGCCGCCACCACCGGCACGCTGACGCTGTCCAGCACTTGCGGCAGCAGCAGCGTGGTCGGCGTGCCGCCGGTATGGCCGCCGCCCTCGCCGCCCTGCACCGTGACCACGTCGGCCCCCATCTCCACGGCCTTGGCCGCGTGCCTGGCGGCGCCCACCGTAGGCATGCAGACGATGCCTGCCGCCTTGAGCCGGCCGACCATCTTCGCGTCCGGGCCGCGCCCGTAGCTGACCGCGCGCAGCCGGTGGCGGATCGCCATCTCGATGACCTCGTGCGCGTTGGGCTGGAACATATGGAAGTTGATGCCGAAGGGCCGGTCGCTGAGCGCCTTGACGCGCAGGATTTCGCGCTCGACCTCGCCCGGCGGGATCGTGGCGCCGGCCAGGAAGCCGAAGGCACCCGCGTTGCCGCTGGCGGCGACGAGCTTCGCGTCGGCCACCCATCCCATTGCCGTCTGCACGATCGGATAGCGGCAGCCGAGCAGGTCGCACAGCACGGTGTGCAGGCTGGCGACGTTCATGCCGGGGTTCATGCCTTCTCCTCCCCGCCGGTGCGCTGCGACGCCGCCATCGCGCGCGCGTCGTAGCCGCCCAGCTTGTCGCCGCTGACCAGTTCGTTGTGGGCGTGGGCAAAGTGGTGCCAGGCAAAGACCGCATCCATCGCGCTGCGCTTGCCCTGCAGGTCTTCGACGTGGTTGACCGCCTGCTTGGTCAGCGTCAGGCCCAGGCGCGGCATCTGCGCGACCTTGACGGCCATGCCGTAGACCGTGTCCTCGAGCGCGTCGCGCGGCACCACGCGGTTGACCATGCCCATGCGCTCGGCGCGCTCCGCGCCCATGCGCTCGCCAAGAAACAGGAATTCCTTGGCGATGCGCGGGTGCAGCTCGTACGCATGCGCGAAGTACTCCACGCCCGGGATGCCCATGCGCACCACCGGATCGGCAAAGAAGGCATCGTCGGACGCCACGATCAGGTCGCACACCCAGGCCAGCATCAGCCCGCCGGCGATGCAGGCGCCGTGCACCATGGCGATGGTGGGCTTGGGCAGCTCGCGCCAGCGCCGGCACATGCCCAGGTAGACCTCCTGCTCGCGCGCATAGAGGAACTCGCCGCCGGGCTTGTTGACGTGGTCATACCAGAGCGAGGCGCGCTCGAACGACTCGTTGATGTCGCGCCCCGGCGTGCCGATGTCGTGCCCGGCCGAGAAATGCTTGCCCGCGCCGCGCAGCACGATCACCTTGACCGCGTCGTCGGCGGCGGCGCGCCGGTAGGCCTCGTCCAGCGCATACGTCATCTTCGAGTTCTGCGCGTTGTGGAACTGCGGCCGGTTCATCGTCACCGTGGCGATGCCGTCGGCGACCTGGTAGAGCACCTCGGCGTTCGGGCCGAGGCTGATGGGTTCGATGGCGGTCGATGTCATGGCAGTCTCTCAGGCGCGTCCGGAAGGATTGCCGCGCACGATCGCGGCGCGCAGGTTGTGCGGGTCGAGCTGCGCGATCAGCCGCAGTTCTTCCGGCGTCGGTGCCGCCGTCTCCGGCAGCGCTTCGCCGGGCGGGTTGGCCAGCGCAAAGCCGGTGGCGGCCTGCACCTGCTCCAGGCTGACGCCCGGGTGCAGCGAGCGCACGCGGATGGCATGGTCAGCTCCGCCGAAATCCATCACGCACAGGTCGGTGACGATCACGCGCAGGTCGACGAAGCTGCGCATGCCTTCGATCTGGCGCGCCGGGTTGTAGCCGACGCTGCAGACCATGTCGACTTCGCCGGCCACAAAGGCGCGCGGGCTATGCCCCGGCACGAAGAAGGAATTGGCGTGGTGGATGCTGTTGCCCGGGAAGCCGCGCGCGCCGAGCAGCTGGGTTTTCGGCTGCGCATGCGTGCCGCCCAGGCAGGAGATATTGGCCTGGCCGAAGCGGTCGATCTGCGTCGGCATCACCAGCGCATGGCGGCGCCCGCCCCACAGGCAGTCGAACACGCGCGCATAACCCATCCAGCCGCTTGCGCGCACCTGGTAATCCGGTTCGCGCGGGCCCAGCGGCACCGGCGTTTCCACCAGATAGGCCTCGCCGTCGGTCAGCAGCAGGCCGGGGTTGTGCGCGAGCCGCGCGAGGCCCGCTGCGATGCGCGGGCCGGTGCCGATGCCAGTGGCCAGCACCTCGCCGTCGTCGCGCCAGGCGCGGGCGGCGACGGCGATCATCAGCTCGGCGCGGGTAAATTCATAAGTGGCGCTCACGGTCGCTCCTTGGGATCAAAGTACGGGCAGCGGCAGGTCGTGTACGTGGCCAGGGCCGCCGATGCACGCCAGGTAATGCGCCTCGCTGTCGCCCACCACCTCGTCGCGGTAGGCGCGGAAGCCGTCGTCCGCGTCGGCGCTGGCGCAGTACGACTTCAGCGCCGGCAGGTCCCAGCCATAGGCCGGCGCGCACGAAGTGGGATGGGCGCCCGCCGGCGCGTGCACCACGCCGGTCACCAACGCGCGCTCGAACGGGTTGTTGCGGGCGCGCGCCAGCTCGGTGTCTTCGAGGCGCGGGTGCAGCGTTTCGCAGCTGACATAGCAGCGCTGCGCGGCGCGCGCGAACCACTCATCGAAGAACGGATCGGGGCCGTCGATGCGGGTGTTGCCCAGCACATCGCTTTGGTTCACGTGCAGCAGCGCCGCATCCAGCGGAATCGCCGGCATCGCCAGCAGCACCTCGCCATCGTCGTACGGCGACCGGACGGTCTTCAGGTGCGGGTTGCGGTCGAGCACGTCGGTGCCCAGCGCGGCGCGCGTCGGCAGGAACGGCAGGCGCGCGGCGGCCGCGCGCAGCCCCAGCTGCAGCATGCCTTCGTCCAGCTCGGTCACCTCCAGCAGGCCGCGCTCGCGCGCCTGGCGGAAGTACGGCTCGAGCGGGATCACGTCGAGCGAGACAAAGCCGAACACCAGCCGGCTCACCTTGCCGGCCGCGCACAGCATGCCCACCTCGGGGCCGCCATAGGCCACCACGGTCAGGTCTTTCAGCGGCGAGCGCAGGATCTCGCGCACCAGCGCCATGGGCTTGCGGCGCGGGCCCCAGCCGCCGATGCCGATGGTCATGCCGTCGGCGAGCTGGCCGACCACGTCGGCCGCGCTCATGGTCTTGTCGATGGTCTTGTTCATAGGTCTGTGCCGCGCTTAGCGGTATCCGATGCTGAAGTCATGGCCCCACAGGCTGACCCGCGTGGCCTCGTAGGCGGCGTGGCGGCTCCAGTCCACCTCCAGCCCGCCGTGCCCGAACTCGAGGTCGAAGCCGCCGGGGGTCTTCATGTAGAAGGAAGTCATGCGGTCATTGCAGTGCTGCCCCAGCGTGGCCGACAGCTTCACGCCGTGCTGCTGCACGCGGTCCAGCGCGCGGCCCACCTCAGCCATGTCGGGCACCTCGGCCATCACGTGGATGCAGCCGGCTTCGGACGGCATCTCGAAGATCGCCAGGCTGTGGTGGCGCGCATTGGCGCAATGCAGGAAGTGGATGCGCTTTTCCGGCTCGTTGGGATCGCTGGTGAAGCGCACGCGGTAGATGTCCGACAGGCCGAAGCCCATCACGTCGCGCAGGAACGCATAGGTCTGGTCGAAGACCGGCGCCGGCAGTACGGTATGGCCGGCGCCCATCGGGTCGGTGATGAAGCGCGGCACGCCGACCGGCGAGACGAAGCGCAGGAAATCGGAACGCATGCCCCACGAGACCTCGTGGCGGTTGCCGGACGGATCGGCAAACCAGGCCATCGCCTGCACGCGGCGCTGCGCGAGTTCCGCGGGGCTGGCCTGCACGACTTCGACCTGGGCCTGGCGCAGCGTCTCGAGCGCATGGCGATAGGCGGCCTCGTCGGCCAGCTCCCAACCGGATGCCAGGTAGCGGTCGCGCGCACCCGGCACCACCAGGTAGCGGTAGTCGCGTTCATCCATCTTCACGTAGAGCGCACCGCCGGGGGCGCCGGCGCAGGTCATGCCGAGCACCTGCTCCGCATAGTGACGCCATTGCCCCAGGTCGGTGGACTCGACCACGATATAGCCAAGCGCACGGATATCCAACATGCGGGTCTCCTCAGGTTCGTTGCCACTGCTGGCTGATGAGACCTATTCTTCCGCGCGCGGCTATCCGGCACATCGTCCAGTGGGACTAGCCGATCCAGGTCCGGATTCAGGCGCCGACGGGGCGGACGATGTACTGGCTGGTGGGGACCACGTCGATCTTGTCGAAGTCGATGAAACGCTGGCAGCTCGCCATCATGGCCTGGAGGTTGCGCTGGAATTTCTCTTCGTTGCCGACCGCGTCGAAGAACGCCTGCGGGTCGGTCATGGCCGCGTCGGGAAAGCACTCCTCGACGATGGCGTCGCAAGGTGGCGCAGCGTAGGTTAGCGGTCGCACCACCACATTCTGCACATAGAGGAAGTTGTCCTGGGTCTCGACCGCCACCTGAGTGTGGTGGTTGTGCCAGATGTCCAGCCACGCCTGCGGCGTGAGGCGGGGCGGCCGCGTCAGGAACGCCAGCTGCGCAAAGCCGGGCGTGCGCTCGCCCGCCGCGGCCGGGAAGCGCGTATTGCGGATCGGCTGGGACTCGGTCACGAGGTAGCCGGCCATGCGGCCGGCCGCTGCCTCGAGCGCCTGGTCGTACGGCTGGCGCAGGCGGTCGACCGCGCTGTCCATCCAGACCGAGACCAGCCCTTCCATCTGCGGGCGGGTGTTGGCCTGGCGCAGGCCCGCGGCAGGCAGTACGGCGTCATCGGCCACGTTGACCTGCAGTCCGCGTGCGCCCAGTGCCAGCAGCTTGTCCGCGAGTGCCGTGCGCAGCCGGTGCGCGAATTCCGCCGGCTCGGTCCGCGGATCGCGCCAGACGATATAAATGACTTTCTCCATGCTCCACGCTCCCTGATACAGGTGCCGGCCGTAGCCGGACGGGTTGAAGCGTGCGCGGAACAGGAACGGGCGCGGACCGCATGCATTGCCGTATCCGCCTGACGTGCCATCTGTTTGCCGCGCCCGCTGGTCCTGTGCATGCTAGGCGAGACGATGGCGGTGCTCATCCTCCGATCGGACTAGAGGGATGTTGTGCCGCGTTGGCGCTCAGCCGAGCGTCACCACGCTGCTCAGCAGCATGCGCACCAGCGTCGCCTGCCGCGTCACGCCGGTCTTGGAGAAGATCGCGCGCAGGTGGGCGCGCACCGTGTTCTTGCTGGTGCCCAGGGCCTCGGCGGCTTCGTCGAGCGTCATGCCGTCGGCAAGCACCAGCGCCAGGGCGGTTTCGGCGGGAGTGAGGTCGAACAGTTTGCGCACCACCTCGTACGAGGCGCGCGACTTGCGCTCGGGATCGCGGATAAAGACCGCGCAGGCGGGCCGATGGCGGTTTTCTTCCGACCATTCGCTGAGCGGAATGGTGCGAATCAGCACGCCGAGCTTGCCGCGCCCCGACGGGCGCGTGATCGACATGGCCTCCGCCAGCGCCGGCTCGCTGCCGTGGTGTCCCAGTTGCGCGCGCCGCAGCAGGTACTGGAACTTGCGGCTTTCGTGGGCGTAGGCAATCTCGAAGGTATTCCCGTTGAGGCGGATGCCGTCGTTCTGCGCAAGGATTTCCTCGGCCTCGGCATTCCTCTTCAGAACCGCGCCGGCGGCGTCGAGGATCACCATGCCCACCAGCATGCGGTCGATCGCGCCCGCGTAGAGCGAGCGCTCCGATTCCACCACATCGAGGCGGGAATGCAGCCGGATCGCGCGCTTCAGGTGAGGCAGGATGGCGGCGCAGGTGGTCTTGTCCGCTGCGGAGAAGTCCTGCGTGTCGTGCTGCCGGCAAATGCGCAGGCGGCACTCGACACCATCCTCGGTACGGATGTCCGCACCGAGCAGGTAGCGGATGCCGAGCGGCTGCAGGAACTGGCGGAAGATCTCGCTGCGGCACCAGTTGCCGGCACCCAGCGCCTCGTCGACCGTCACCGCCCGCTCGGTGGGCAGATTGATGAAGGGATCGATCGCGTAGTAGTAGCTGTTGTAGGAAGCCTCGGCCTCCAGCGAGGTGCCGTGCGCCGAAGCATGCACGGCCAGGCCGCTGCGGTCGCTGGCAGGCGAACGCAGGATGAAGCTCACATAGCTGGCACCGAGTTGCTGGCGCAGCATCTCGAGGGCGTGGCCCCACGGCACGGGCTCCATCGGTCCTTCATAGACCGCGGCCAGCAGCGCGCTGAATTCCGTGACGCTCAGGCCTGTTGGCACAGGCAAGGGCGACGCCACTTCCCGCGCCTCAACGGTCGCCATCCACATTCTCTGTCTCCTGGTTGCACACCACTGTGCATGCCTGCCGGCGCTCTGCGGCACCTGGGGCAGCGCAATTATAGGGACGCTGTCCGCCGATGCGCGGCCCTCGGTGTTTTCCCTGACCTGCAATCGGACGATGTCGGGCCCGCGCCGGGCCTTTCCAATGACTGCATTCCCGCAGTGCAACCCAAGGAGAACAAGCGAGATGAATTTCACCGACAAGTGCGTGCTGGTCACCGGCGGCGGCGCCGGGATCGGGCTCGCCACCGCGCAGGCCTTTCTGGAACAGGGTGCATGCGTGGCGGTCATGGAGATCGATGCGCAACGCGCCGACCATGCCCGCGCACTGCTGGCAAAGCCCGGCGCCGAGGTGCTGGTGTTACAGGGTGACGCTGCCGACCCGGCCACTGTGCGCGAACTCGGCGCGCAGATCGAACAGCGGTTCGGACGGCTCGACATCTTGGTCAACAACGTCGGCGATTTCCTTCGCATCGCCAAGCCGTTCGAGGACTACACCGACGGCGAGATCGCCAGCCTCTACGCAGCCAATCTCGGCCACATCTTCACCGTCACGCGCGCCATGCTGCCGCTGCTGCGGCGCAGCGGCGCGGGCAACATCGTCAGCGTCTCGTCGATCGAGGCCTTCCGCGGCATTCCGTACTGCAGCGTCTACGGCGCCTTCAAGGCTGCCATCACCGGTTTCACGCAGAGCCTGGCGCTGGAACTGGCGCCGGCGGGCATCCGCGTCAACCTGATCGCCCCCGAGACTACCGAAACCCCGCAGGTTCCCGTGTCGCAGATGGTCGCGGCCGAACACCGGCACCATATCCCGCGCTGGATCCCGCTGGGCCGCTTCGGCACGCCTCAGGACATTGCCGACGGCATCCTGTTCCTGGCCAGCCCACGCGCTGCCTGGATCACCGGCACGGCCCTGCATGTCAACGGCGGCGCCCTGGCCGCCGCCGGCTGGTACCGCGACCCCAACGGGGCGTGGACCAACATGCCAGTCATCGCCGGTAACGGTATGAACCTCTGATGGCCGCACTCCGCGGCCACCCCACCCAGCAAGGAGACAAGGATGAAGATACTGATCGTCGGCGGCACCGGCATGATCGGGGGCCACGCGGCCCTGCACCTGCGCCGCCGCGGCAACGATGTCACCATCGCGGGACGCAACCGCCCCGCCGCCGGCACGCCGCTGGGCGAGCTGGACTTCCTGCGCTGCGATTACATCGCCAATGACCTGCCCGCGGCGCGGCTAGGTGCCTTCGACGCGCTGGTGTTCGCCGCCGGCAACGATGTGCGCCACGTCCCGCCCGGCGGCGACGAAGCGGCGCACTGGGAGCGCGCCAACGTCGAAGGCGTGCCGCGCTTCTTCCGCACGGCGCGCGATGCCGGCATCCGGACCGCGGTGCATGTCGGCAGCTTCTACCCGCAGGCGGCGCCGCGCCTGGCCGAGGACAACGCCTATATCCGCTCGCGCAAGCTGGCCGACGAAGGCGTGCGGGCCCTGGCCACGGATGCCTTCCGCGTCAGCAGCGTCAATGCCCCGTTCGTCGTCGGCACGGTGCCGGGCCTGACCGTGCCCATGTTCAAGGCCTATACCGACTATGCCAAGGGCGGCTTTGCGCCGATGCCGGAGTTCGCCCCGCCGGGCGGTGTCAATTTCATCTCGGCCAGGTCGCTGTCGGAAGCAATCGAAGGTGCCCTGCTGCGGGGCGAGAACGGCAAGGCTTATCTCGTCGGCGACGAGAACCTGACCTTCCAGGACTACTTCGGCGCATTCTTCCGCGATGCCGGCCGCCCGGTTCCACCGGTCATCGACCAGGAGCATCCGCTGCTGCCGGACTCGGCGATCTGCTTTGGCCGGGGCAACACGCTCTACTACGAGCCGGACGCGGCCGAAACCGCCCTGCTCGGCTATCGCCGCCGCGACATCCTGCGCACGGTCAGCGAGATCGTCGCGCAGTACCGCTAAAGGTCGGCACGGCGGCCCGCGCGTGCAGGCCGCCGTGGCCGGGCCTACAGCCCCGAGATCAGCTGTGCGTTATCGATTCGCAGCTCCGCGCCATTGATGAAGCGCGAGGCGTCCGAAGCCAGGAACAGCACCAGCTTGGCCACATCCTCCGGCTGGCACATGCGTGCCATCGGATCCGTGCCGATACCCAGCGCCGCCGCATCCAGGTCAGGCACCAGCGCCTGCGTCATCGGCGTCCAGATGCCGTCGGGGTGGATCGAATTGCAGCGGATGCGGTAGCCGTTGCGCTTGCAATGCACGGCCACGCTGCGCGTCAGCGCGGTCACGGCCCCTTTCGCGCCACTGTACGCGCACATCATCGGCAGCCCGCCCAGCGCCGCCACTGACGACATCACCACGATCGAGCCGCCGGCCGGGTTGTCCTTCATGGCCTGCACGCCGAACCTGCAACCGAGGAAATAGCCATCGGCATTGACGCGCATGACCTGGCGCCAGGTGTCGAGCGAGGTGTCCTCGATCGAACCCAGCGGGCAAATGGCCGCATTGTTGACCAGCACGTCGAGCCGGCCGAAGCGGTCCTGCGCGGCGGCCATGACTTTGCGCCAGTCGTCTTCACTGGCGATGTCGTGACGTACAAACCGTGCCGCATCGCCGATCTCGCGGGCCAGTGCCTGCCCGGCCTCTTCGTTCACATCGCCGAGCACCACGCGTGCGCCCTCGGCCGCCAGCAGCAGCGCGTCGGCGCGCCCTACCCCGCTGGCCGCGCCGGTAACCAGCGCGACCTTGCCCTTGACTTGATGCATTGCCTCTCTCCTTGGATGGCTCGTTTCAGGTGGCGTCGGGAATGCTGCCGGCCAGCACCGCGCGCAGCGCCGCGTCGCCATACACGCCCGCCACGGCCTCATCGAGCAGGGGATTGCCGCGCAGCTCGCTGCCGCCATCGACGGCAAGGCTCTGGCCGGTGACCCAGCCCGATTCCGGCCCGGCCAGGTAGCGCACCGCGCTGGCGATGTCGTCCGGCTCGCCGGCGCGGCCCAACGGCATCTGCGCGACGAACTTGCCGAGCACGGCCGGGTTGTCGAACAGCGGCCCGCTCGCCCCGGTGCGGGTCAGTCCCGGCCGCACCGCATTGACGCGGATGCCGCATCCGGCCAGTTCCTCCGCGGCCGCGCGCACCAGTGCATCCAGGCCAGCCTTGGCCGCGCAGTAGGCCGAGAGCCAGCGGCAGGTCATGCGCGCCGCGTTCGACGAGATGCAAACGATCGCGCCACCGTGCGGCGCCATCAACGGCGAGGCGTGGCGGATCGCCAGGAAGGCGCTGGCGATGTTCAGCTCCAGTTCCGCCATCAGCGACGCGGCATCGTGCATCAGCAGCGGACGAAAGCCGCCGCCGCCGACTGTCGCCACGACCATGTCGAGACGGCGCCCCAGCGCCCACGCCTGCTGCAGCGCGGCCTGCACGTCATCCTCGCGGCATGCGTCGCCGACGCTGATTTCAACCGTGGCGCCGGCCACTTGCTCGCGCAAGCTGTGCCGTGCCGCTTCCAGCGCTTCGCGCCGCCGCCCCATCAGGACTACCGCCGCGCCATCGCGCAGCAGCGCCAGCGCGCTGGCCGCGCCGATGCCACCCGCCCCGCCGGTAACAAGCGCCGTCTTGCCTTCGAGTACGCGGGTCATGGTCACGCCCCCCGCAGCGGCAGGTCCTGCGTCCAGTCGACCACCAGCTCGCGCGCTGCAAAGCGCCACCGGCCCTGCCAGCGCTCAAGGCGGTCCTGGTAACGGATGCCCCAGTCCAGCTTGCGCTGCACCCCGTCCTGTTCATACAGGTGGTTGGCCACGCAATAGGTTTCCGCGGTCGCGGCATCGCCAGCGAGCACCACCGTTTGCTGGTGCAGGTGGTGCTGCGTCGCGCGGTACTGGCCGAGCGCAGCCATGCCATCAACGATGGCTTGCGCGCCGTCCAGGCGGAAGCCCGGCCCGCTCAGCCATGCATCCGGGCTGAACAGTTCCGCCAGGCTAGGGAAATCGCGCCGGTCCACTGCCTGCGCGTAGCGGCAGGTCAGCGCGTGAATGGCTTGCTTGTGCTCCAGTTCGGACATGGCCAGGCTCACTCCTTGGTTGTGACCGGCGGCGCCGGTGCGGCACCCTGCCGGTGGTTGGGATGGCGAATATCGTCGGCCTTGCCGCAGCGGTGGCCATCGTCCGCCTGGGGTAGCCGGCCGTGGCGCCGCTTAGTCCGAACGAAGGATGTTCCGGGGCCATGCCCGCCCCAAGCTTCCGTAGCGCGGGCAGCCACTGCGGCGTCCGCATATCACCAGACAGGAGACAGACATGAAGCACGCGGAACAGGCCATCGTCGCGGTCGTCACGGGCGGCTCGCGCGGGGCCGGCAAGGGCATCGCGCTGGCGCTCGGCGCAGCTGGCGCCACGGTGTACGTGACCGGGCGCACGGAACAGGAAGGCAGCGCGCCGCTTCCCGGCACCATCCACGCCACCGCGCGCGAGATCGATGCGCTCGGCGGGCGCGGCATCGCGGTCGCCTGCGACCATGGCGACGACGGCCAGGTCGCGGCGCTATTCCGCCGCGTGCACGAAGAGACGGGACGGCTGGACATCCTGGTCAACAACGCCACCTTCCTGCATGACCAGCTGATCCAGCCGGGGCCGTTCTGGCAGAAGCCGCTGGAGATGGCCGGCATCCTCGACGTGGGGCTGCGTTCCGGCTATGTCGCCAGCTGGCACGCCGCGCCGGTGATGGCGGCGCAGGGACGCGGGCTGATCGTGTTCACCTCGTCCTTCGGCGCCAACTGCTATATGCATGGGCCGGCCTACGGCGCGCAAAAGGCCGGCATCGACAAGTTCGCGCACGACATGGCGGTGGACCTGCGGCCGTACGGCGTGGCCGCGGTGTCGCTGTGGATGGGCCCGCTGCGCACCGCGCGCACGCTGCGGGTATGGGAGGAGCATCCGGACAAGTACGCGGCATTCGCGCCGGTGGCGGAGACGCCGGAGTTCACGGGGCGCATCATCGACGCGCTATACCGGGATCCGGTGCTGATGGAGAAGTCCGGGCAGGTGCTGATCGGCGCGGAAGCGGCGCTGGCCTATGGCATCGTCGACGCGGAAGGCGTGCAGCCGCCGTCGTACCGGGAGGCGCTGGGCGGCCCGCCGGCGGTGCATCCGGCGATCGTGGAATAGGGTTGGATCTGCGGGCCCATCGGCGCTTGCCACCACCCCTCGCATACGCTCCCCTCTCCCGCCTGCGGGAGAGGGGAGGGGGAGAGTGCAAGAGCTTCAACTAAGTGAACCCATACCGTTCTTGCCATACGCCTGCCCTCTCCCCCGGCCCCTCTCCCGCAAGCGGGAGAGGGGAGCAAACAAGCGCGGCCTCCTACCGTCCCTGTGACAACAACCCCGTCGTAAACACCGTCGACCGGATCATCCACTCCCCATCAGCCCGCACATACTCATCCGCATAGCGCCCGGTCAAGAACGTACGCGAACCACTGGCATCATCCAGCGCCAGGTAGGCCAGATCCCAGCTGCCCTGCGCCAGATTGTCATCCAGCACACGGATATCCCCCTGCCCCGCGAAATGCATCTCCCGCAGCGTAGGCCGGCAGGCCAGTTCGGCAAAGCACTGCACCAGCGCATCGCGGCCCGCGAACGTCCCGATCCGGTCATAGTGGATATGCGCCCCGTCGGCAACAAAGCACGCCCGCATGGCCTCGGGGTCCTTGTCGTCGCAGGCGCGCAGGTAGCGCAGCTTGAGCGCCCGGATCGCATCGGCGGCCTCGAGCCGGTCCAGCCGTTCGGCAAGCGACTTCATGTCCGTCATGTCGTGTTCCCCCATCACGATGCCCGCAACTGGTACTTGAGCACCTTGCCCGCCGCACTGACCGGCAACGAGCTCACGAACAGCACCTCGCGCGGCACCTTGTAGTTGGCCATATGCCGGCGCGCCCAGGCGATCAGCGTTTCGGCGTCGACGCGCGCGCCGTGGCGCAGCACCACGTAGGCGCGGCCGACCTCGCCAAGGCGGTCGTGCGGCATGCCCACCACCGCCACCTGGGCCACTGCCGGATGCGCCACCAGCAGCTTCTCCACCTCGGCCGGATAGCAGTTGAAGCCGCCGACGATAAACATGTCCTTCATGCGGTCGGTGATGCGCAGGTAGCCGCGCGCGTCCAGGGTGCCCACGTCGCCGGTATGCAGCCAGCCGTCGCCGTCGATGGCTTCGGCCGTCGCTTCGGGCAGGCCGAAATAGCCCTGCATCACGTTGTAGCCGCGCACCAGCACTTCGCCCGGCTCGCCGGTGGGCACCGGCTGCCCCTGGGCGTCGATGCAGCGGATCTCGATGCCCGGCATCGCGCGGCCGGAAGTGCCGGCAACGGTATCGGCGTCGTCGCCGGCGCGCGTCAGCGTGGCGAAGCCGCACGACTCGGTCAGGCCGTAGCCGGTGATGATGGTATCGAAGCCGAGTTCGTCGCGCATGCGCTGGATCAGCGCCGGCGCGATCGCGGAGGCGCCGGTCACCGCCACGCGCAGCGAAGACAGGTCGAACTCGCGCAGGCGCGGCGCGTTCAGCAGGGTCTGGTACAGCGTGGGCGGGCCGGGCAGCACCGTGATGCCTTCGTTCTCCACGCGCGTCATCACAGCCTCGGCGTCGAACACCAGGTGGGGCAGCACCGTGGCGCCGCGCGACAGCGCCGCCAGCCATCCGGCCTTGTAGCCGAACGTATGGAAGAACGGATTGACGATCAGGTAGCGGTCCCCCGCCCGCACGCCGGTGATGGCGGCCCAGCTGTCGATGGCGCGCAGGTTCTGCGCATGCGCCGTCATCACGCCCTTGGGCCGGCCGGTGGTGCCGGAGGTGAACATGATGTCCATCGGCGTGTCGCCGCCCACGCCGGCCTCGCGCGCGGCAAACGCCGCCATGTCGGTGCGCGGCGCCTGCGCGAGGAAATCGTCCCATGCCAGCTCGTCGGCGCCGGCGGTCCGTCCCTGCCCCGGCCGCAGGATCACCAGCCGCTCCAGCGTGGCGGGCCGATGCGGCGCCAGCATCTGCGGATAGCTTTCGCCAAGGAAGCCGTCGACGCAGAACAGCAGCCGCGCGCCGCTGTCGGCCAGCACCGCGCCGGCTTCGGCCCCTTTCATGCGCGTATTGAGCGGCACCAGCGCCGCGCCCACGCTGTGCGTGGCCAGCGCCGCGATAATCCACTCGGAGAAGTTGGGCGCCCACAGGGCGACGCGGTCGCCGGGCTGCACGCCGAGCGCCATCAGCCCGCGCGCCGCCTGGATCCGGCTGTCGTCGAGCGCGGCGTAGCTCAGGCGCAGCCCGTCTTCCTGGATGGCGATGCGCTCGCCGTGGCGGCTGGCCGCGCGCCGCAGCAGCGCGGGAATGGTCTCGGCAATGCTGTCGTTGGCCGCGGCTTCGATGCCGGCCGGTGCCACAATGGCGTCGAGGGTGTCAGATGGAGTCATGTCAATCCGGGAACTTCAGGTGGATCTCGCTGCTGGCCGGGCGCGCCTGGCAGGCCAGGGTCCAGCCCGCATCCAGGTCGGCGCGGTCGAGCACATGGTTTTCGCCGAGCGTCACATCGCCCTGCGTCACCTGGCACATGCAGGCGCCGCACAGGCCGGCGCGGCAGGAACTGGGCGCGGCCACGCCGGCGCGCTGCAGCGCGTCGAGCACGGTTTCGTCGGGGCTCACGCTGACCTGATGGGTGGCGCCATCCAGCTGCACGGTGAGCGCGGCGCCGCGCATCGCGGGGGCGGCGCGGCCGGCATCGGGTACCACGGTGGCCGCGGCCGCTGCCGCCGGCGCATTGGGCAGCGATACGAAGCGCTCCACGTGCAACTGCGCACGCGGCACGCCCAGCGCCTGCAGCGCGGCCTGGGCGCCGTCCATGAAGGGCCCGGGCCCGCACACAAAGCACTGCGCCATGCTCCACGGCCGCACCAGTTCCTCGATCTGGCGCTGCGTGGGCGGGCCCTGCACGCTGTCGAGCCAGTGGATCACGCGCAGGCGGCCGGGATGGCTGCGCGCCAGTTCCGCCAGCGCCTCGCGGAAGATGATGGAATGCTCGTCGCGGTTGGCATACACCAGCGTGACCGCGCCGCGCCCGTGCCGCAGCGCCGCCTTGGCGATCGACAGCACCGGCGTGATGCCGCTGCCGCCGGCCAGCAGCAGGAAATCGCCCTGCAGCGCGGGCGGCGTGAACACGCCGGCGGGTGGCATTGCCTCGATCGTGTCGCCGGCGCCGAGATGGTCGCAGATCCAGTTCGAGACGCGCCCGCTCTGCACGCGCTTGACGGTCACGCGCAGCGCGCCGTCCACGCCCGGCGTGCTGGACAGCGAATAGCAACGCTGCAGCGGCACGCCGTCGACCGGCACGCGCAGCGTCAGGAACTGGCCCGGGCGGTAGGCGAAGGTCTCGCGCAGCCCATCCGGCAACGCGAATACCAGTGAATGCGCCTGGTCCGTCTCCGCGACCACTTCGGCAATCTGCAGCCGATGGAATTGCACTGGCGCCATGATGTCCTTGTTTCGTCGTTGCTTCCCGGCGCGCGCTCAGGCCACGCCCATGATGGTCTGGGCGTTGTCGATGCGCAGTTCCGCGCCATTGATGAAGCGCGACTCGTCCGATGCCAGAAACAGCACCAGGTTGGCCACGTCGCGCGGATGGCACATGCGCTGCATCGGCTCGGCGCCGCCGACCTCCTCCGGCAGCGCGGTGGCGCCGCCCGGCAGGAAGGCCGCGGTCATCGGCGTCAGGATGCCGTCCGGATGGATCGAGTTGCAGCGGATGCGGTAGCCGCTCTGCTTGCAATGGCCCGCCACGGCGCGCGTCAGCGCCGCGACCGCGCCCTTGCTGGCGCTGTAGGCGCAGAACGCGCCCATGCCGCCCAGCGCCGCCACCGACGACATATTGACAATGCTGCCGCCGCCCGCCTTCATCGCCGCGACCCCGTACTTGCAGCCCAGGAAGTAGCCGTCGGCGTTGATGCGCATCACGCGCTGCCACTGCTCCAGCGTGGCCTCCTCGACCGTGCCCAGCATCAGGATGGCGGCGTTGTTGACCAGCACGCTGGGCGCGCCGAAGCGCTGCTCGGTGCGCGCCATCACCTGTTGCCAGCCGGCTTCGCTGGCGATGTCGTGCGGCACGAACAGCGCGGTCTCGCCGATCTCGCGCGCCAGCGCGTGGCCCGCTTCCTCGTTCACGTCGGTCAGCACCACGCGCGCGCCTTCGCGCGCCAGCAGCAAGGCGTCTTCCTTGCCGACGCCGCTGGCGGCCCCGGTGACGATGGCGATCTTTCCTTCAGTACGTTGGCTCATGGGTAGTCTCCTGGTTGGTATGGGCCTGCTGTGCGCCGATGGAGCGGCCGGCAGGCTGTTGTGCGAGATGGCGGCCCGCGTTGCGTCCCGACCAGATGCAGTCGGCAAGCGACAGGCCGCTTACGTAGTGATTGGAGGCGATGCCGACGGCGGTGCGGCCCACCGCATAGAGGCCGGGTATGGGCGCGCCGCCCGCGGCGGCCAGCACCCGGCCGCTGGATTCCTCCACCGCTAGCCCGCCCAGCGTGATCGCCGGACACGGAAAGAGCCGGCTATCGGCCGAGATGTCGATGGCCAGCCACGGCCCGGTCTCGAGCGACGCGCACATGGCCGCCGACTTGCCGGCCGGATCGGGCGTTTCGCCACGCGCCGCGGCGTTATACGCGTCGAGGGTCGCCCGCAGCGCGGCGCCTGGCATGCCCAGCTTGCCGGCGAGCGCCTCGATGCTGGCGGCGCGGCGCGCGCCGGCCAGCATCAGCAGCGCCGCGGGCAAGGCCTGGAACGCCCATAGCCGGCCGCCCAGGCATTCGCGCAGGGCCTCGCGCGCCAGCGCGCGGTTCAGCACCAGCCAGGCACGCCCGCCGTGCCGCTCGCAGATGGCATGGCCGAGCGTGGCGCCATAGGTTTCCTCGTTGCCGATGCGTGTGCCCTGCGCGTCGACCACGCAGCCGCGCGCCCACGCGAACGGCGGATTGATGAAGCGCCACGCCGACACGCGCTCCAGGTGCCGCGTGGCGCCGCCGGCCGATTCGCCGAGGCGGATGCCGCTGCCGTCGCAGCCGGTCGCCCCCAGCCGCCAGGCCTGCTGGTACTTGCCGGCGTGGCGCGCCACCATGGCGCGGTTGAAGATAAAGCCGCCGGTGGCCAGCACCACCGCGCTGGTCCGTATTGCGACCGGCTGTGCATGGCGCAGCTCCAGCTGCAGCACCAGCGCGCGCAGACGGTCGGCCAGCGCCGGCATGGCGTTGTGCAGGCGCTCGGCCAGCCGTGCCAGGCGCGCATGGCGCTTCTGGAGACGGCCCGGCGGCAGCTGCCAAAGTTCGACGCCGACCACCGCGCCGTCGCGGTCCAGGATCAGCCGCCGCGCCGCGCTATGGCGCATGACCGTGATCTGCCGGTGGTCTTCCACCGCACGGCGCAGCACGCCATACAGCGTGCGGCCGGACATGCCGGGACCCTTGACGCGGTGGCCGCGCGGGGCGGGCGCGGCATGCCGCGCGTAGGCGGGCACCGCTTCATTGCCGGAGTAGTACAGGTAATAGGGCTGCGCCGGATACGAGGTCTTGCGCGGCGGCACGGTGGCGGCAAAGCGCACCCCCAGCGCCTCCAGCCACCCGAGCATCGCGCGGCTGTGCTCGCAGAAGTCCTGCAGCGTGGCGTCGCTGACCACCCCTTCGGTTTCCTGGCGCAGGTAGCCGGCCATCGCCTGCGGCGTATCGTCATAGCCCGCGGCGCGCTGGTAAGGCGTGCCGCCGCCGGCATAGACCACGCCGCCGCTCCTGGTGCTGGCGCCGCCGCCTTCGAAGCGTTCCGCGACGATCACGCGCGCGCCGCCATGCGCGGCTTCCAGCGCGGCGCAGGCGCCGGCGGCGCCGAGGCCGACCACCACGGCATCGCAGGCGGCCTGCCAGGGATGCGCGTCGGGGTCATCGAGCCGCAACGGGGCGTGGACGGGGGTGACGGCGTCGTAAGCCATGCTGGCGCTTGCTCCAGGTCAGGCTGAACACAGCGCGCCCAGCGGCGCGGACGTGGTATAGGCGCCGTCGACGTAGACCAGCGGCGAGACCTCGCCGGCCAGCCTGACCTCGCGCAGCCGGCCGATAAAGACCGCATGGGTACCGTAGTCGAAGCGGCCGTCCTGCTGGCAGATCAGGTTGGCCTGGGCATCGCGCAGGGACGGCACGCCCAACAGGTCGTCTTCCCACTCGCCGCTGGTGAAGCGCGCTTCGCCCTTGAGCCGGCCGCTGCAATCGACCGCGATATCGCGATGGTCGGCGGCGAGCAGGTTGATGCAGAAGTCCGCGCCGTCATCGAGCGGCGGGTAGATCGACGAATTGCGGTTGATGCAGATCAGCAGCGAGGGCGGATCGGCGGACAGCGAATCGACCGCGGTCACCGACATCGAATAGCGGCGCTCGCCGTGGCGGCAGCTGATCACGGCGACGGAGCGCGCCATGCGGCGCATCGCCTTGAGCATGTCATCGCGCAGCGCGCCACCGGATGCAGCGCCGGAATCTGCGCTGGCATCCGCACTGGATTGGGGTCTGGCGCTCATAGAGCCTCCTGTACTGGTTGAGCGGGGTGCGTGGCGGGGGGTTGCCGCGCATGCTGCGAGATCACGTCCGCGGCGATCATGCCGAAGGTCATTGCCGGGCCCAGCGTGGAGCCGGCGCCGGGATAGCTGGTGCCCATCATCGACGCGCTGGTATTGCCGATGGCAAACAGGCCGGCGATGGCGCTGCCGTCCGCGCGCAGCACGCGCGCGCTGGCGTCGGTGACCAGCCCGCCCTTGGTGCCGATATCGCCGGCATCGAGCCGCACCGCGTAGAACGGCGCCTTGCCGATCGGCGCCAGGCAGGGGTTGGGCCGTACCGCGGGGTCGCTGTAGTAGGTGTCGAACAGGTTGTCGCCCTTGCCGAACTCCGCGTCCACGCCGGTGGCGGCGTAGTCGTTCATGCGCGCGACGCTGGCGGCGAGGCCATCGGCATCCACGCCGATCTTCTGCGCCAGCTGCGCCAGCGTGTCGGCGCGCACCAGGATGCCCGACAGGCTGGCCGGGATGCTGCGGTCCGGCATTACCGAGCCGGGCAGGATCGGCCCGCACGGGTACTTGTGGCGGAAGGTGGCATCGAACACCATCCAGGCCGGCACGCTGCATCCGGTCCGCTCGTGGTCGCGGTACATCGCGGGCACGAACTCGGAATACGGCGCGGCCTCGTTGACGAAGCGCCGGCCCTGTCCGTTCACCACCAGGCAGCCCGGCATGGCGCGCTCGATAAACAACGCGCGCTGTTTCTCTTCGCCCTGCACCTGCACCGTGGGCGCGCCCCAGACGTGGGACATCAGCGCCACGTCGGCGCCGGCCGCCTGCGCGGCGCGGATGGCGTCGCCGGTATTGTTCGGCGGCGTCGCGCTCCACGCAGCACGGGTGGGCTGCGGCAGGTATTGTTCGCGCATGGCCTGGTTGCGCTCGAAGCCGCCGGCGGCGAGGATCACGCCGCGCAGCGCGCGGATCTCCACCACGCGTCCGTCCTGCACGGCGCGCACGCCGCGCACGGCGCCGTCCTCGATGATCAGGTCCTGCAACGCGGTATCGAGCCACAGCGGGATCGCGCGATCCATCATCGCGCGCCGCAGGCCGCCGACCAGGCTGTTGCCGAGCGTGAGGCGGCGGTCGCGCCGGGTCTTGCGGCGCCAGCCCAGGTCGAGCCAGTAGCGCGCGAACTGGCGCAGCGCCAGCCCGAACCAGCCGGGCGACCGGCACAGCAGCGCGTGCGCCTCGCCGGAGGTGACGGCCACGCGGCCACCGACCAGCGTGCCCGGCGAGGGCGGACGCAGCCGGTAGAACTCCTCGCGCAGCTGCGCGCCGTCGAACGGCATCGGGTCGAGTGCGCGGTAGCCCGGCATCGCCCCCGGCAGTTTCTGGAAGTAATCGGCATAGCGCGGCAGCGTGTAGTAGTGCACGCCGGCCCGCTGCTCCAGGTATTGCAGCATGCGCGGCGCCTGTTCGAGGTAGGCGCGGATGCGCTGCGGGTCGCCGTGCTCGCCGGTGCAGGCCAGCACGT
This sequence comes from Cupriavidus taiwanensis, assembly GCF_900250075.1. Classification (NCBI taxonomy): domain Bacteria; kingdom Pseudomonadati; phylum Pseudomonadota; class Betaproteobacteria; order Burkholderiales; family Burkholderiaceae; genus Cupriavidus; species Cupriavidus taiwanensis. The sequence goes on from NZ_LT977071.1 coordinate 130,070, forward strand.
ATTCCAGCGCGCTGGCGTAGTCGTCCTGCCCGCCCGCCGGCGCGATATGGTGGTTCAGTGGAATCCAGATACCGCCGCCGGACACCGCCGAGGTGCCGCCGTACTGGCTGCTCTTCTCCAGCACCACCGCCGACAGGCCGCGGTCGGCGGCGCGGCAGGCGGCCAGCATGCCGCCGGCGCCGGAGCCAACCACCACCACGTCAAATTCTCCCGGCTGCATGCGCGCTCTGCTCTGGCTCATGTTGGGTCCTCGTGCCGGTGCGGCTCAGATAAAGAAGTCCGTATTGGCGCGGCCCATCATCACGCCACCCAGGTTCTGGCCGAAGCGGTCCAGGTTGTTGGCATAGTGGGCGCGCGCCGCGTGCAGGTCGAGGAAGCGGCGCACCATCGGGTTGCTGCGGTAGATGCCGTTGCCGCCGGCGTAGCGCAACAGGCCGTTGGCCAGCTCCGCGCAGCGCTGCGCCACCTGCGCGGACTGGAAGCGGAAATGCAGGCGTCGCGGGGTCTCGACCTGGCCGCCGTCGCGCGCCACGGCCAGCAGCTCGTCGAAGTTGCGCTCCAGGATGGTCCGCATCTCGTCGATGGCCACTTGCGCGCTGGCGCACGCCATCTGCGCGCCGCCGTCTTCCGCGGTCTTGCCGCCGCCGTTGCTGCTGACGCGGCCGTCGGCATAGGCGACGAAGTCGTCCAGCGTGCCTTCCAGCGCGCCGATGCAGGCGGTGCAGACCGCGCGCACGAAGATCTGCGCGAACGGCAGCCGGTACAGCGGCACGTCATTGACGGCCAGCCCCGGGCTGGTGCCCATGGCGCCGTCGACGGCGCGGTGGGTGCGGTAGTCGGGCACGAACACGTCGTCGACCACGATGTCGTGGCTGCCGGTGGCGCGCAGGCCCAGCACGTCCCAGTTGCGCACGATCTTGTAGTCCGAGCGCGGCAGCAGGAAGGTGCGGTAGTCATAGGCGCCGCCCGGCTCGGCGGGGGGCACCAGGCCGCCCAGGAAGATCCAGTCGCACAGCTCGCTGCCGCTGGAGAACTTCCAGTGGCCGGAGAAGCGGTAGCCGCCCTCCACCGGCGTGACCTTGCCGACCGGCATGTAGGTCGAGGCGATCAGCGTGGCGGGATCGTTGCCCCACACTTCCTGTTGCGCGCGTTCGTCGAACAGCGCCAGCTGCCAGTTGTGCACGCCGACCACGCCGTAGACCCAGGCGGTGGACATGCAGCCGCGGGCCAGCGCCATCTGGATGCGGAAGAAGGTTTGCGGGTCCAGCTCGTAGCCGCCGTGGCGGCGCGGCTGCAGCACCTTGAAGAAGCCCGCGGCCTGCATCTCGGCAATGGTCTCGGCGGGGATGCGCCCGTCGGCCTCGGCCTGCGCGGCGCGCTGGGCCAGCGCCGGGATCATCTGCTCGGCACGCGCGATCAGGCGCGCGGCCAGTTCCTTGGGATGGTTGTCGTGATGCACCGCGGTCTCCTTGTTGTGCCTGGTTTTGTGGCTGGCATCGATGTTTGCACCGGCGCGGCGGCGTGCCATCGTCTGTTGGGACTAGCTGTTATCGCGGACTCGTATGTGCGACTTCGTGGTTGCGCCGGCCCTCACCCCCGCCCCTCTCCCGCAAGCGGGAGAGGGGAGCAAACCCGCGGCAAGCCAAACGCCTCCACGAATCAAGCCAGCGCCCGCAGCTTCCTGCCCTGCTTGCGGAAATGCGGAATCACGTGTTCGCCGATATTGCGGATGGTCTCCAGCTGCGCCCATTGCGGCACCGTGCCCATCTGGCAGATAAACAGGATTTCATCGGCGCCCGCATCGATCAGCCGCTGCACGTAGCCGATGCAGTCCTCCACCGTGCCGTAGGCGTGGTTGGGGTTCAGCATCATCATCGACGGATCGCTGAAGTCCACCGATACCTTCTCCGACGCGAACTTCGTGTTGATCACCGCCTTGCCCTGCGCATCGGTGGCCGTGACATGCTCGTCGTCCCACGCCGACGGATCGGGACGCTCGCCGCCGGCATACCAGTACGACAGCGACTCCATGAAATAGCGCTGCCCCTTGATGCCGATCTTGCGCGCGGCCAGGCCGTCTTCCAGCACGATGGTCGGGCACAGCGCCGCCAGGTGCTGGTGCGGGCGGAAGCCCACCTGGTCTTCCGGCTTGCGCGTTTCCCACGCGGCGCGGTAGATCTCGTTTTTCTTGGCGACATCCTCGGGGCCGCCGAAGCCCAGCACCAGCGCGCCCATGCCGCGCGCGCCGGCGCGCTGCAGCGTGTCGGCGTTGGTGCAGGCCAGGTACATCAGCGGGTGCGGGTCCTGGCGCGGCTTCGGGTGGATCGGGCGGCGCGGGATCTTGATGAACTCGCCGTCGTGCTCGATCTCGTCCTGCGTTAGGATCTTCGGGATCAGGTACATCGACTCGTCGATCATCGGGTGCAGGGTATTGAGGTCGTAGCCGAAGGTGCCGGCCTCCTGCTGGGTGCCGCCCTTGCCCACGCCGAAGTGCACGCGGCCGCCCGACAGGATGTCGAGCGTGGCGATGCGCTCGGCCACCTTCACCGGATGATTCATTGCCGGGGGCAGGCACACCACGCCGTGGCCGATGCCGATGCGCTGCGTGCGTCCGGCGACGAAGGCCAGGAACGTCTCCGGCGCGCTCATGTGCGCGTAGTTGGTCAGCGCGGTGTGCTCGACCGCCCAGACCACGTCGAAGCCCATGTCCTCGGCCAGCACCACCTGTTCCATGATTTCATCGAACACCTTGTGGTCGCCGGCGCGCGAGGCATCGACGGTCTGGGCTTCATAGATCAACGAAAAACGCATTGCAGTCCCCTCTCGCTTTGTCGGTACAAGACCGCATCCGGGGCACTGCGAGGCGCTGCGCCTTGGGCCGGAAGCGGCCTGCGTGATCGCAGTGTGGTCGGCGCAAGACGTCGCAACATCGTCTGATTGGATTATGAGCCGCGCCGGGCGCGTCCCTATCATGGGCACCGGGCATACCGCCCGCGCTGATCGAAAGGAACCGACACCATGCAAGCCAGGCTGCTGCTTTACCCCGTTGCGGACATCGACGCCGCGTTGCCGTTCTTCACCCAAGCACTGGGACTGCCGGTGAAGTTCCGTGATGGCGACCGCTATTGCGCGCTCGATGCGGGCGCGCTGACGCTGGCGCTGGTGGCCGGCGAGGAACGGCTGGTGGACCAGCCGGCGCTGGCCTTCAAGGTGGATGAGGGGGACGATATTGCCGCGGCGATGGCGCGGCTGGTGGCAGCTGGCGCCACGGTGGCGCAGCCCGCGACGCAGGGGCCGCACGAGACGCGCGCGGTATTGCGCGCCCCCGAGGGCTTTGCGCTGGTGCTCAGCGCAAAGCCCTGACGTCTTGCCTTAGCCCAGCGAAATCACGCTGCTCAGCAGCATGCGCACCAGCGTGGCCTGGCGGGTCACGCCGGTCTTGGAGAAGATCGCGCGCAGGTGCGCGCGCGCCGTGTTCTTGCTGATGCCGAGTTCGTCCGCGGCTTCATCGAGCGTCAGGCCGTTGGCCAGCTGCAGCGCCAGCTGCGTCTCGGCGGGGGTGAAGTCGAACAGCTGGCGCACCACGTCGTGCGAGGCCTGCGAGCGGCGCTCGGGGTCGCGGATAAAGACCACGCAGGCGGGGCGCTTGCGGTTGTCCTCGGACCACTCGCTCAGCGGGATGGTGCGGATCAGCACGCCCAGCCTGGCGCTGCCGGACGGGCGCGTGATCGACATCGCTTCCATCAGCGCCGGCGCGGTGCCGAGGTGGCCCATCATGGCCTGGCGCAGCAGGCGCTGGAACTTGCGGTTTTCCTGGCCGTACTCGACATCGAGCCCGCCCTTGGCGACACGGATGCCGTCCTTGGCGCCGAGGATCTCGTCGGCGGCGGCATTGGTCTTGATGATGGTGCCCGACTCGTCCAGGATCACCATGCCGACCAGCATGCGGTCGATGGCGCTGGCGTAGACGGTACGTTCGGACTCGACCACGTCCAGGCGCGAATGCAGGTCCACCGCGCGCTTCAGGTGCGGCAGCAGCGAGGTGCACAGCGCCTTGTCCGCGGCGGAGAAATCCGGACCGTCATGGTCGCGGCACACGCGGAAGCGGCATTCCACGCCGTCGTCGGTGCGCAGGTCGGCGCCGAGGATATAGCGGATGCCGACGTCCTTGAGGAACTGCAGGTACAGCTCGCTCTTGCACCACACGCCGTGCCCCAGGTGCTCGTCGATCGTCACCACGCGGTCCGACGGCAGCCCGATGAACGGGTCCAGCGCGTAGTAGTAGTTGTTGTAGGAGGTCTCGCCCGGCAGCGTCGAGCCATGCTCGGAGGCGTTGATCATCAGCCCGGGACGGTCCGTGGCCGGCGAGCGCAGGATCAGCGTGGCGTAATTGGCATTGAGCTGGCGCCGGATCTGCTCCAGCGCCTTGCCCCATGGCACCTGCTCCATCGGGCCCTGGTAGATATTGCCCAGCAGTGCGCTGAACTCCGACAGCGACACCGTCGCCTGCGCGAACAGGTGTGCGGCCGCCTGGCTCTGGCTAACCTCCATCAGCATTTCCTCTGTCTCCATTGTGGCGTGCGCAGCGCTCCGGACGAGCCGGGCCGCTGGCTTGTGGGGCTCTGTGGCCCTTTTTTTGTGCCCCGATTATAGGGACGGCAAAGGGGCCGCGGCTTGCCCCCCGCCTTCATGGTTTGCCCTAGGCAGCCCGGCCGCACATGCTGGCCGCACACGCTGGCCGGACTAGTCCCGCGGGACAGGCCCATCGTCACGCGGCGGCGGCGCAAACACATACTCCAAACAGACTAAGGACAGACCCATGCCCGCTCGCCAAGGGCAAACCCCTATGCAACCGGTAGCGCAGCGGCATCCCACCCAAACAGACGATGCCCGCGCGCGGCGCCGCGGCTACAAGGAGCCATGCGCGGCGATCGACGCCGCGGTTTTCAGGAGACTTCCACCATGGCGGCAAATCCGCGGCAGCAGGCCGCAGTCATCACCGGCGCGGCCGGCGGCATCGGGCTGGGGCTGGCAAAGGCGCTGGCCGCGCAAGGCTATGCGCTGGCGCTGGCCGATATCGATGCCCAGGCGCTCGAAGCGGCACGCGCGGCGCTGGCCCGCGACGGCGCAACCGCCGTCGCCGTGCCCACCGACGTCTGCGACGCGCGGCAGATCGCGCACCTGTGCGACGAGAGCTTCCGGCAACTGGGCCGTATCGACCTGCTGTTCAACAACGCCGGCATCCTCGCGACCGGCCGCTGCTGGGAACTGCCCCCCGAAGTGTTCGACAAGGTGATGCGCGTCAACCTGTGGAGCGTGCTGCATGCGCTGCGCTGCTTCGTGCCGCGCATGGCGGCGCAGGGTTCGGGCCATATCGTCAACGTGGCGTCGATGGCGGGACTTGCGGTCGGCCCGTGGCTGGCACCCTACACGCTGTCCAAGCAGGGCGTAGTGGCGTTGAGCGAAGGGCTGGCGCTGGAGCTGCAGGCGGCAGGCCTGCCGATCAAGGTGTCGGTCGTGTGCCCGGGTCCGGTTGCCACCGGCATCGCAGCGGACCTGGACGGCGCCGCGCCGCAGGAGGTGCACCAGATGAACGGCGCGCTGCGCACCGGCATCGCCGCCGGCCTGACGCCGGACCAGGCCGCGCGCGTGATCCTCGACGGCGTATCGGCCGGCCAGTTCTGGATCCTGCCGCACGAACAGGCCGCGCACGCGGCGCTGGCGCGCGCGCAGGGCATTGCCGCCGGCAGCGCGCCGTCGTTTGCGATGCAGGTTTGATTTCGACAGCCGTCCAGGAGACACCATGCCGCTCGATCCCCAGGCCCGTGCCATGCTCGATGCCATGGCCGCCATGCCCAGCCCCGACTTCTCCACGCTGCGCGCCCCCGACTACCGCGCCGCGCTGGCGGCCATGCCCGGCTTCGCGCCAGGCGATGCCGTCGCCGCGCAGCAAGACCTCACTTTCGACGGGCCGGCCGGTCCGCTGCAGGCGCGCCTGTACCGGCCCCATGCGCCCACCGAGGCCGACGGCAACGCTGCGCTGCCGCTAGTCATCTATTTCCACGGCGGCGGCTTCGTGCTCTGTGGCCTCGATTCGCACGACAACATCTGCCGCAGCCTGGCGCGCCGCAGCGGCGCGCTGGTGCTGTCGGTCGACTACCGCCTCGCGCCGGAGGCGCGCTTCCCGGCCGCCGCCGACGACGCCGTCGCCGCGGTACGCTGGGCCTCGGCGCATGCGGCGCAACTCGGTGCCGACCCATCCCGGCTGGCTGTCGCCGGCGACAGCGCCGGCGGCAACCTGGCCGCCGTGGCGTGCCAGCAGCTGCGCGGCAGCGGCATTTCGCTGCGGCACCAGCTGCTGCTCTATCCCTGGCTGGACTGCAGCGATGCCGCAACGAGCAGTGCCAGCTATCGCGAATGCGCGCAGGGCTATTTCCTCAGCGCCGCGGAACTGGCGTGGTATCGCGCCCAGTACCTGGCCACGCCCGCCGACGCCGGCGATGTCCGCGCCAGCCCGCTGCAACAGCGCGACCTGCGCGGCCTGCCGCCGGCCACCATCATCACCGCCGAATTCGATCCGCTGCGCGACCAGGGCGAGGCCTACGGCGAGGCGCTGCAGCGCGCCGGCGGCAATGCGGCCGTGCGCCGCTGGCCCGGCCAGATCCATGGCTTCGCCAGCATGCAAGGGGTGATGGATGCCGCCAGCCATGTGCTGGACGCGGCCGCCGCGTCGCTGCGCCAGGCCTTCGGCGCAAGCAGCCGGCAGGAGGCAGCATGAGCACGGCCAACCTGCTGGCGCCGATGGCCGAAGTGCTGGCAGCGCTGGCTGCGGGCGAGCGCGTGGTGGTGCTCGAAGACGAGAGCGCGGAAGCCACCGGCTGCGTGCTGGTGGCCGCCGAGCGCGCCACCGAGGCCGACGTCAACTTCATGGCCGCCGAGGCGCGCGGCCTGGTGTGCATGGCCATCACCGAGGCGCGCCGGGCGCTGCTGCAGCTGCCGCCGATGGCCGCAAGCCAGCGCCAGCGCGAGCGCTACACCGTGTCGATCGAGGCCGCCAGCGGCGTCAGCACCGGCATCTCCGCCGCCGACCGCGCGCTGACCCTGCGCGTTGCGGCGGCGCCGCGCGCCCGGCCGCAGGACCTGGTCCAGCCTGGCCATGTCTTCCCGGTGGTGGCGCAGCCGGACGGGGTGCTGCGCCGCGCCGGCTTTGCCGAAGCCTGTTCCGACCTGCCCCGGCTGGTCGGGCGCGTGGCGGCCGGGGCCTATGCGCTGGTGCTCGACGACGACGGCGAGCTGATGCGCGGACCGGCCCTGCTGGATTTCGCCCATCGCCACCGGCTGCCGGCGGTGTCGGTCAGCGCGCTGATCCACCACCGCCTGCTGACCGAGGGCGCGCTGCGCCGCACCCGCTCGACCGAACTGGCCACGCCGTTCGGGCGCTTCACCGTGCACGCCTACCATGACGCGCCGGTGGATGCGCTGCATCTGGCGCTGGTGCTGGGCCAGCCCGACCCGCACACGCCGGTGCTGACGCGGGTGCAGGCAGTGGAGATGCAGCGCGACGTGCTGGCCTTCGGCACGCCCGCGCAGCCGGCATGGAACCTGGAGCGCTCGCTGGAGCGGATCGGCGCCGAGGGTTGCGGCGTGCTGGTGCTGCTGGATGAGCGCGAGTCGCCGCAGCAGCGGCTGGACCGGCTGAGCGCGCCGGCCGCCGCCGCGCCGGCGCCGGCCTTCGCGCAGCGCGCGCTCGGCGTCGGCGCGCAGATCCTGCGCGACGTGGGCGCGCACAAGCTGCGCCTGCTGAGCCATCCGGTACCTTACCGCGCGGTCACCGGCTTCGACCTGGAGGTGACGGAGTTTGTCCCGCCCGGCTGAGCGGCATAGCCTTGTCCGTCGTCCCCGCGAAGGCGGGGACCCAGTGCCTTGTCCGTCCGCAGGCCAGAAACAAAAACGCTGGATTCCCGCCGCGCGCGAACGACTGTGGCTTATCGCAGCGCCTCGCCTTTTGGACGGCTCAGCATGACTGGCCGAAGCAGTCGGCAAAGCTGCGCGTGAAGCGCTCCACGTCGGCGTCGGGCAGGTGGTTGATGCCGCCGGCCAGGCGCCGGCCGCCGCCGGTGTCGAAGCCGCGGCAGAAATCCGCCGCGCCGGTGGCACTGTGCGCCGGCACCCGCACGCTGACCGCAAAGCCGCCGCCGGAGCGGGGCGACAGCAGGCCGATGGCATCGCCGGGACGCCCGCGCACCAGCTCGTTGGCGAGCACGCCGATCGCGCGCCGTGCCCACGGCGCGTCGGGCAGCACCAGCAGCGCGGCGCCGGGCACCTCATGCATGGGCGAAAGGCGGCGCGCCCGGGCCATGTCGTCCTCGTAGCCCTCGCACAGCAGGGTGTAGGTGGCGCACTGCGCGGCGAAGTCCAGCGGGTCGGCAAACGGCAGCATGTGCTGTGCCAGCGCGGCGGGGTCGCAATGCAGGTCGGCCACGCACTCGCCGTACGCGTTGTAGTTCAGGCAGGTGCCGAGCCGTTCCAGCACCGCGGTCTGGCCCGGGTCCAGGCGGAGTTGCGCCGCCATCGCGCGCGCCACCTCGCCGAGGTTGTCGCCAAAGGCGGCGGTGACCGCCCAGCGCCGGTGGCGCCCGCCCAGGTGGCGGTCGACCAGGATGCTGGTGCAGACCTGCGCCGCCTCGTCGATATGCGCGCGCAGGCCGGCATGCGAGGGCACGTTGCCGGCGTGGTGGTGGTCGAAGTAGTCCACCTCCACCCCGGCGTCGAGCAGCCGCAGCAGGCCATCGCGGTTCTGGTCGAGCGAGATGTCGAGCGCGGTCACGGTATCGCCGGCACGGGCCTCGATGCGCTCGAGCAGCCGGATATCACGCTTGACGCCGGTAACCAGCGTGGCGTCGCTGGCGTGCGAACCACCGGCCAGGCGCAGCTGCTGCAGCGCGCACAGGCCGTCGGCGTCGCCGTTGAAGGCAAAGTAGCTTGTCATGGCATGCGGTGCTGTGGGCTCAGGGCATGAAATCGCCACCATTGGCGTCCAGCGAGGCGCCGGTGATGGCCCTGGCGTAGTCTGACACGAGAAACAGCGCAGCGCGCGCGCAGTCGTCGTCGGTCGGCATGCGGCCCAGCGCGATCTGTGCGGTCACCGGCGCGATCACCGTGTCTTCGCTCACGCCCTGCTCGGCGGCGGCGTGGCGCACATAGCCCTGCACCGGCGCGCCCCACATCCAGCCCATGAAGATGCTGTTGGCACGGATGCCATGCGGCCCCAGCTCGCGCGCCAGGTACTTGACCGCCACCGCCAGCGCCCCCTTGGATGCGGCGTAGCCGGATTCGCCCGGCATCGGCTTGCGCGTGGCCTGGGTGTTGATCATCACGATGGCGCCGCCGCCCTGCGGCTTCATCAGCGCCGCCACTTCCTGCGTCAGCGTCATGGTGCCGAAGACATTGGTGTCGAACACCTGGCGCCAGACGTCCAGGTCGGCCGCTTCCACCGGCTCGGGGAAATTGCCGTGCTGGAAGGCGCTGTTGACCAGCGCGTCGATGCGGCCGAAGCGGCGCAGGGTCTCGTGGGCAAGGTGGCGCGACTGGGCGCGGTCGGTGATATCGGTCACCACCTTCAGCACCTCGCAATCGGCGCCGAGGGCATCGATGCGGGCCTGGGCTTCCTCCAGCTTTGCCTCGGTGCGCGCTGCGATGGCCACGGCGCGGGCGCCTTCGCGCGCCGCTTCCACCGCCAGCTTGATGCCCAGGCCGGGGCCGATGCCGGATACGATGACGATCTTGTCTTTCAGCAGCATGTTGGTGTCTCCTGGTTTGGTGGTCTTGTGCCTGTCAGAAAGGCTTGGTGGTTTCTCCCCTCTCCCGCTCGCGGGAGAGGGGCCGGGGGAGAGGGCAGGCGGTGGCATACCGCGGGCGCGACTTCGTCTGACGCTCACGCCCTCTCCCCAACCCTCTCCCGCAAGCGGGAGAGGGAGTACGCAAGCGGGAGTTGGAAAGCCAGAGGCGAGTGCTGGCGTTGCCGGTCATTCGTTTGCGTTGCGGTTCAGGATGTGCCGCGCCCGGTAACCGGCGAAATCTCGCTCGAGCTGCGCCTGGCTCAGCCCGAACCGTTCCGGCGTATAAGCGTGCGCCGCGCGCTGGTTGCGCGGGTTGCTTTCCATCCAGGCCCACATGCCGGCGCGCGCGGCCTCGGTCAGCGGCATGCCGGCGAAGCGGTAGACCGCCTGCGCCACGCCGAACGGATCGCGCACCGTGTCCTCGAAGCGCACGTCGAGGAAGCGCTCGGCCGGCATGGCGTCGCGCACGGCCATGGCGTGATCGGTGCCGCGCCGCATCTGTTCGCTCCACTGGCGGCCGGCCGTGACCGGATCCGGATCGTGGGCGTACAGCTTCCACAGCGTATGCGCCATGCTCGCCATCGACGGGATGGTCTGCAGCGGATCGCGGTGGGTCAGCACCACCTGCGCGCCCGGGAACACGCGGAACAGCACCTCCAGCGTATGCAGGTGCTGCGGGGTCTTCAGCACCCAGCGCTGCGCCGGCACCGTCGAGGCCTCGCCGCGCTGGCGCTTCTGCCACTGCAGGAACTGCAGCATGGTCTTCAGGCAGGCATAGACCTCGGTATGGTCCTGCCGCGCCAGCCAGCCGGTATAGGCCGGCACATTGGCGTAGGAATCCATCGCGCACAGGAACGAATGCTCCATCAGCATGAATTCCTCGTCGGCGGCCATCGCGTCGAGCGGGTGGATGGCAAGGATGTCCGGGATGAACCGGATCATCTGCGCAACCTCTTCGCGCGCCGCGGCGATGCGCCGGCCGGGGTCGCGCACGTCCTCGCCCGGCAGCGGGGCCGGATAGCGGGTCTCCCACCAGGCCGCCGAACTGAAGCGCGCGTCGGTGGCCAGCATGCGCTGCAGCAGCGTGGTGCCGGTGCGCGGCAGGCCGACGATGACCAGCGGATCGTCCACGCGCTCCTGCAGGATTTCCGGATGGCGCCGGCAGAAGTCCTGGATCACCAGCCGGTTGACCAGCTGGCCCCGCAGCTTGCCTTCCAGCATCTGCGCACCTTGCGCCGACAGGTTGGCCTCGCGTGACAGCGAATCCGACAGCACCCGCAGCGCCTCGCGATAGTTGCCCGGGCCGAAGTCGTCCAGGCCGCCGGCCTGCTCGCTCGCCTGCGCCAGCAGGCGTTCCACGTTGATGGCGTTCATGCCTTGTTCTCCCTGAGCGATGCAAGCTTGACCACGCGCGTGCGCGGATGCGCCGGCTGCGCCGCGCCGACCCAGCGCCAGCACATGGTGCCGTTGTGATGGCCGGCGGTTTCCAGCCAGTTGGGCAGGCCCGGGTCGCGCGCGCTGAGGATCACCGTGACGCCGCCGTCGGCGTTGAGCCGGGCGCCGTGCTTGTTGAGGCAGATATCGTGGTAGCGGTAGTCGAGCGATTCCATCCAGTAGTTGTTGATCTGGAAGTTCCAGAACTCGCACTCCGGCACCCGCTCGACCTCGACCACCAGCGCCTCGTCATCGGCGAGCCGCCAGCATGAGTGGTAGTAGAAGATGTTGGGATCGCCGCCCGCCGCCTGGCACACCGCCTGGTCCGCCGGCGGCAGCGCGTTGACATGGCCGCCGTAGCCCTCGGCCCAGTCGGCAAAGATGCGCGCGGTGCCCTCGACAAAACCGGCGGCGCGCAGCAGTCCGGCATGCAGGCGCTCCGCGCTCAGCGCTGGCGGCTTGCCATTGGCGTCGATACGCTCGATCTGCAATTGCGCCGGCGTCTCCGCCTTGCGGTCGAGGAAGGTCTGGCGCACCACCAGCGCATTGGTGGCCGGCTCCATGCGCACCCAGTTGCCCGGCTGCGGCTCGGCGCTGAGCGTGATCTCGAAACTGCCGTCCGGCTCCACGGCAAGCTTGTTGCTGTCGATAAAGCCGGTCTGGACCATGCGTCCGTCGGTTTCATAGCCGCCCTTCTGCGTGCCGAAGCTCAGGTACGCGACCGTGCCGCGCCGGCCACGGATGCGGTACGCCGCGTTGCCGTCCAGGCGCGCGTAGCGGTACAGGTTGTCCGGATTGTCCGCGCCGATCTTGGCGGTCTCGTGCGAGGGCGAAAAGAAGCCGGGGAACGCCGGATCGGCAAATTCCACATGCATCTCCAGCGCAATGCGCAGCAGGCGGCTCAGGTAGCGGAACCCTTCGGCGCGCGTGAGCGCGTCCGCCGGCGCTTCCGGGCGCAGGATCTGCTGCCCGCTGCGCTTCAGTACGTCGCAAAAATCGGCCCAGGTCTGGCCGCTCAGCAATTGGTCTTCGGCGGAGGTCGCCATCTGCCTGCTCCCGTGGTTGGTCGGCGCAGCAACGATACCCAGCGCAGCACGGCTCCTTCCTCGTCCGGGTGGACTAGGAAATGCGCGCCGCGGCCCGCGATTTCTTAGTCCGCCCGGACGAAGTGGCGCAGGCCCCCGGCTCGCTACCTTTTGCCCATGCCAGGCAGCCGCACAACCCTGCGCGGCGCCGGCAAACCAAGAGGAGACCCCGATGTTGACCCACCTGGAGCAACTGGAGGCGGAGAGCATCCACATCATGCGGGAGGTGGTGGCGGAGTGCGAGAACCCCGTCATGCTCTATTCGATCGGCAAGGACAGCGCGGTGATGCTGCACCTGGCGATGAAGGCCTTCCATCCCGCGCGGCCGCCGTTTCCGCTGCTGCATGTCGATACCACGTGGAAGTTCCGCGAGATGATCGCGTTCCGCGACCAGACCGCGGCCCGGCTCGGCCTGGACCTGCGCGTGCACATCAACCCCGAAGGTCTGGCGCGCAATATCAGCCCGCACGAACACGGCTCGGCCGTCCATACCGACGTGTGGAAGACGCAGGGCCTGAAGCAGGCGCTGGACCACTACGGCTTTGACGCGGCCTTCGGCGGCGCGCGCCGCGATGAAGAGAAATCGCGCGCCAAGGAGCGCGTGTTCTCGGTGCGCACCGCCCAGCACCGCTGGGACCCCAAGATGCAGCGCCCCGAACTCTGGCGCCAGTACAACACGCGCAAGCGCAAGGGCGAGAGCCTGCGCGTGTTCCCGCTGTCGAACTGGACCGAGCTCGATATCTGGCAATACATCTACCTGAACCAGATTCCGATCGTGCCGCTGTACTTCGCAAAGGAAAGGCCTGTCGTCGAACGCGACGGCACGCTGATCATGGTCGATGACGAGCGCCTGCCGCTGCGCGCTGGTGAAACGCCGCAACTGCGCAAGGTCCGCTTCCGCACGCTGGGCTGCTACCCGCTCACCGGCGCCATCGAGAGCGAGGCCGACACGCTCGGCGGCATCATCCAGGAAATGCTGCGGGCGACCACGTCGGAGCGCCAGGGACGGCTGATCGACAGCGATTCGGCCGGTTCGATGGAGAAGAAAAAGCAGGAGGGATACTTCTGATGGAAACCCTGATCGACAACGCGCCGGCAATGGCGCAACCCGGCGGCACGCAAGGCGAGATCGCGCAGTATCTGCGCGCCCAGCAACACAAGAGCCTGCTGCGCTTCATCACCTGCGGCAGCGTCGACGACGGCAAGAGCACGCTGATCGGCCGGCTGCTGTATGAATCGAAGATGCTGTTCGAGGACCAGCTGGCGCAGCTCGAGGCCGACTCGAAGAAGATGGGCACGCAGGGCGAGAACCTGGACTTTGCGCTGCTGGTGGACGGCCTGGCCGCCGAGCGCGAACAGGGCATCACCATCGACGTGGCCTACCGCTTCTTCGCCACCGACAAGCGCAAGTTCATCGTCGCCGACACCCCCGGGCACGAGCAATACACGCGCAACATGGTCACCGGCGCCTCCACCGCCGACCTGGCCATCCTGCTGGTCGATGCGCGCCGCGGCGTGCAGACGCAGACACGGCGCCACAGCTTCCTCGTGGCCACTCTCGGCATCCGGCGCGTGGTGCTGGCCGTCAACAAGCTGGACATGGTGGATTACTCGCGCGAAGTCCATACGCGCATCGAGAAGGAATACCGCGAGTTCGCGCGGCAGATCGGGCTGACCGATATCGTCTGCATCCCGATGTCCGCGCTGCGCGGCGACAATATCACCGCGCCCAGCGCCAACACCCCGTGGTACCAGGGCCCGACGCTGATGGACCACCTGGAGAGCGTGCCGATCGACCACGTGCCCGCGCAGGACGAGTCGTTCCGGCTGCCGGTGCAATGGGTCAACCGCCCCAACCTGGACTTCCGCGGCTTTGCCGGCACCGTCAGCGCGGGCGTGATCCGGCGTGGCGACCGCGTGCGCGCCCTGCCCTCCGGCCGCGAAAGCCGCGTCACCGGCATCGTCGGCGCCGGCGGCGAATGCGACCACGCCATGCGCGGCCAGGCGGTGACGCTGACCCTGGCCGACGAGATCGACGTCAGCCGCGGCGACGTGCTGGCCTGCGCCGACGACCCGCCCGCGGTGGCCGACCAGTTCGAGGCCACGCTGGTATGGATGAACGAGGACGCCATGCTGCCCGGGCGTCCTTACCTGCTCAAGCTGGGCACGCGCACTGTGGGCGTGACGGTGGCGCAGCCCAAGTACAAGGTCAACGTCAACACGCTGGAGCACCTGGCCGCGCGCACGCTGGAGCTGAACGAGATCGGCGTGTGCAACCTGCACCTGGACCAGCCGGTGGCGTTCGACCCGTACGCGCGCAACCGCGAACTCGGCGGCTTCATCCTGATCGACCGCCTGACCAACAACACGGTCGGCGCCGGCATGCTGCACTTCGCGCTGCGCCGGGCGCAGAACGTTCACTGGCAGGCGATCGACGTCGACCGCCGCGCGCATGCCGCGCTCAAGCACCAGTCGCCGCGCATCGTCTGGTTCACCGGGCTGTCCGGCGCGGGCAAGTCCACCATCGCCAACCTGGTGGAAAAGCGCCTGCACGCGCTGGGCCATCACACCTACCTGCTCGATGGCGATAACGTGCGCCATGGCCTGAACAAGGACCTGGGTTTCTCCGAAGCGGACCGCATCGAGAACATCCGGCGCGTGGCGGAAGTGGCCAGGCTGATGCTGGACGCCGGGCTGATCGTGCTGGTGTCGTTCATCTCCCCCTTCCGCTGCGAGCGCGAGATGGCGCGCGCGCTGGCCGGCGAGGGCGAGTTCATCGAAGTCTTCATCGACACGCCGCTGGCCGTGGCCGAGCAGCGCGACCCCAAGGGCCTGTACCGCAAGGCGCGCCGCGGGGAGCTTAAGAACTTCACCGGCATCGACTCGCCCTACGAGCCGCCCGAGCATCCGGAAATCCGCATCGACACCACCGGCGACAGCGCCGAGCAGGCGGCGGAGCGGATCGTCGCATGGCTCAGGGACAGGCCCTAGGCTGAACGGACGATGAGGCGGCGGTGGGGGTGGGTACGATGGGCGAGACCGACATTCTGCCGGGAATGCTCACCGTGCCCGCCTGAGGCCAAAGCACTTGCACGGCCGATTGCGTGCTCCCTCTCCCGCTTGCGGGAGAGGGGAGCCACCCACCGCTCTGCCATATGCTGCCAGACCCGTTGCCCGCCGCCGAACTCAGCGCCCTCCTCGCCCAGCTCTATCAAGGCCCCACAGAACCCGTCCCCTGGGCCATCTTCCTTGAAAGCCTCCGCCAGCGCCAGGCCGCCGCCTTCGTCACGCTGGTGCTGCGCCACCCCGCCACCGACCGCCCCGGCCTGATCGTCAACGCCTCCGACTACGGCCCCCACCTGCCCGGTGAGCCGTCATACAGCGAGCAATACTATGCGCTGTGCCCCTTCCTGGACCTGCACCCCGACCGCCTCTTCAGTGCCGACGAGCTGTTCGGCGAAGCCGGCTGGCTGGCGCATCCGTTCTACGTGCAATATCTGCAGCCGCTCGGCCTGCGCTACATCCTGGCCGCCAACCTGGTCACGCCGGATGGCGTCGAATGCGCGCTGTTCATCAGCCGCACCGCCGCGGGACAGGACTTCACCCTCGCCGACAAGGCGCTGCTGCTCGACTTGCTGCCGCACCTGAAACGCGCCGTCGACCTGCATGCCGCGCTCGACGTGCTGGCCTCCGAACGGTCGCTCTACGCCGATGCGGTCGACCGCATGCAGGTGGGCACGGTCATCCTGGACGAACACGGCCGCTGCATCCGCGCCAACGACGTCGCCGGCCGCCTGCTGCGCGCCCGCGACGGCCTCTACCTGGCGGACGGCGCGCTGCACGCGCACTGCCCGATGGAAAACCGCAGGTTCCGCAAGATCCTGGAGAGCGCCGCACAGGCCCACGCGCTGGCCACGCCGCGCAGCGAAGTCACCACGCTCAGCCGGCCCGCCGCGCCCACGCCGCTGAGCGTGCTGGTGCGCCCCATTCCGCTCAGCTACCGCAGCGAGGACAAGGCCCGCCGCCCCGCGGTAGCGGTCTTCATCCGCGATCCCGCCGGTTCGCCGCGCAACACCCACGCCAGCCTGCGCAAGCTGTTCCACCTGACCCCCACCGAGATCGAGCTGGCCCTGCTGATGGTCGACGGGCTGACCCTCGATGAGGCCGCGGCGCGGCTGGGCGTGAAGAAGAACACCGCGCGGGCGCATTTGCGGGGGATCTTTGCGAAGACGGGGGCGACGCGGCAGGCGGTGCTGGTGAAGATGTTGTTGTCTAGTGTGGTGGGGATGGGGTGAAGGACGGCGGCCGGTCAGCTAGTGTCGGCGCAGCTCAGGCTTTGCGTTCGTCGCTGGCTTGCATGGTCGAACCGCGCCTGGCAAATCAACGACCGACCGGTCGGGCTAATAACCGATCGGGGATACCGCCCACATCGAAGCCCATGGGGACCAAAGCAGAGAATACCCTAGCCCGTCGACAAGAACATTGAAGCCCCGCTGATGGGCACCTAAGATGGAGCTTCTGGCGTGAGCGGCGAGCTTGCCCTTGCCCAGTCTGTGGTCTGCGATGACTGGACCTTCCGATCCAGGCGGACCTGCGGTGTAGTGTAGTCCCGTAGCAAGAATAGACCTATAGCTTGGGAGACAACTGTGCTGAGTCATCATGAAATCGCCACGCTGGTCCTGGTGAACGACCACTCCGACGCCACCGAGCTGGACGACGCAGACATGCAGGCGCTGCTTGAAAAGCAGCTCATCACGCTCGAGCGTCTCGGGCCAACCCTTGCGCACCCGCAAGTCACGATTCAAGGCTACGCCTTTCTCAAAGCGGTCGGTCGTGTTCGCGCAAGCGACGGCAAGGCACGCCAGCAAACCGCCTTCAGACCATCGCTTTAACCCCTTGCGAGCTGTCGACTGCCTCGGCCTGCTTTCGCGGCCAGGGGCAGCCGGCCTTGCCAAGGCGGGCATGGCAATCGTCAACGGCGGACAACCTTGCAGTGAAGCCTCGCTGCTGCGCGCCGGGGCGGCGTGCTAGCATGAAGGCCCGCGTTCTCCTCCCGCCCCGCTTCCCATGACCACGCTCTACGCGACGCTTGGCGTACAGGCCGATGCCACCCTGGACGAGATCAAGCTTGCCTATCGCCGTGCGGCAATGAAATGGCATCCGGACCGCAATCCCGGTCGCGAAGCCGAAAGCCATGCCGCCTTCCAGCAGATTCGCGATGCCTATGCGATCCTGTCCGACGCCGAGCAGCGCCAGGTCTACGACGAAGTCTTCGAACGCGAAATGCGCCGCTGGGAAGCCGAGCACGCAGCACAAGAGGCCGAGGAACGCCAGGCACAGGAGCAGGCGAGACGCGTCGCGCAGGAGCATTACGAGAAGATGGTTGCCATCGCGATGCGCTATGCCGACGCAGGGCATTCGCGCGACGTCCTGTTCGGCATCCTGCTGGGCAAGGACTGCGAGACGGAGCTCGCCGGACGAATTGCCGACAGCGTTCATGCACTGCATCAGTCGCGCCACGCATGCGCCGAGCGCGAGGCCGTAGCGCCGGCGGATGCCAGCCCGGCGCGCACCGAAATCCCCGGCAGCCCGTTCGAGGCATTCTGGCAAGGGCTGTTCAGGTTCCGCTAGCAGCGGATTCCGGATCCGCGCGCCGCCGCTCACCACGCATCAGCATCCAGACATCGCACCCATCCATCGATGGCGTGTCGTGTTGCATTGGACCCTGCGTTGATGTGTCTCCACGCCACCTGCTTACCCCCCGCTTTGGTGGGGTGCTGGCGCTGCAAAATTGGATCTCTGTTAACCGCCGTTTGATATAGATTGTAAAGACATTTAGAGCCACGGGTTCGCATAGCAGGGCCTGGCCGTACTTCATCTTTGGTGTCAGCCGTCGGCGAAGACCACGATCTCGTGGTGACCGCCGCGAGCCGGGGGAGACAATGTTGCGTCAGGTGCTTGCGCGCACGCCGAGCCCGCTTGGACGCGTTGGGTCGCGTTCCATCACGGCGGGCACGGTGCTTCTTGGAGCGCTGACGACGGCTGTCGTCTATGCCTTCTGCACCGATCTGCTGGAACGGGATGTGCGGCTGCGCTTCGACAGCGATACCGGCGACGTGGTCCAGCAGATCGATACGCGGATCCGGCTCTATACCGACGTGCTGGTCACGATGCAGGCGCTGTTCGGCGCCAGCGACCATGTCTCGCGCGGCGAGTTTCGCGACTTTGTCGTCGGCCTGAACCTGCCGCAGCGCTACCCCGGTTTCCAGACGCTGAATTACGCGCCCTACGTGCCGGCGCCGGAGCTCGATGCGTTTGTCGCCAGGCAGCGCAATGACCCCATCCTGCGCGAGGCCGGCGTGACGTTCAGCATCCGGCCTCCCGGCCAGCGCCCGGGCTACTTCGTCCTGACCTATGTCGAGCCGCTCGCCACCAACCTGCCTTCCATCGGCGTCGACATGGGTGCCGAACCGCGCCGCCTCGCCGCGCTGGAGCGCGCCCGCGATACCGGGCACCCGGTCAGCAGCGGCCGGCTGATCTTCAGCGAGGCCAGGAATCCTCATGTGGGCATCGCGCTGCGCCTGCCGGTGTATCGCAAGGCGCTGGACCTGGATTCCGTGGAGGCGCGCCGCGCCGCTTACGTCGGCTCGGTCGGTGCCGGCATCCGCGTGGCGGATTTGCTCAAGGACCTGGTCAGCAACCAGAACCTGCGCCCGATCCGCTTTCGCGTCTATGACGCCGGGGACTTTACGGCGCCAGCCGATGCCCTGTCCGCCGGCAACCTCCTTTATGACAGCCGCACCGGGCTGGCCACGCCCCGCCCGGGCCGTGCCGCAGATGGCCGCGCAGCGCCGCGCGCGGGCACGGCGGCGGATGAACCGGCGGCCGCGGCGGCCAGCCGGGACGACCTGACCAGGAGCGTGGAGCGCAACTTCGGCGGACGGCGCTGGGTCATTGCCTTCGCTGCCGACTCGACCGCGATCGGCGGTCCGCAACGCTATCTGCCCACGCTGGTGATCATTTCCGGGATGATCATCACCGTGCTGCTGGGCTGGCTGGCCTACGCCTTGTCGAGCTCGCGTGCACGGGCCGTAGCCGTCGCCGACCAGATGACGCACAGCCTGCGCGAGAGCCAGGCGGCGCTGGCCGAGGCGCAGCAGATCGCCCAGCTCGGCGACTGGCGCATCGACCTGGGCAAGGACGTTGCCCACTTTTCACGGGAAATGGGGCGCCTGCTGGGCTGGCGCGGCCACCGGCCGACCCCGGACACGCTGTTCCAGGCGATCGAGACCAGCCATCGCGCCGTGCTGCGGGAACGGATGGAAAAAGCCGTGCGGGATCGCCAGCCGTTCGAGCTCGAGTGCCCTTACCGTTCGCAACGTGGACGGCGCGGCTGGTTGCATCTGATTTGCCACGCGCAGGGTCCGGCGGGCAACAGTACCGCCTTGCGCGGCACCGCGCAGGATATCAGCCAGCGCAAGGCGGCGGAACAGGCGCGCGCGCAGGAGCACCAGATCGCCCTGCACCTGGCCACGGCCGACAGTGAAGCCGAGGTGCTCGAGGACATCGTCCACACCCTGCTGGAAGGCATGGAATGGGAGGCCGGGGCATTCTGGCCGGCCGACGATGGCCATGGCAACAAGCTGCCGCAGGTATGCCTGAGCCGCGCCAAGGGGCTCGAGCCATGGCTCGCCGCACACCCTGCCCGTACCGCGGGCGCCACGGCCATTGCGGCGCCACAATGGTATGCGGGACTCCATGACCTGGCCCGGCATGCGCACGCCGGATGGCTTGCCAGCGGTGGCATCCGCACGGTATTCGCCTTTCCGCTGAGCCGGGGCCACGTTACCCTTGGCGTGGTCGAACTCTATTCCCGCACCCGGCGCAGCGCCGATGTCCATGCGCTGACGATGGCCGTGGGCATTGCCGGCCAGACCGGGCATTTCCTGCTGCGGCGGCAGGCCGAGGAAAACCTGCGTTTCATCGCCAATCACGATGCCCTGACCGGCCTGCCCAACCGGCTGATGTTCAAGGCCGAGTTCGAAAAGGCCCTGGCACGCGCCCGCGCCGGCGGACAGGCACTGCATGTGATCTTCGTCGACCTGGACGAATTCAAGGTCGTCAACGACACCATCGGCCACAACGCCGGCGATGCCGTGCTCCGCGAAATGGCCGAGCGGCTGCTCCAGGGCTTGCCCGAGGTGGAGTTGATTACGCGCTTTGGTGGCGACGAGTTTGTCGTGCTGCTCGACCCCAAGGGCGATTCGACCGTTCTTGGCCGGACCATCTCGCAACTGCAGGCGGTGCTCACGCCCGCCTTTGTGGTCAATGGGTCCGAGATGCGGATGACCGCCAGCATCGGCATCAGCTCGTTCCCCGAAGACGGCGACGACTGGCAAACCCTGCTCAAGCATGCCGACCTGGCCATGTACGGCGCCAAGCAGCTGGGCAAGAACGGCTACCAGTTCTATTGCCGCGGCATGAGCACCACATTGCAGCGGCGCATCGACATGGAGTCGCACCTGCACCGCGCGCTCGAGAATGATGAGTTCGTGCTCTATTACCAGCCGCGCATCGCGCTGGCATCCGGCACCTGCACCGCAGTCGAGGCGCTGATCCGCTGGCGCCACCCGGAGCTAGGCCTGGTCATGCCAGCGGACTTCATTCCCTTCGCCGAGCAAAGCGGCGCCATCGTCGAGATCGGCGCATGGGCGCTGCGCGAAGCGTGCCGCCAGAACGCCGCGTGGCTGGCGCAGGGACTGCCGCCGGTGCGTGTTTCGGTCAACCTCTCCGCCCGGCAGTTTGCCGACAAAGCGCTCAGGCTGACCATCATCGATGCGCTGCGCCAGGCAGCCCTGCCCGGCAACCTGCTTGAGCTGGAGCTGACCGAAAGCATGGTCATGCGCGATGCCGAACAGGCTTCGAACTGGCTGTCGCGCCTGAAGCGCACTGGCGTGCGCCTGGCCATCGATGATTTCGGAACCGGTTATTCCTCGCTCGCCTACCTGAGCCGCTTCCCGATCGATACGGTCAAGATCGACCGCAGCTTCGTCCGCTATGTACCCGAAAGCCGCAGCGACACGCAGATCACCAGCGCGGTGATCGGCCTGGGCCACAGGCTCGGCCTCGAAGTCGTCGCCGAGGGCGTGGAGAACGAGGCCCAGCTCGAATTCCTGCGCCGCGAAGGCTGCGACGAAGTGCAGGGCTACTACTTCAGCCATCCGTTGCCGCCGGCGAAGATCACTGCCTTCCTCGCCAGACGCATGGAGCATGGCCCCGAGTTCGCACGGAACCGATGCGCGCCTGACCAGGCGCGCCGTCGTGTCGTCGCATTGCAGGCAGTCCAACAAAAAGAGAGGAAACTGGATCATGCATGAACGTACTGTGCAAACCATGTGGCAAGACATCGATGCCCTCGATTTCGAGAGGATGAAGGCCAAGCTGCTGCACCAGCGGCATCGGGACTGGACTCCGGCGTCCCTGGAGCAGGCCGAGGACGGCTACCGCCAGTTCCTGAAGCTGGCCGCGAAGTATCCGGAAACACCGGCAGTGCCCAGCGAGCTGGTCGATGCCTTCTGGCATGCCCATATCCTGGATACCCGGCGTTATGCCGACGACTGCATGCGCATCTTCGGCCGTGTGCTGCATCACGATCCCTACGTTGGCATCGACGGCCCGGAAGACGAGGCACGCCTGCTGGCGCTGGCCGCCTCCAGCGACGCGCTGAACCTGCGCGAGTTCGGCAGACCGCTTACCTCCGCGGCCTACTGCGCACGCGCTGCAACGGACCACGCCGCGTATTGCGCGCGCATCGGCGAAAAGAAGGATGCCGCGTACTGTGCCCGGCTGGCTGAAAGGAAGGATGCCGCCTACTGTGCTCGCCTGGCGACGGATGAGGCCGCCTACTACGCACGGGAAGCGGAAGGCGGGCTGGGACAAGCGCCCTCGGTCACGGCGAGGCCCGCTTATTGCGCGGTGAATTCGCCTCGGCGTGTTGCTTGACTTCGGATCAGGAAGGCACCCATCACGTTTGGCCTGGGTGCTACCGACCACTGGTACAACCTGCAGATCGCTCCCCGTTATCTGTCAGGTGATTGTGAATGCGCGGCCCTGCCGCGCATTTTTTTCAGCTGGGTTGGGCGGCCGGCCTTTTCAGGGAGCGGTTTAAGCCATTGGCGGGGCGCGACATGAGACCGCCAGCCGTGTTCAACTGGCGCTGACTTCGTTAGTGAGCGACTTGCCGCTTTCGAACTCCGTCACGCTGCGCAAGGTTGTTTCGCAAATGGTGGTCACGGCCTCGCGCGTGAGGAAGGCCTGGTGCCCGGTCACGATCACGTTAGGAAAGGTGATTAGCTGCTGCAGCACGAAGTCGTCGACGATGGTGCCGGACAGGTCGCGGAAGAACAGGTCCGCCTCCTGCTCGTACACGTCGATCGCCAGGCCGCCGAGTTGCCCGGTCCTGAGCGCTTCGATCACTGCTTCCGTGTCGATCAGCCCGCCGCGACTGGTGTTGATCAGCAAGGCGCCTGGCTTGGCGCGCGACAGCGTTTCGGCGTTGATGATGTGATGGGTCTCGGGCGTGAGCGGGCAGTGCAGCGAGATGCAGTCCGCGCTTGCGCCGATTTCCCCCTCGTCCGCGTAGCGTCCGCCAAGGGCCTCGAATTCCGGGGATGGGTACTTGTCGTAGCCGATCACGTTGCAACCGAACCCGACCATGATTTTCGCAAACACGCGCCCGATCTTGCCGGTGCCGATCACGGCCACGGTCTTGCCGCACAGGTCGAAGCCCATCAGGCCTTCGAGCGAAAAATTGAAGTCCCGCGTGCGGTTGTAGGCGCGGTGGATCTTGCGGTTGACCGCCATCAGCAGGGCCACTGCGTGCTCGGCGACCGCGTTGGGCGAGTAGTCGACAACGCGCACTACCTTGATCCCAAGCGCCTGCGCGGCTTTCAGGTCGACGTTGTTGAACCCCGTGCAGCGCAGCGCGACCAGCCTGGTGCCGCCGCGACCGAGCGCTTCCAGCACGGTCGCATCGGCCCGGTCATTGACGAAGATGCACACGGCGCCGTGACCCGCGGCGAGGCCAACCGTCTCACTGTCCAAGGGCACGTCGAAGTACTTGAGCTGATGGCCTTCAGCCGCATTCGCGGCATCGAGATGTTGACGATCGTAGGACTTTGCGCTGAAGACGGCGATTTCCATGATGTGTCTCCGCGGCGAATCGCATGGCGCGCTTCGCCCAGGTTGCCCCTGCACTATCCGCCAGCCAGCGTGGCGGCGACCTGTACGAACAGGATCTTCACAATGGTCATTGACGGGAAGATCATCGAGTAGCCAAGGTCGGGCCGGTCGGTGGGCGCGACGCGGTTGGCAAAGGCAAGGATGGCGGGATTGCCGGTCGCGCCGCAGATCACGCCCACCGCCAGGTCGAACGGCAGCCTGAAGACCCAGAGGCAGAAAATCGCAGTAATCAGCAGCAGGGCGAGCAGGATCACCACGCCATAGATCAGGAAGGACACCCCGGTTACGCCGATGGTGGCGAAGAACTTCGGCCCGGATGCGATGCCCACCTGTGCCAGGAAGATGGTCAGCCCGAAGTTGCGCAGGACCAGGTTGGCCGACAGCGGCATGGTCCAGACGAACGGCCCGAGACGGCGCACCCGGCCGAGCACGAGGGCAACCAGCAGCAGCGCCGCCAGCCCCAGCGCCAGCGTGCCGACGCCGGGAATCGGCACCGGGATCAGCCCCACCAGCAGCCCGAGCGCCGCGCCGATGCCGATCGAGATAAAGCTCAGTTCGGCGGTGCCCTTGATGGAGTCGCCAAACAGCGCGCGAATCGGCTTCATGTGGGCGCGATTGACCAGCAGGCCGACGCGGTCACCGAACTCGAGGGTGAGGTCATCGCGGGGCATCAGGTCCGCATCGCCGCGCCGCACATGGGCGATCGAGCAGACCATGCCTTCGGGAAAACGGATATCGCGCAGCGTGTGCCCGACCACGAGCCGGCTTGAGGCGAACACGCGCATATAGTCCAGGTCTTCGCGATGGCTCGTCATGCGGCCTGGCTGCAGCTCTCCGCACAGCGAGGTGGCTTCACGCAGCGCGGCCGGGTCGGTGGCGGTCGCGAGCAGCACGTCGTTGGCCTGCAGGACCAGGTCATCGGCGGACGGGTAGTTGTGGTGGGCGCGACGCACGGCGGCAATCGCTACCCCTTCCGGCAGGCGCGCTACCACCTCCGGCAGCCGCAGGCCGATAAACGCCGGGTTGGTCAGCGCAATCTCGGCGGTCTCGATCAGCTTTGGTGGCGGCCGCACGATATTCGGCTTGAGCAGCGCGGTGAGGGCATACAGAAACAGGATCGGCCCGGCCACGCCGACCGGGTACGCGACGCTGTAGCCCACTGCGGCGCCGTCGCTCTTCATCGCCGTCATCGCGGCCTGCAGGCTTGCCGTACTGGTGCCCGCGCCGGCGAACATTCCCAGCGACTCGTCGAGCTTAACGCCGACCAGCGGCACCAGCGCAACCGCGACCAGTCCGGAGCCAACCACGCCAAGGACCGCAGCGGCGTTGGCCTTGATGCCATCGGGGCTGGTCAGCCCCTTGAAAAACTGCTCCCCGTACTGGATCCCAATGCCATAGAGAAAGAGCAGCAGCCCCAGGGTGCCAAGGATGGCAGGCGGCGCGGCCTTGGGCGCGAACCCGCCGATCGCCAGCCCCACGAACAGCACCGCGCCCGAACCGAGTGACACGCCCTTGATACTGATCTCGCCTACGACATAGCCCAGTGCAACCGTGAGGAACAGCGTGAGCAGCGGCTGGGTTTCGAGCAATGTCCGGACTGCATCCATGCCGTTCTCCGCTGGAGGTTCTGAAACACTGCGGGCGAGGCAAGCGACGGGTTCTGGAGCCCTACCTGGCCGCAGCCGGCTGTACGGACACTGCAACGGCCTCGGTATAAACCGCTTCGACCCGGTCGCCCGTCTTGATGCCATTGAGGCGTGTCGTGTCCCCTACCAGCAGGACCACGGTGCGTCCCTTTGGCCCCTTCAAGGTGACCGTCCTGGCGCTGGTGTCGAAGGCAACGACGTCTGCCGTGACGGTGACTTCACGTCCGACCGTGCCGCCCGGCTTTGCTCCGGGCGCAGCGCGCTCCGAGATCTCGCGCTCATGCATGGCCAGCGGACCACTGCCCTTCTTCAGGCTCATGGTCAGCGCTTCCCTGTACTCCACCGTGACAGTGTCGCCGACCTTGAGCTGCTCGAAGTTCCTGGCGTCCGGCCCCACGACGAGATCCCTGGTCTTGCCGTCGCCGGATTTCAGCCGGACCGTCCGCGTCGGCGCATCGATCTTGGTGATCGTGGCGGTGACCTTGGCGGTGCCGGTCGCAGTCGCCCCTTCAGGCGACTGCGTGACATCCACGCGGGTTTCGGGTTGCGCCCATGTTGCCGTGGTTGCCACCAGCATTGCCGCCGCGGTCAGTAGCGTCTTGCATTTCATGCCATCCTCCGTTTTCTGATCGGGCCGATGTGCGTCTTGTTCTGAACTCTAACGTTAGCCCCGGACGCAACAGAACTGAATCTTTTCGGATGACGAGATAAGAAAAACTTCCGGCCAACGGATGCGACCGCCTTGACTAACCTGACGTTGCGGTCGGCGTGTCTCCTGTGCGGGCTTTACCGAGGCAGTTCACTTGAACCGCACAGTGAGTACTTCAATTGCACGGAGTACCTGGGAGAGAGATTCCATCAATGGTTTTCCCACGACAGAAATCACGGGGGGTAGTGGCAACGTCTTCCTGGTCCAGCTCTCGGTCGAGGGGCAGTTTTCCGATTTTGGTGCAGCAAGAGCGAAATTCAGTCGAAAGTGCCGGAGTATTCGTCATGGCGGGAGAATCTACGGCGGGTTGCTGAGGTGTCCGGCCACTTTTGGCCGCCGAGGGCTGGGCGGGTTGTTCAGATGCCGTGCCACTCTTTCTCGCCGGAGCAGTCTTTGCTGGCTGTCCGGTTGACGGGACATTTCCCGTCGCCGGACGAACCCTTGCAGGTGGCTCGGGTGGCGGGACGATTTTTGTCGCAGGAGATGGTTGGACAGGTCGTTCTGCGTTCGGGCCTGTCGACGCAGGAGAGACGCATTGGCCCAGTTGGCAAATGCGCTCGCCCTTGCACTGCATGTCATGTTCGCATCCGACTGCACCGGCGTGCGGCGCAGTCCCCATGGCGAGTGACAGGGCGAGGAGCAAGCCTGGCGCTTTCATCTTCAGCTTCGCCTCCTGCTCTACGTTCGGTGATTGGCACGCTGCTCGACCCTGGCGCAAGTCAGACTGGACCTTTTCGCAGTCTTAGGGCCATGCGGCGGGCGACACTCCTAGTATGGAATGTTCAAACAGTGAGCGCCACCCGAGCTGTGAGCGGGCGAGTCGCGGCAACCCCGCGGTCAGACAGCCTGCGCCAGTGCGACGGCGTCGGCACATGTCCTCGTCAGGACAGCGCATGCGTATTACGACGCCGGATGGCCTCATGGCGCATCGCGTAATGCCATCCCAGGTCGGCTATCGGCCCGGCCTTTCGGCCAGTCTCGACGGCATCCGCGGCGGCAGCGTTGCCTTGCCGTGCCCTCTCTGCAATGCCAAACATAATGGCGGCCAGCCTGAACAGGTTGTAGGCGATGTAGAAGTCCCAGTGTTCGATACCCGCAGTGCCGTTGGCTTCGGCATACCACTGCAAATATGTCTGTTCGCACGGGATACCAAGGCCCGCGAAGTCGAGATCGGCGATACCGCGCCACAGCGATGAAGGGATGTGCCAGCTCAGGCAATGATAGGCAAAGTCAACGAGCGGATGTCCCAGCGCGGACAACTCCCAGTCCAGCACCCCGATGACCCGGGGCTCGCTGGGGTGGAAGACCAGATTGTCAAGGCGGAAGTCGCCATGGACGAGACGCGTCTCCTTGCCCGCGGGGATGTTCCTTGGGAGCCAGCTCACCAGCGCCTGCATGGCGGAACTTTCCAGCGCGCCGGTGGCACGGCTCTGGCGCGTCCATCCGGCAATCTGACGCGCCAGGTAGTTACCGACAGGGCTGTAGTCGGCCAGGCCTGCCGCCTGGACATCGATGCGATGCAGCGCTGCCATCACCCGATTCATCTCCGCGTAGATGGCCCTGCGCTCGGCGCTTTGCATTCCCGGCAACGACTGGTCCACCATTACCCTGCCATCTAGGTATTCCATCAGGTAGAACGGGCTGCCAACCACGGACAGATCTTCGCTGTACAGGTACACGGCGGGGACGGGCACATTACTGCCCTGGAGCGCGCTCATGACCCGAAACTCGCGGTCGATGGCGTGCGCCTTGGCCTGGATGTGCCCGGCAGGCTTCATCCGCAGCACGTAGCGGTGTGCACCGGAGGAGACCAGGAAAGTCGGATTGGACTGGCCACCGGTAAGCCGGGTGGCAGCAAGCGATGCCTGGTCGATCAGCCCGCGCGCAAGGAGCAGCCGGGCCAGCGCGTCCCAGTTGCGGTGAGTCGTATCGTTCATTGGGCTGTCCTTTGGCTGATGTGGAGAATCGCTTGACGCATCACAGCGTGCTGACGAGATGCCCGCCATCGACGGGCAACACGGCGCCGGTGATGTAATCCGATGCCCCCGATGCCAGCAGCAGCAAGGCGCCATCAAGCTGGGAGGGCTGTCCCAGGCGCCGCTGAGGGATGCGCCGGACCATCGCTTGCCCGCCGTCTGTCTGGAAGAAGGCGCGATTGATCTCAGTGGCGAAGTACCCCGGCGCCAGGGCGTTGACACGGATGCCATGGCGTGCCCATTCCAGTGCCAGCGATTGCGTCAGGTGGATCAAACCGGCCTTTGCCGCCGTGTATGCGGGAACCTGCTGCGCCACCCGCAGCCCCAGAATGGAAGCGATGTTGATGATGCTGCCCTGCCGGCCAGCTTCGCGCATTTGCTGGGCGGCGTACTGCGCCACACGCCAGGCGCCAGTCAGGTTGGTATCGATGACCCGCGCCCAATCCTGCTCACTCGTCTCTAGCGCGGGCCCGGTGGTTGCAATGCCAGCACTGTTGACGACGATGTCCACGGTACCCTGCGCCTGCTCGGCCCGGAAGAAGGCGCCGGATACGGAATCGGGATCACACACATCCAGGTGAACCACACATCCGTCCGCGCCCGTCGCCCGGATCTCCGCCAGCAAGCGTTCCCCTTCGGCGAGTCGGCGGCCGGCAAGCACTACGCGGCATCCAGCGTTTGCCAGGGTCAGCGCGAAGTGGCGGCCAAGCCCGCCGAATGCGCCCGTCACAAGTGCCACTTTGCCCTGCAAATCGGGAAAGACAGGTTGAGGACGAGGTGAGGAAGCCATACTTGCAGTCTCCTTGGACGCGGTCGTTGGAGCGCAGGTTAGGCCGTTGCGCCTGCCAAGCCAGCCACCCGAACGGGGAGGCACCCCACCATGCCCCCCCGAGGCAAACCTCGGGATGCCCGGTGCCTCCCCTGTTGGGGGGCTGGAAAGCCGTGCCATGGCGCTTACGCTGGCAGGCATCCGGCGTCCCTGGCGCTGCATGCAAGTCATGGGCATGCTGCCCAGGCCGCTGCCACAGCAATCAAGGAGTTCCTCCGTGACACGGCCTATCCCGATCCCCCGCACGCCATCGGCGTACGCCTATCCGCTGCTGATCAAGCAGCTCCTGCACGCGCCGCTGGCGGTCAACCCGGAGCAGGAAATCGTCTACCGCAGTCAGGTCCGACACAGCTACTGGACCATGCGGCACCGCATCGGCCAACTGGCCAGCGGCCTGCAATCGCTCGGCATTGCACCGGGCGATACGGTGGCAGTCATGGACTGGGACAGCCACCGCTACCTCGAAAGCTACTTCGGCATCCCCATGATGGGCGCGGTGCTGATGACGGTAAACGTGCGGCTGTCGCCGGAACAGATAGCCTACACACTGAACCACGCTGGCGTCAGGCTGCTGATCGTCCATGCCGACTTTCTGCCAACGCTCGCCTTGATTCGCGCTCAGCTCGAAACCGTCGAGCGCTTCGTTCTGGTCAGCGACGACACCTTCGCACTGAGCAATGCGCCCTTGCCCGATGGCTTCAGCGCCGAGTACGAAGCGCTGCTGGCGGCGTCGCCACCTGACTACGCCTTCCCGGATTTCGACGAGAACGCCCGGGCCACGACCTTCTACACCACAGGCACTACCGGGCTGCCCAAAGGGGTGTACTTCAGCCATCGGCAGATCGTGCTCCATACGCTCGCCACCATGGCGGCTCTGGCCGCTGCGCCCAGCCAGGGACGCGTGCATCGGGACGACGTCTACATGCCGCTGACGCCGATGTTCCATGTGCACGCATGGGGGATGCCCTTTGTGGCAACGGCGCTTGGTGTGAAACAGGTCTATCCGGGCCGCTACGCCGCAGATCACCTACTGCGGCTGATGCAAGGCGAGCGGGTCACGTTCTCCCACGGCGTGCCCACGCTGCTCCACATGATCCTGTCGCACCCTGATTCAACCGAGGTCGACCTGAGCGGCATGAAGATCATCGTGGGCGGTTCGGCGCTGCCGCGCGGCCTGGCGCAGGCCGCCGTCGACCGCGGCATCGACGTGTTCACCGGCTACGGCATGTCTGAGACCTGCCCCATCCTCACACTGGCGCAGGTGAAGACCTCGCTGCTTGGCGATGCCGCCACCGAGCTCGACCTCCGCACCAAGACCGGCTTGCCGGTTCCGCTGGTCGACCTGCGCATCGTCGATGACGAGATGCGCGACATTGCGCACGATGGCGAGGCCAGCGGCGAAATCGTGGTCCGCGCACCGTGGCTCACGCAAGGCTATCTCGGCGATGCGGCTGGGTCCGAGCACCTGTGGGCCGGTGGCTACCTCCATACCAACGACATTGGCTCGATCGACAGCGACGGTTATCTGAAAGTCACCGACCGCATCAAGGATGTGATCAAGAGCGGCGGCGAGTGGGTATCGTCGCTGGAGCTCGAAGACCTCATTTCGCGCCACGCCGCGGTGAGCGAAGTGGCCGTCATCGGCATCAAGGATGCACAGTGGGGCGAACGTCCCCTGCCGTTGGTCGTGCTGCGGCCGGGACAGTCCACTGGGACGGAAGAAATCCAGGAGCATTTGCGCAACTTCGTCCGCCGCGGCGCGATCTCGAAGTATGCGATCCCGGAACGGGTGCTCTTTGTCGACGCAATCGAAAAGACCAGCGTGGGCAAGATCAACAAGCGCCTGCTCCGCGAAAAGTACCAGAACGCCCCGCCCCTTTCCCCTGCTTTCGGCACCCACCCATGAACCGGCGGCCAACGCCGCTGTGGCAAGTGCCTTATCACTAGAAAAACCGCTTCAGGAGACAAAGCAATGCAAGCTTCCACCATCACAGAGCGCATCAGACGCCATCCCAGGTTCGGCGAACTGGTCCGACGCCGCGCCCGCCTCTCGCGGGTATTGCTGGCCCTGGTCCTCGCCCCCTATCTCGCGCTGATGCTTGCGGTTGCGATGCAGCCCCAACGCCTGGCCGAGCCGCTTCATCCGGAAACACTGCTCAACCTTGGCATCGTCCTTGCCGTCGGAATCGTGCTGCTGGGCTGGGCCGCGACATGGTTTTACGTGCGCCGTGCCAACGGCAAGCTCGAGACGATGGTGCAGCAGATCCTGTCGGAGGCCGGACAATGAATCTCCAGGCCATTGCCATGTTCCTGCTATTCGTCGCGCTGACGCTGGGCATCACGTACCGGGCCTCCTCGCGCACCCGGACTGCCAATGACTTCTTTACTGCAGGAGGCGGCATCACGGGTATGCAGAACGGCCTGGCCGTGGCGGGCGACTACATGTCGGCTGCCACGCTGCTCGGCGTAGTCAGCCTGGTCTATGCAC
The DNA here is from genome assembly GCF_900250075.1 of Cupriavidus taiwanensis. NCBI lineage: Bacteria > Pseudomonadati > Pseudomonadota > Betaproteobacteria > Burkholderiales > Burkholderiaceae > Cupriavidus > Cupriavidus taiwanensis. The sequence continues at coordinate 161,317 of NZ_LT977071.1, forward strand.
GCGGTTTTGATGGGCTGCTGTATATCGTCGGGTTCTTCATCGGCTGGCCGGTCATGCTGTTCCTGATGGCCGAACGGCTGCGTAATCTCGGCAAATTCACCTTTGTCGACATTATTTCGCACCGGCTCGATCCCGTCAGCACTCGCTGCATTGCAGCGGCCAGCAGCCTGGTGGTGGTGCTGCTCTACCTGATCGTGCAAATGGTCGGCGCCGGCGAGTTGGTGCAGTTGTTGTTCGGCATCGACTATGCCTATGCCGTCGTCGGGGTCGGCGCGCTGATGATGATCTACGTGACTGTTGGCGGCATGATCGCCACGACATGGGTGCAGATCGTCAAGGCAGTGCTGCTTCTGTTCGGCGGTTCGTTGCTGATGCTCCTGGCGCTGGGGCATTTTGGCTTCAGCCTTGAAGCGCTGGCTGCCAGGGCAATCGCGGTGCACCGCAGCGGCCCCGCCCTGCTCGCGCCGGGCACGCTGTTCGCCGATCCGGTCTCGGCGCTCTCGCTGTGCGTGGCCACCGTGCTCGGGCTGTCGGGACTCCCGCATATCCTGATGCGCTTCTTTACGGTGCCGAATGCGTGCGAGGCACGCAAGAGCGTGTTGGTGGCCAGCACCTGCATTGGCTACATGTTCCTCGCCATGTTTGCCATCGGTCTTGCGGCCATCGTGATCGTCGGTACCGAGCCGCGCTACTTCGAAGGCGGCCAGGTTGGCGGCAAGCTGCTCGGCGGCGGCAATATGGTTGCAATGCATCTCGCCAGCGCGACCGGCGGCAACCTGTTCCTCGGGTTCCTGGCGGCGGTCGCCTTTGCCACGATTCTCGCCGTGGTGTCTGGCCTGACGCTCGCGGGCGCTTCCGCGATCTCGCATGACATCTACGCCGGTGTCCTGCGGCGCGGCTCTACCACCGATGCGGCCGAGGTCTCCGTCACCAAGAAGGCCACGCTCGCCATCGGCGTCGTCGCGGTGCTGCTGGGGATTGCCTTCAAGGGGCAGAACCTGGCGTTCCTGGTCGCGCTGGCTTTCAATGTAGCGGCCTCGGCGAATTTTCCGGTGCTGGTGCTGTCGATGTACTGGCGCGGCCTGACCACCCGGGGCGCGGTCGGGGGCGTGGCGTCTGGCCTGGCGTCGTCGGTCGCGCTGGTGATACTTTCCCCCGCCGTCTGGAAGAATGTGCTGGGGCATCCTTCAGCCATCTTTCCGTACGACCACCCGGCCCTGTTCACGGTCCCGCTCGCGTTCCTGGTCACATATCTGTGCTCGCGCTTCGACCGCAGCGCCAGGGCCGAGGCAGAGCGACTGGCCTTCGACGCGCAACTGGTCCGCGCACAGACCGGCCATGGAGCAGAGGCACCATCCAGCCACTGAAACCCGGCGCATGACCCGGCGCGGGTTGCGCGCCAAACCGAGGTGCAACCCGCTGCGGTAGCCCCGTGCTAGGTCGCTGCAGGCGTCAGCGCGGCATAGAACGCCGCGCTGTCCCAGTAAGCTCGCATGAATTCGATCCGGCCATCCGTGTCCATACGAACGATAAAGACGTGCGGCAGCGAGAAGGACTGGCCTCGGCTTGCGATCCCGAGCACGTCCCTGGCCTGCCTGCCCGTGATGGTCACCTCGGCAATCACGGTGCGCTGGTCATCGTCACCATAGACCGCAGTGACCTGGTTGCTCAAATTCGGGAAACCATCCATCAGGGCGCGCCAGATTGCCTTGCCGGCCTCGCCAACTGGCCCCTCCATTGCCATGGGGACATAGTCGATCCGCGCATCTTGAGAAAACATGGCAAGCATGCCGTCGATGTCATGGGCACGGTAGCGGGCGAAGAATGCCTCGACGATCTCGATCTGGTTCATCACGTATCTCCCTGGAAACACCCCGGCAAGCTAGCTCCGCGTCTCGGGGCGCTGCGCGACCCGAGGCAGGTCCCGACCCAGGCCGCTGCGGACCGCCTGGATGCGGGAGTTCACTTTCAGCTTCTCAAAGATATTCTTCAGATGCCATTTCACGGTTTCCGGGGCGACACGAATGGCCCGGGCAATCTCCTTGTTGGAAAGCCCCCGTGCCACGTAGTCGAGAATTTCCACTTCACGGGCGCTTAGCCTGCTGGCGGACGCTGGCTCCACCTGGTCATCCGCGGCGTCTGGCGCGCGTGCCGGCGCATCGAAGCCCGCGCATAGCCTCCTCACATACCAGGGCTCAACCTCGGCCAGGCGGTCTTGCTGCAGACACAGTGCGTCAAGGATTTCGCGGGCCGCAGGGCCGGCATCGAGAAACACCCGGTGCAGACCGTTCGCCTGGCCATAGGTGAGCGCGGCGCGCATGGCCTGCACAGCCTCCGCACGCTGCCCCGCACTGTGCAGGGCGACCGCCAGCATCACTGAAATCTGGGCGGACAGGTACTGCATGCCCGCCGCACGGACCTCAGCCTGCACCCCCTGCAGGATGGGAACGGCCAGCGCGGGTCGGCCGCGGCCCACCAGCAGCCGGCAATGCGCCACCTGGAAGCGTTGCCAGGTCTCCAGGTAGCTGCCACGCAAAGTCGCCGGTTTCTGCCCGACCAGCCCATCCAGGTCGTGCCCGATGCGCGCGGCACGGCCGATATCTCCGACACCAATACTGATCCTGATCGCCTCGGCCTTGCACGCGACCTGCATCCGCAGCCATTGGCGGCTCCTGGCTACGGCTTCCGCGTCTTCCACGATCCGATAGGCTTCATCCGGCTTCCCCGCCAGCAGCCGCAGACGGGCCAGCGTCACGCAGAAGCCGATCAGGGGTCCCAGCGAGCAAGATTGCAGCGCCATCTCGAGCCGCCCGTCCAGCAGTTCCGCGACCCGGTCGAGGTCATTCCACTCATAGTGGATGGCGGCCAGATATCCGACCGGAAGCACCGATGCGGCAGACTGCCGGCCGGCGCGCGCGTTGGATTCGCGCAGCACATCCTCCAGGGTCTGAACGGCCTCGCCCAGCCTGCCTTCCACGAACAAGCTGAGCCCAACCATGCTTTGCCGGTACACCTTGGCGTAGATCGGCGTATCAGCGCCGGTATTGAGGGTGAGCGTGCGCCGCAGGCGCTCGACCTCGTCAAACCCCGCTGCATAGCTGAGCCCGAAGATCTGTGTGGTCAACCCGATGCCCTCCTCCCATGAGCCGGTTTCGGGGCCGAGCGCAAGCACCTTGCGGCCCATTTCCAATGAAAGTTCGCTTTCATCGGACAGACCCGCGATTAGCGCCGTGACCGCCTGCAACTCGACGCGCACTACCTCGGTCAAGGGCAGCCGCCCGTGGCCGATGTCCTCCTCGACCGCCTGCAACACCGCTTTGGCCGCCACTGTCTGCATCGTCAACGCGAGCGCCCAGGCCTGCGCCAGACGCAGGCGCAGCCGGCCATGCACCGCCTCGGGGGGCAGCTTGGCAACCCAGCTCAGCACCGTCCGCACGTCGCTGGCCTCGACCAGGGTCATCGCGCATTGCTCGACCCAGCCGGCGGCGCGATCGACATCGCCCGCGGCCAAGGCATGCCGGACCGCTTCCTGCCACAGCGATTGCGCCGCAAACCATTCACTGGCCCGGCGATGCAATTCGGCAACTTCGTGCGGACGCTCCCTGACCAGGCGTTTTCTCAGGTATTCGGCAAACAGCGCGTGATAGCGATACCACTGGCCCTCGGCGTCCAGGGGTCTGACGAACAAATTCCGAGCCATCAGCCACTCGAAAGTGGCATGCGACTTGCTGGAGCCTGTCACTGCCTCGCACAAGGGCACCGACATTCGGTCCAGCACCGACGTCTGTAGGAGAAAAGTCTGTAGCGGCTCGGGGACGTGAACAAATACGTTCTCGTTCAGATACGCTTCAACGCTGCGCCGGACGAATGGCAAGCGCTCGGCAAAGACGTCTGGCTTGTCGGTTGCGCTTAATGCAAACGACGCCAGTTGCAAGCCAGCCGCCCAGCCTTCGGTCGCTCCAAGCAGGACCTCAGTCTGGGCAGCGCTCAGCTCATGCCCGGAAACGGCGGAAAAAAACGCCTGCGTCTCGGCGCTGTCAAAGCGCATGGCTTCCGCATCCAGCATCAGCAATTGACCCCGGGCTTCGAAGTAACTCAGCGGAAAGCCTGGCTCGCCCCGCCCCGCAACGAGTAAATGCAGGTTCTCCGGGGCATAGCGCAGCAGCCGGAACACCGCCTCGTGGATGGCGCGCGCTGCCAGCCGATCGAAATCATCCAGCACCAGCACCATCCGGCACGGCAGCGCCAAGACCGCATTGAGTAGCTCGGCAAACATTGCGTCCGCCGGCGCCAACGGGTCCGGCGCCAGGCCGCACGGGATCTGAACGCCGGCCCGGCTGCAGGCATCCCTGGCCGCTGCGAGCAAGTAGGCGCCGAACTGGAACAGATCGTCGTCGTCTCGGTCGATACTGAGCCAGCCAACGGCGCAGCCTTCCTGCGCCATGACCGTCCTCCATTCACTCAACAGCGAAGTCTTGCCGAAGCCGGCCGGGGCTACCAGAACCGTCAGCTTGCGTTCCATGCCTGGGCGCAACAGCTCGATGGCGCGCTTGCGACGGATATAGTGGCGTGTTCGCGGCGGCGCCAGCTTTGTCAGGATCAAGGCTGGCCGCCATTGGGGCAGTTGCGCAGCGGCGACCGGCGATGATTGGGTCATGCGTGGCTCTTCCTAACGGCGGGTGCGACCACTACACGATCACACCCCATTTATCCGCCTGCTCCCGGCGCACCATCTCGGCGGCTGAATCAGGCGTGATGGTTCGGTAGCGATGCGACGCGGCGGTGATGACATCGATCATGGCATCCATCATTTCCTGCGGGTCACGCTGGTTATTCAGCGGACGCTTTACCCGCGGCTGCATCTCGGGACACTTATGAAGCTTCTCCCCAAGACAAGAGGGTCTTCTTGCCACTCGCATCTAACTTTCCTTCACTAGGATCAGCCGAGCAGGTCCGGATGCGACTGTAACGGATGATCGCCGAAACGGAAGTCAAGCCACAAGGGCAGGAGATACCGTCAGAGGGGGGGACGGCGGGGGGCTTGGCCGGCGATGCCAACTCGCCGCTGTTTCCGGGCGTTGCTTTGTACTTCGCTGATGCCTCCTGGGCTGATCCGAACGCCGCTTTCAGCATTGCCAGGACCTGTACTGGGTACCCCCCCACTTAGGGAGGCTCCTTGCAAACACCGCCGCGATGCGGGAATGATTGCGTCAGCGATGCGAACGGCGTGTCTCGCCTTTCCACTAACAGTTGGCCGCGAATGGGAATCGCAAGGCAGAGACTAGTACGCGCATCTTTAAGCACTCCGGCGCCGCCAGCTACGGACCAGGCCGGGCTCGGCAAGCGCGAGATGAATCCAAGGAACCTGCCATGTCGACTATCTCAAGACGCTCCTTTGTCCAGTCCATCAGCGCCGCAACACTCGCGCCGGGAATGTTGCTCGCCTCGGCCGAGGCTGGAGCGTCCGAAAGCTCCGCTCTGCCCAAAGGGGCCGGCGCAAACTACGCCGATTACAAGCATATCCAGGTCACCAAGGACCGCCACGGCGTCGCCACCGTTACCTTGAACTATGCGCCGCTCAACCTGCTGGATGAGGTACTGTCGGATGAGTTCGACCGCGTGACCCGCCAACTGGAACAGGATGCGGGGGTGCGCGTCATCATCCTGCAGAGCGCCGTTCCGAAGTTCTTTATCGCTCACTCGGGCTTGCGCCGTGTCGGCTCCGCACCGAAAACGACTTCAAATACACGTACCTTCCGCCTGACCCAGATGCTCGGCGAGCGCTTGCGCAACATGCCAAAAGCCGTGATCGCCAAGGTCGAGGGCATCGCCCGTGGCGGCGGCTGCGAGATCGCGCTGGCCGCGGACATGTGCTTCGCCGCGATCGGCAAGGCTGTGTTCGGCCAGCCCGAAGTCGTCTGCGGACTGGTCCCTGGCGGGGGCAACACACAGCGATTGCCGCGGCGCATGGGGCGCGCACGTGCCCTTGAGGTGCTGCTCGTCGGCGAAGACTTCTCGGCAGAACTGGCCGACCACTACGGCTATATCAATCGTGCGCTGCCGGCCGATGAACTGGGGCCATTCGTGGACAGGCTCGCACGCCGCATTGCGACCTTCCCCACCACCACCATCGCGCACCTGAAAAAGGCGGTGGACATGGGCTCAGACGTATCGTTCTCCGAAGGGTTGTTGGTCGAAGCGCATGAAGCCGATCTTTGCGTAGCCAACGAAGCGATACAGGCGCGTGTGAAGGCGATACTCAAAGCGGGCGCCGAGACCTACGAAGGCGAACTCCATTTCCCCGACCTCGCTGCCAACCTGCCGCCAGCCGATTAGGCGATCTACCTGCCTCCGAACGGTCATCGCCCGCCGGTGCGAAAAAGCGTTGATACGAGCGAGCGAGTGCAGTGCACATAGCAAGGTGCCGGAATGCATGGCCCCTGCTGGTGATTGGGGGATTTCCCTCATCCTTAAAGCCGGTGGAAACTAAGCACCAAAAACCCGTTCATCTTTAGAAGGAAGCCCATCATGACGTCCCAGACCGACAGCAAGCAGCCGACGCCTGATCAAGCCGAGCGCAACGCATTCTTCCCCTCCCCATACTCACTCTCACAATTCACGTCGCCAAAGTCGGACCTCTCCGACGCCGACTATCCGGACGCTTATCAGGGCGGCCGCTGGAAAGTTCTGCTCGTTGCTGCGGACGAGCGCTATCTCCTCACCGGAAACGGTACCTTCTTCTCTACTGGCAACCATCCCGTCGAGACCCTGCTGCCCATGTATCACCTGGACCGCGCAGGCTTCGAGTTCGACATTGCCACGTTATCCGGCAACCCGGCCAAGTTCGAATGGTGGGCGTTCCCTTCCGAGGACGCCGAGATAAAGTCCCTCTACTCAAAGTACGAGCAAAAGTTCCAGCAGCCCCTCAAGCTTGCTGACGTGGTCAGTTCCTTGAACACGGATGCAAACTACATTGCCGTCTTCATCCCTGGTGGGCATGGGGCCCTGATGGGGCTACCCTTCAGCGCAGATATGAAGGCAACGCTTCAGTGGGCCATGCAAAACGACAGGTTCATCATCACGCTTTGTCATGGGCCTGCCGCCCTGCTTTCCGCAAGCGTCGACGAACCTAACGGTGGAGATCTGTTCCGCGGCTACCGCATCTGCGCATTTCCAGATTCCATGGACAAGCAGACCCCAGATATTGGCTATATGCCCGGCCCCTTGCGTTGGTTCTTTGGCGAGAAGCTTGCAGCGATGGGAGTCGAGATCGTAAACACCAAAATCGATGGAAGTACTTTCCGTGACCGGAAGCTCCTCACCGGAGACAGCCCGTTCGCTGGCAACAATCTTGGCAAGCTGGCTGCGCGCGCGCTACTCGATGAAGTGCAGAGTACGCCTGGGCGCTAGTTGTGAGTCGTCAAGACGTTATTTCCTGACGCCGCAGGTCGGGACATGGGCGCAAGGGCGCCGACACCGCTTGGTGGTCGGCGCCAATTGGTTTGCCGTTTTTACGTAGCGCGCCCGCTGCAGCGAGCCGATAATCTGCTCAATGCGCCGGCACTCAGCCTAGCGGGGGGCGGCCCAGGTGTTCGCAGTTCATCACGAATTCCACGCTTTCAGGGCGCTAACCGCGCCCCTGTTGCGCCGTCAGTGCCCTTCCAGTCCACCGAGACTGAACGTCCAAAGCGCGAACCCGGAGTGCCTGCCATGCTCAACCTCAGCCCGTTCGGAATGTTCCACACCGCCATTGCCCTCGTGGCGGTGACTTGTGGCCTGGTGGCGTTGTTCAAGTACGGCGAGATTGGAACCCGCTCCCGCCCCGGCCGTCTCTACGTATGGCTGACTGCAGCGACGGCATTTACCGGGCTCTTTATCTTCCACCATGGCGGATTCGGACCGCCCCACGCGCTGGCGATACTGACGCTTGTCGTCCTGGCCATCGCCGGCGCTGCTGAACGTCGCGGGGGAACCGGTGTGGCACGCTACACGGCGGTACTGGGCTACTCACTCACGCTGTTCTTCCATCTGATTCCAGGATTGACCGAAACCGGCACGCGTTTGCCGGTGGGCGCCCCGGCCTTCACCGGTCCGGAAGACCCGACGCTTAAAGCAATAGTCGGCTTTGCCTTCCTGATCTACCTGATCGGCGCAGCCATCCAGGTCTCGCGCATTCGGCGCTCCCGCCGAATGGCGGTCACCCTCTGAACTCTCCGCCGCGCCGACTGAGTCGATGTAACCGGTGGGTGGGTAACAGCGACGATCCCGAAATCGTCTTTCCAGGAGATGCTGTCATGAAACGGCTGTTCGCCTATTGCATGTCGTCGTTTGGTGTTCTCCCTAAATCAGGCCATCTGGCCGACCATGACCTCGACGTCTCGGCGGCGGCCGCTGGCACGTTGTACGTGACGGTAGGAAACGACAGGATTGGCTATCGCAGGTTTGGTCGGGGTCCGATGATCATTCTCGCCAACCGCTTGCGCGGCACGCTCGATACATGGGATCCGTTGTTCCTGGATGAGCTGGCGTCGCGATACACCGTCGTCACTGTCGACTATCCCGGGATCGCGTATTCGACTGGCAAACTGCCCGATGCCATGGCGTTGGCATCGAAGTTCATCGACGATTTCGCCAATGCCATCGAGGCTGAACGCTTTGCCATCCTCGGCTGGTCGTGGGGTGGTCTTGTGGCTCAGACCTACCTTTTAGACCACCCCCAACGCGTAACCCAGGCAATCCTGATTGGAACCAACCCTCCGGGACACAATGAGATCCCGCTGCAGCAGGTGTTTCTCGAGCGGGCGTTCAAACCCGTGAACGATCTCGCCGATGAAGAAATCCTGTTCTTCGAGCCGGCGTCCGAGGCGAGCCGCGCCCAGGCCAAGGCCTCACACGAACGGATCTATGCAAGGGCTGGCGTGGCTTCGAGGATACCGTCCACCCCCGAAGAGTTCGCACCGTACTTCAAGGCGGCGGAGGGCTTTCGCAACGACGAAGAGCGCCGACGCGAACGCATGGAGCAGGTAGACTTGCCTATCCTGGTCATTGCCGGAGACCACGATACAAGCACCGCTGGACAGAACTGGTTTCCTTTGATTGGAAAGATGCGGCAGGCACAGTTTATTTTCTTCTCCGAAACTGGGCACGCTCCACAGCACCAATACCCCGCCCTTGTATCCGGCTACATTCACGAATTTCTGTCGAGGACGTCTGTTGACAGCAGGAAGTGAGTCGGCGGCCGAGGATCGGTCGCATCGGGGCAACGCCTGTTGCCCCAGCAGGCATGGAAACGAGGCCAGCCATGGAGCCTGGCCTCGTGCTGATCAGGAACGGAGAAATGCCAGCAGGTCCGCGTTGATGATTTCGGCATGCGTGGTAGGCATGCCATGCGGGAAGCCCTTGTAGGTCTTCAGCGTGCCGTTGCGCAACAGCTTTGCCGAGAGCGGGGCGGAGTCGGCGTAAGGGACGATCTGGTCGTCGTCGCCGTGCATTACCAGCGTTGGCACGGCAATCTTCTTCAGATCTTCCGTAAAGTCCGTCTGGGAAAAAGCAACGATGCCATCGTAGTGTGCCTTGGCGCCGCCCTGCATGCCCTGGCGCCACCAGTTCGCGATCACCCCTTCGTCCGCCTTGGCACCCGGGCGGTTGTAGCCATAAAAGGGGCCTGCAGGGATATCGCGGTAGAACTGCGCCCGGTTCAGGGCCACCTGCGCCTGGAAGCCGTCGAAGACTTCCTTCGGCAAGCCGTCCGGATTGGCTTCTGTCTTGACCATCAGCGGCGGCACAGCGGCAATCAGGACGGCCTTCGCGACGCGGCTTTCGCCGTGTCGCGCCAGATAGCGCACCACTTCGCCGCCGCCGGTCGAATGCCCGACGTGGACGGCGTCTTTCAGGTCCAGGTGAGCCGTCAGCGTTGCCAGGTCGTCGGCATAGTGGTTCATGTCATGGCCGCTGGCGGTCTGGGTCGATCGCCCGTGGCCGCGTCGGTCATGCGCAATCACGCGGAACCCATGATTGAGGAAGAACATCATCTGCGCGTCCCAGTCGTCCGCGCTCAGCGGCCATCCATGAGAAAAGACAATGGGCTGGCCGCTACCCCAATCCTTGTAGAAGATATCCACACCATCCTTGGTCCTGACCGTCTGCATGGCATTGCCTCCCAGTTGATTGCCCCTGTTCGCAGGAGCGGCTATGAACGTCTTTCGGCCTTACAGCCAGATGGCGTGGTGCATAAATCACCTTGATGCGGGCAGCGCGTACCGTGGTCACCGGCCTTTTTCAAGCCCATGGTTTGCTCGCGTCTGTCATCTCGCCCTCATTTCCATCCCCCACTGCTGGCCATCATTCCTTGAAAACTTAATCCCTGGCTACGTAAAATCGGCAAATGTCGCCCGGTCTTTGCACGGCCTCCGGATTTGAACTACCAGCCAGGGAGCGATCCATTGACACAACTGGTCTGCCCGGAATTCGATGAATTCGAGGCCGCGCTTTACGGCGTCCAAGGAAGATACGTGTTGCGCGCCAGGCCGCAACGGGATTGGCGACTGAAGCTGATCGACCTCAACGGGGTGGCGATCATGATGGGCCGCGAGGGGGCGCCCACAGCGTATTCGGGCATCGGCATGCCTGACTACTTCAATATCTTCATTCCTCTCAGTGCACAGCAATGCACTATCGTCGATGGCCAGGCTTTCGACGCGCAGACCGTCGGATGGATGGCGCCCGACCTGATGTTCCACATCGTTGCAGAGCGGGCCGCAAGCTGGCTGACAGTGGCGATCTCCGCAACGTTGGTGATGCACTGGGTCCACACGCATGCCGACGAGTTCGACGCGGCGCTGCTGTCCAACAACCTGGTGTGCACCGGGCGCCGGGGCGTGATTGCACTACTGACGACGATATGGCGAATCATGCGTGTCGAGCGCGATGATCCGGCCCAATTGCGCTATCCAGGCGCTGAACTCGCTGCACGAACCGAGCTGGTCGACCTGGTGTTTCGCGCCGTGCTTGCGATCGATGAAGGCGCTGCCAGTATCCGGCAAACGCCGCGCCATCGGCAGATTCTCAGCCGGGCACTGGACCTCCTCAATCTGATGGGGGAAACGCCAATCCTTGTTAGCGATCTCTGCGCGGCGGCCGAAGCGTCCGAGCGCAGCGTCCGCAACGTATTTCATCGATACCTGGGCATGGGGCCTCACCGCTATCTGGCGCTGTACCGCATGCACGCCATCCGTGAAGCGCTATGCAACGCTGCGCCTGGCGACACGGTCTCCGGCATCTGCGGACGGTTCGGTGTATGGGACTTCGGTCGGTTCGCCGCTCTCTACAGCGCCCACTTCGGCGTTCTGCCATCGCAGACGCTAAGGGCTCGCCGCGCCCGACGGGCTATCCCTCAACGCCACGCCTGAGTGAACTCGCTGATCACCCTCTCCAGGTGGTTACGCATTGCGGCTCGCGCCGCTGTCGCGTCGCGCGCCATCACCGCCGCGAAGATGCGCTGATGGTCTTCCTGCGATGCCTCCCGCAGCCCCGTGGTATGGAAGTGTTCCTCGATCTTGCCCCATAGCGGATCGCGGCGCCCGCTGTCCCACAGTGCGGTGACCATATGCAGCAGAACCCTGTTGCCGGTCGACTCGGCCAGGCACAGGTGGAACTGCCGGTCCGCCGCCTCGTTGGCCTGCTTGTCGTCCATGTGCTCGCGCATCAGGCTCAGGGCCGCGAACATACGGTCAAGGTCGCCGTCCTTGCGCTCGCTGGCCGCCAGGCCGGCGATTTCCGATTCAATCAGCGCCCGGGCGCGCAGTGATTCTATCGGCCCCGGCCGCCAGGGCATCTCGAACGGCTCGCGATTGGGCGTGGGCGCTTCCGCGCAGACGTAGATCCCGGAGCCGCCGCGCACTTCGACCAGCCCCTGCACCTCCAGCGCGATGATGGCTTCGCGCACCAGGGTACGGCTGACGCTGAACCGCTCGGCCAGCGTGCGTTCGGACGGCAACCGCATGCCGGCGGAGAACTCTCCGGATGCGATCAGTGCCTGCACCTGGCTGGCCAGGCTCAGGTAAGAACGGTCGCTGGCCGCTGGCGGGTTCTCGACTGTCGGACGGGTTACAAGATCGCTGGTGGAATGTGGCATCGCAGGTAAGTGGGCGGCTGCCTGATGTGATCACCGGTTGACCACTCGCCACACGAAGGCATGGGCAGGGCAGTGCCTGATGCAGACCATGGTAAACCATGACGGCAAAACTGGGCAACCTGTTCATAATTGGTGAACCAAATAACCCAATCCGGTACACCAATGCCGCGCGTTTCTCCCGGCCATGACGCGCGCCAGGTCAGGCCGGATTGCCTTTCAGCCCTCTTCATCAGAATCGCCCCAAGGAAGCCCACCCATGAAGATGTCGTTCCGCTGGTTTGGCCCGACCGACCCGATCCCCCTCGAATACATCCGGCAGATCCCGGGCATGACCCACATCGTCTCGGCCATCTATGACGAACCGGTCGGAGAGGTATGGCCGCTGGACAAGATCCTGGCGCTTAAGTCCACCATCGAGGCGGCTGGGCTGCAGTTCAAGGTGGTGGAGTCGGTTCCGGTTCATGAGGACATCAAGCTCGGCAAGCCGACGCGCGAGCGGCTGATCGCGAACTACCAGCAGACCATCAGGAACCTGGCCGCAGCGGGCATCGAGGTCATCTGCTACAACTTCATGCCGGTGTTCGACTGGACCCGTACGGAACTGGCAAAAAAGCTCGATGACGGCTCGACCTGCCTTGCCTTCAGCACCCGCGAGGTAGACCAGGTCGACGTCAGCCAGGGTATCGCCCTGCCCGGCTGGGATTCCAGCTACGCGCCAGGAGAACTGCAGTCGCTGCTCGCCGAGTATCGTGACATCGACGAAGGCAGGCTCTGGGAGCACCTGGAGCATTTCCTGCGCGCGATCATTCCCGTGGCCCGGGAGTGCGGCATCAAGATGGCCATTCATCCGGACGATCCGCCGCGCCCCATCTTCGGACTGCCGCGCATCGTCAAGAACCGCGACGACCTGGCACGCATCCTGAGCATCGTCGACACGCCGGCAAACGGCCTGACGCTGTGTTCCGGCTCGCTTGGCGCCGGCCCGCAGAACAACGTCGAGGCGCTGGTGCGCGAGTTCGGCGGCATGGGGCGCATCCACTTCGCCCATATCCGCAACGTCAAGATCACGCCGGAGGGCGATTTCGAGGAAACCGCCCACCTGTCGAGTTGCGGATCGCTGGATATTGCCGCGATCGTCAAGGCGTACCACGACGTCGGCTTCCAGGGCTATTACCGCCCGGACCACGGCCGCATGATCTGGGGCGAGACGGGCAAGCCGGGATACGGCCTTTATGACCGGGCACTCGGCGCGGTCTATATCAATGGTATGTGGGAAGCGATGGAAAAGACGGCCTGAAGCGCCGTGGGGCCGAGGCCCAGTCAAAACATAATCGGAGACCTGTCATGACAATCACCAAGAAATCGCCCGTGAATTCGCGCCGTTCGGCGTTGATCCTGAGCGTCGCAGCGCTCGGCCTTGGCGCGCTGGCAACGACCGCCGCGTGGGCGCAGACCAACTGGCCGACCAAGCCGGTAACGCTGCTGGTGGGCTTTCCGCCCGGTGGCCAGACCGACTTCGCGGGACGCGCGCTGCTTAACGGCCTGCAGAGTTCGCTCGGTCAGTCGTTTGTCATCGACAACAAGGCCGGCGTGAATGGCAATATCGCCTCCATCGAGGTCATGCGCGCGGCGCCCGACGGAAACAAGCTGCTGGTAGGCAACGGCTCGATGACGATCATGCCGCACGTCTACACCAAGCTCGGCATCGTCGATCCGCAGAAGCTGACGCCGATAGGCGTGATGCTGCAGTCGCCGCTGGTGCTCGTCGTGCCCGCCAGTTCGCCCATCAAGAATTACGCGCAGTTCGTCGAGGAGGTCAAGGCGCGCGACAAGTCGGGCAAGACCATCGACTATGGCTCGGGCGGCACCGGCGCATTGCCGCATGTCACGATGGAACTGCTGCGCGAGCGCATGGGCGGGCCGAAGATGAACCATGTTCCCTACAAGGGCAGCAGCCCGGCTATGGTCGACCTGATGGCCGGGCGCCTGGATGCGATGTTCGATGCCACGTCGGTCGTCGCGCCTTTCATCAAGTCGGGCCAGTTGCGGCCGCTGATGGTAACGGGACCCAAGCGCGTGGCCATGATCCCGGACGTGCCGACGGCCACCGAGAGCGGCATCAAGGACTTCACCATCATCTCGTTCATCGGCCTGTACGGACCGCCGGGCCTGAGCCCCGACATCGTCAAGAAAGCCAACGGCGCATTGAATACGGCGCTGAAGGACCCGGCCGTCGTCAAGAGCATCGTCGACCGCGGCGACGAGCCCGGCGGCGGCACGCCCGAGCAGCTCGCAACGCTTACCCGCACCCACTACAAGATGTGGGGCGAGGTGGTGAAGGCCAACAACATCACGGCTGATTAAGGCTGCGCAGGCCGGTGAATGCCGGTCTGTCGCCAGTGCTGCGTCGCGGCACTGCGCAAGGGTTGGTTAAGAAAATTACTGCCACATTACGGAATATGCCTTCGCTGAAGCGCCACGCCCTGGTCAATTAGCCGTTCAATTTGTGAATCGGTAAGGCCTGCCTCGCGCAACACCTCTACCGTGCTGGCGCCGATCTCTTGCGGCGCCTCACGGTACGTTGCCGGCGTGCGGCTGAGCTTGACGGGAGAGGCGACCGACTTGAAGTTGCCGATTTCGGCCACCATGCCACGGTGCGCGGTATGCGGGTGGTTCAGCGCCTCGACCACGCTGTGGATGACACCGCACGGCACGCCAACCGCCACCAAGCGCTCGAACAGCGACTGCGCTTCGAAGCGGCTGAAGGCTGCCTCAAGATCACGCTTAAGATCAAACCGATGCACGGCTCGCTGAGCATTTGTAGCGTAGCGTATATCAACCGCCAGTTCAGTGCGGTCCACCGCTTCGCACAGCCGCTGAAACTGGCCGTTGTTGCCGACTGCGAGATAGATGGGCTCTGTGGCGGTCGCATAGGTATCGTAGGGTGCGATGTTCGGATGGCCATTGCCGGACCGCATTGGAGCCTTGGCGGTGAATAGTGTGTTGATGGAGTGTGGGTATAGCGAAAATAGAGCGTTGTCGTACAGAGCCGACTCGATGGACTGTCCCCTACCGCTGCGCTCACGCTCATGCAAGGCCAGCAACACGCCAATCACGGCGCTCAACCCGGTCGTCACGTCGACGATCGGCACCCCGACACGCGTGGCCGTGCCATCCGGGTCACCGTTGATGCTCATGATGCCACCGAGCGCCTGCACCGCGGCGTCGTAGCCGGGCAGCCCGCCGAGCGGCCCCGTCGCGCCGAAGCCGGTGACACGGCAATGGATGAGCTTCGGAAAGCGTGTGGAGAGCACGTCGTCATAGCCCATCTCCCAACGCTCCAGCGTGCCAACCTTGAAGTTTTCAATCAGCACATCCGCGTCAGCAAGCAATCGCATCAGCACTGCGCGTCCCTCTGGCAATGCCAGGTCGAGGCATACCGTGCGTTTGTTACGATTGATGCCGGCGAAGTACGACGCCATCCCAGCCTCATTGAATGGGGGGCCCCAGGTACGCGTCTCATCGCCCATCGGACCCTCTACCTTGATCACGTTTGCACCATGATCCCCGAGAATTTGCGCGCACAAGGGACCGCCAAGTACCCGTGAGAGATCCACGACCTTCACGCCGTCCAGTGATGCCATTGTTCCGTGCCTCCTGAATGTTGTTCGACGCTTTTGTTCAATTCGCCGCCAAGGGCGGCAGTTCGGCTCCCACGTTCCAGCGCGCTGGCCGGCGCTCCCGCGCCGCTGTCACGCCTTCCACCGCCTCCGAACGCATTTGCTGTGCAAACTTGATTGAGGCGGCATCGAGGTAGTTTTCCAATGCGTTGTGCGACTCGGCTGACAGCGAGCGAGCCTGTGTCAGCAGGGACTTGGTCAAGACACTGGCCGCGGGTGCCGTGGCCACGACGAATTCCAGAACTTCCTGCACGCGCGCCGGCAGTGCCTCCTCAGATTGTGCAAGGTAGTCCAGCAAGCCGATGCGGTGCGCCTCCACTCCATTGATCCGTTCACCGGTGAGCATGAGGCGGCGCGCAACCTGAACGCCAACGCGTGCGCTGACGAAAGGGAGGATTTGCCCGGGCACCAGACCAATACCTGCCTCCGGGAACCCGAACCGTGTGCCGGGAGAACCGACGGAGATGTCCACCGCGCATACCAGGCCAGCACCACCGCCCATGGCGGCCCCATGCACACTCGCTACCGTAACCTTCGACGACCGAGTGAGCCGGGACAGGAACTCGCCATAGCGACGGTTGCCAACCGCAATCGGGTCCTGGCCATCCGCGCCAGGCTTCACTGCCAGGCGGTCCTCGATATTGCCGAGATCTCCACCAGCACTGAAGGCCTTGCCTGCCGCGGTGAAGAGAATGACCCGTACGTCATCCATCTGTTCGGCCCGGTCAACCGCCTTTGCCAATGCGGCAACCATGTCGGCACCCAGTGGATTCCTCGCATCGGATCGGTTAAGCTCGATGCGAAAAACTGCGCCGTGAACGCCAGTGCGAACGAATGGCGCCGCCGCGGCGGCAGACCGGCCTGCAGCTTCGATGGGTGTGGGGGATACGCTGGAAGTCACGCTGTTCAATCCTGAAGGTTAATGTTAGGAATCAACGCCTCTTGCAAGCCGAGGCCGCAACGTTATTCGACATGAGCTTTCGCAACCTTGACATCGGCCTGCTTCGCACCTTTGTTGCCGTGGCGGAAAAAGAAAACTTCGCTGTGGCGGCGGAACAGGTTTTCCGTACCCAGGCCGCCGTGTCCCAGCAGATGCAGAAACTGGAGGCCGCGCTCGACTGCGAATTGTTCGAGCGTGTCGGGCGCAGCAAGCGTCTTACCATGGCGGGCAGCAGACTTCTCGACTACGCGCGTCGCATCGTCGGCCTGAACGATGAGGCCTATCGCGCCATGACCCAGAGAGCCTTCGACGAGCCTGTGAAAGTCGGAGCTTGTGCTGACGCCGTCGACTCGTTGATTCCCGAGTACCTGAAGATGTGTGCCGAGGTTTTTCCCGGTCTGCGCGTGGACATCCAGGTTGGCCGCCGCCGTTGGCTGACCTCGTCCCTGCGCCGGGGCGAGATTGATCTGGTCGTCATGCTTGATCCGGTGCCGAATCCGGAGTTCGATCAGGTCGTGCTGCGCACCTCTCCCGTCACCTGGATCGCCGGCGCGCGGTATCACCATCAGCCCGGCGCGCCGGTACCGCTTGTGCTCATCGAAAGAGATTGCCCGTTCCACAGCATGGCAATCAAGTCCCTGTCGGAAGCCAGCATCCCCTGGCGTATTGCCTTCCAGACCTCGACGCTGGCAGGTATTCGGGCTGCATTGCGAGCGGGCATGGGGATCACGCCTCGCACCGTAGAGATGCTGGCCCCGGACCTGAAAGTCCTGGACCCTCACTCGGGCATGCCAGCGCTGCCGACCATCAGCTACCGGCTTTATGCGCGCACCGGCAGGCTTAGCGAGAGCGCACTGAGCATCGGCCGCCTGATTTCGCCGCGCTGAACGAGCTACGGGCTTCATGGCTGCTGCATCCCTGCGTCGACGATGATTTTTCCCCAAAGCCTGGTGTCGCGCCGCTGCAGCTCCTGCAGATGCGTCGGCGCGACCTTGGCCGGAATCAGCCCCTTGCCCACCAGGAACTGGCGCCCGCTGGACGAGTCGAGCGTCTCCGCGATCCAGCGCGACAACAGCCTGGCCACGGGCTGGGGGGTCGACGCGTTGGCGCTCCAGATGGCGATCCACGAACTGACGTCGAAGTCCGGGAAGCCGCTTTCCGCCAGCGTCGGCACATCGGGCAACGACGGCGCGCGTTCGGCGCTGGAGATCGCCAGGGCGCGCACCGTGCCAGCCTGGATCTGCGGCAGCGCCGTGACCATGTCGCACAGGTAGTAGTCGAACTGGCCGCCGATCAGGTCCGTCATGGCCTGGCTGCTGTTCTTGTAGGGAACGTTCACCGCCTTGACACCCGCTCGCTGCTTGAACAGTTCACCGGTGATGCGGCCGCCCACGTTGGCGCTCGCAAAGGACAGCGAACTGCTCTCCTTCCTCGCCAATGCCAGGAACTCCTTGAACGTCGCCGCTTGAACCCGCTTGGGATTCACGAGCAGCACGAACGGGGTACTGGCCATGGTCGCCAATGGCGTAAAGTCGGCTTCCGGGTCGTACGGAAGCTTGCGGTAGATGGTGGCATTTGCCGCGTGTGTCGATGAACCGGACACCAGCAGCGTGTACGCGTCAGGGGCGGCTCGGACCGCGGTCTCCGCTGCAATGTTGCCGTCGGCGCCGGCCTTGTTTTCCACGATCACGGGCTTACCGGCACGCCTGGAGAGTCCGTCGCCCACGAAACGGGCGATACTGTCCGAGGCACCGCCCGCGCCATAGGCAACGATGATGCGCACGGGCTTGTCGAGGCGTTCGGTGCCGGCAGCGGGCGATGGCTGGGCGATGGCTGCGGCGCCCCACAGGAGAGCAGCCAGGCCGATCACCACGGACGCGCCATACTGTCGCCGAGGACGCCGCCGCGCACTGCTCTGAGCCTGCCAGGCTGATGGGTAAATCGCTTGCATCACTCGTGTCTCCTGGTTCGTTGTGTGTCGCGAAGTGCCTGCCGCCCGGTCAGCGAGCGGCGGCTGCTTCCCGGCTCCCTTCGGGCAACAGCTCTGCCGGGCATTCGATTTCCATGTCCAGCAGCATCTGTGCGTAGCACTTTCCCAGCGGATCGGAACGCAGGCTGCAGGAGCCACCGCCGCCCAGTGCCTTTTCCAGTACGAAGTTGAAAGCGCCGATTTCCGGAAGTTCGTACCGTGTCACCGGTCCTTCAATCAAGTGCGCAAAGTAGTCGCGTACCCGCTCCGCCGTCGCCTGCGCGCTGACCACCGGCAGCCAGGCGGGGTCCCGCACCATCAATCCGATATTGGCGTCGTTGCCTTTGTCACCACTGCGCCCGACCGCCAGCGTGCCGAGCGGAATACGCACGAGGCAGCCCACGTCCGGTCGTTGTGCATCCCCAGCGAATGTGACGGGCACGTGCGCAGTGATTGCCGGCCGCTCCGAGGACGTGCCACCCACTGGCACCTCCACGGTTGTCGCCGGCTCGTCGGCCATCTTCCATTGCACCGTCACTTCCTGCTTGGGAAGCAGGAACGAGACCGTGCGGATCACGCTCTGGATATCGGAGCGTCCGCCGAAATGGCTGCGCGTGCCAGGCCCCATCGATGTGCCGGCGGACGCCGCCTCCTTCTGCAGGAAAGCCAACGCCTGCCGGTCATTGTGCTGGGCGGCAATGCGCAGCACCACTTCGCGGCTGTCCCGCACGCGGCGGTGCGGCCCGTACATGGATTCCGCGCCCAGCAGTTCCACCAGGGTCTCGCTGTAGTCGGCGTGGCCGCTCCTGGCCATCAGGGTGCGGCTGCGCGCAAGCAGGGCCTGCGCCGTGCGTTCGGCCTTCTCCAGCGCCCGCTGCCCGCGAATCGCCATCATCAGCGCAATCTGGTAACCCTGCTGGTAGGTGGCGGTCACCTTGAAGCAATCGCTGGGCGCCCTCCCCCGCGCGCCGCTGACGCGCACCCGCCCGCCGCTGGCCTCGAAGCCCGGCAGATCCTCGATCCGGACTTCGGAGAAGTCGCAGATGACATCGGGCAGCGCATATGCCTTCGGGTCACCGATCTCGTAGAGCAATTGCTCGCCCACGGTCTGGCGCGTCACCAGCCCGCCCGCGTCGCCCGGCTGGTAGAGTTCGAACACGCCGTCGGCGGTCATGCGGACCAGCGGATATCCGATGTTGGTCCAGTCCGGCACGCGCTCCCAGTCCGTGAACAGCCCACCCGTGGCCTGCGCGCCGCACTCCACCAGATGGCCGGCAAGGCTGCCCTGCGCCAGCCGGTCGTAGTCCTGCATTGACCACCCGAACTCGTGGATGGCGACCCCGAGCAGCGCGGCGCTATCCACGCAGCGGCCGGTGACGACGATGTCCGCGCCGGCGTCCAGTGCCTGGGCAATGGGCAGGGCGCCGAGGTAGGCGTTGGCTGACATCAGCCGGGGAAGCCCGGCATCGGCCTCGTCGCCGGGCCAGGGCAGGAAGCTTTCCTGAAGTGCCAGCACGTCGTCGCCGGACACGATAGCGACCTTAAGGTCCAGTCCTTGCTCTCGCGCCAGGGCAAGGATGGCATCGCGGCAGCCCGCCGGGTTAAGGCCGCCTGCGTTGGACACCAGGCGCACCCCACGCTGCTTCAGCGCTTGCAGGTGGGGCTTCAGCGCCGCGCTGACGAAATCCGTGGCATAGCCCAGTTCCGGCGCACGAAGGCGCGCGCGCTGAAGGATCGCCATGGTGGTTTCGGCGAGGTAGTCGAAAACGAGGTAGCCCAGTCCCGGCTCCTGCAGCAGTTGCGGGACGGCGATCTGCGAGTCGCCCCAGAATCCCGATGCGCCACCAATGACGATCGCGCGGCCGGGTTTTGCGTTCTGGACCATTCATGCTCTCCTGTAGTGAGTGTCTGGACCCGCCCGTGGCCGTGCCCCCCGCGCGTCCGCTCTGCATCCGGGCTTCCATGCGGTCAGGTCGCGCCCTCGGCTTCGACCTTTCCCGCTTCGGCGTCCACGCCGACTTCGATCAGCACCTGTCCCGCGTTGAGTTGCATGCCCTCCCGGGCAAGCAGGCGCACGATGCGCCCAGTGCTCGGCGCTGCCAGGGGCATTTCCATCTTCATCGACTCCAGCACGACCAGAGTCTGGCCGCGCTCGACGGCGTCGCCCTCGCCAACCAGGACGGCAACCACGCGCCCGCTCATCGGCGCCCGTACGCTGCCACCGACGGATTCGCCGTCGCTGGCAGCGAAGCGCGCCAGCCGCCGGAACACGAACGTGTCGGCGCCATCCTGCAGCCACCATTCGTCGCGTCGAGGCGAGCTGCACGTCAGCTGGCGGTACACGCCATCGACCGCAAGCCCGAGCGTTCCGCCATGTCCGCCGGCCGAGCTCCCGGTCGGCTCCCAATGCACATTGGCAACGCTGCAGGCGGGCTCTGCCTCGCGCGCTTGCGCATCCGTCGCGTTGCGCGCGGGCGTCGGATCGCCCGATCGGAAACGGATGACGACTTCGCCCTGGTCCGCCGATGGCCGCAGTTCCACCGCGCTGGCCGTCCCTTGCGCCGCGGCGCCTGCGCCGCTTATGTGCGTGGCATCCATGAGCCACAGCGCCCGCGTTTGCGCCGGGCCGGCCGGCAGCCGCTGCATGCCGGACGCGCCGCGGCCGACCGCGCCCGACAGCAGCAAGGCCGCCGCGGCGCGTACATGCACCGACGGCTGCGCGCGCCACGCCGGACCGCCCATGTCTTCGCCAGCCAGAAAATCCGTGGTGACCTCGCCGGCCACGAAGCGCGGATGGCGCAGGCAGCGCGAGAGCAGGCCAAGGTTGGTTCGGACACCCAGCAGCGCCGTTCGCTCGCAGGCACGGACCAGGCGGTGAATGCTTTGTTCGCGCGTCTCGCCCCAGGACATGATCTTCGCGACCATCGAGTCGTAATCGGACCCGATCTCCATGCCGCCGTGCAGCGCGCTGTCAACGCGGATGTCGGGCGCCGGGCGCCAGACATCGACGCGGCCCACCTGGGGCAGGAAGCCCGCCGCGGGATCCTCCGCACACAGCCGTACCTCGATGGCATGGCCGCACATGCGCACATCCTCCTGCCCGAACGCGAGCCGCTCGCCCTGGGCGATGCGCAGTTGCTGCTCCACCAGATCAAGCCCCGTGACCAGCTCCGTCACGCCGTGCTCGACCTGAAGCCGCGTGTTCATCTCCATGAAATAGAAGCGGCCTTTTCCATCCAGCAGGAATTCGAGCGTGCCGGCGCCCGTATAGCCGATGGCCTCGCAGGCGCGCACCGCGACCTCTCCCATCGCCCGGCGCAGCTCGGCGTTCACCGCGGGCGAAGGCGCTTCCTCGATGACCTTCTGGAAGCGCCGCTGTGTCGAACAGTCGCGCTCACCGAGGTGCAGGCAGCGGCCATGCTCGTCGCACAGCACCTGGATCTCGATGTGTCTTCCGCGTTCGATGGCGCGCTCGATGATGAGCTCGTCAGAGCCGAACGCGCCTGCCGCCTCGGAGCGCGCCTGTTTCAGCGCCGCCGGCAAGGCCGTGGCGTCGCGGACGACCCGCATGCCACGGCCGCCCCCGCCTGCCGCGGCCTTCAGGATGACCGGGAAGCCGATGCGCTCCACCGCGGCGAGGGCCGCCTCGTCGGAGGCACAGCCCTGTTCTCCCGGCACAGTCGGCACCTCGGCCTTTTGCATGGCCAGCTTTGCCTGTGCCTTGTTGCCCATCAGCGCAATGACGTCTGCCGAGGGTCCAACGAAGGTCAAGCCCGCATCGGCAACTGCCCGCGCGAACTCCGCGTTTTCGGACAGGAATCCGTAGCCCGGATGTATCGCCTGGGCGCCGGTGCGCCGGCATGCCTCGATCAGCGCATGGGCATGCCGATAGCTGCGGGCGGCGTCGGCCGGTCCGATGCGCACGGCCAGATCAGCCTCGCGCACGTGACGGCCACCGGCATCGGCGTCCGAATAGACGGCAACCGTGCGCAAGCCGAGCTTGCGCGCGCTGCGCAGGACCCGCAGTGCGATTTCCCCCCGGTTGGCGACAAGCAATGTGTCGAAGCGCATGTGATTCTCCCCTGATCAGGCCGATCGCTTCGGCAGGATTCCCATGTGCTTGCAGATGATGGTCAGCATGATCTCGTCGGCGCCGCCGCCGATGGAGATCAGGCGGAGGTCGCGCCAGGCGCGCGACACCCGGTTGTCCCAGGTGAAACCCATGCCTCCCCAGTACTGCAGGCAGGAATCGGTCACCTCCCGGCACAAGCGGCCGGCCTTGAGCTTGGCCATTGAGGCTAGCTCGGTCATGTCGCCGCCAGACATATGCACCTGGGCCGCGCGGTAGATGACGGATCGCAGCAGTTCGACTTCGGTCTTCAGTTCGGCGAGCCGGAAATGGACCACCTGGTTGTCCAGGATCGAACGCCCGAACGCCTTGCGCTCACGGGTGTACTCGATGGTCTCGTTGATTGCATTGGTGAGCGCGGTGACCCGGCGGGTGGCGCCGCTGAGGCGCTCCTCCTGGAACTGGCGCATCTGGTAGGTGAAGCCCATGCCTTCTTCCCCGATGCGATAGCGCTGGGGCACCCGAACGTCGTCGAAGAATACCTGCGCGGTATCGGAAGACCACATGCCGACCTTCTTGATCTTGTTCATCGTGATGCCGGGACGCAGCTTCCCGTTCTCCCTCAGCGGCAGGCAAATGAGCGACTTGTTGCGGTGGACATCGCCCTCGCTGGTATTCGCCAGCAGGCACATCCAGTCGGCCTGCAGCCCGTTCGTGATCCACATCTTGGAGCCGTTGATCACATAGTCGGAGCCATCCTTGCGCGCCGTGGTCTTCAGCGATGCCACGTCCGAACCCGCCCCGGCTTCTGACACGCCCAGGCACACCACGAAATCTCCCGCAACGGTCGGCTTGAGAAAGGTCTCCCGCAACTCGTCCGAGCCGAATCGTGCCAGCGCCGGCGTGGCCATGTCGGTCTGCACGGCGATGGCCATGCCGACGCCGCCCGCGCTGATGCCGCCGATGGCCTCGCAGAATGCAATCTCGTAGGAGTAGTCCAGCCCCATGCCGCCGAATTCCACGGGCTTGTTCACGCCGAGATAGCCCGCCGAGCCGAGCTTCTTGAACACTTCGTGCGCGGGAAAGATTTCGTCAGCCTCCCATTTCTCGACAAAGGGTTCGATCTCCCGGTCGATCAGCCTGCGCACGCTGTCCTGCAGCGCGATGTGTTCGGGGGTCATCATGGTTGGTGTCTCCTTGTGTTTTCGAAAGGATGGGGCGCAGGCCGCCTGCCAGACATGCGGCCTCAGGCGGTGCGCACCCGCCGCTGTGTTTAGAGGCGGGCGACGCCGAACTGCATCGGCTGTACGGCGCGCTGCCTGGCCTGTGCCACCGTGGCGAGCGCCATGGCCAGCCACGCGCGCGTTTCCCTCGGGTCGATGATCCCGTCATCGAGCAGCATGCTGCTGGTGTGGATCGCACTGGACTGGCGTTCAAACGTGGCAACGATGTCGCGGCTCTCGGCTTCTATCGCAGGTTCGTCGACGGGGCGCCCGCTGCGGCGCGCGGCGTTCTCGGCGACCAGGCGCATGGTCATGGCGGCCTGCTCGCCGCCCATGACGGCAGTGCGCGCATTCGGCCACGAGAAAAGAAAGTCTGGGCGGAACGCGCGGCCGCACATGCCATAGTTGCCGGCGCCGAAGGACGAGCCACACAACAGGGTCAGGCGCGGCACCGGCGCATTGGACAGCGCCTGGATCAGCTTCGCGCCGTGCTTGATCATTCCTGCCTGCTCATGCTCGCGCCCAACCATGAAGCCGGTGATGTTCTGCAGGAAGACAAGCGGCCGGCCCAACTGGACGCACGACTGGATGAACTGCGCCGCCTTGGTGGATCCGTCGCAGTCGAGCGGTCCGTTGTTCGTCAGGATTCCCACGTCGTGTCCCTGGATGCGGGCGTGGCCGCAGACCGTATGGATCCCATACATCGCCTTGAACTCCCTGAATCGCGATCCATCGACAATGCGCGCAATCACTTCGCGCATGTCGACCGGCGTCCGGGTGTCGGCGGGCATCAGTTCCAGCAGATCCTCGGCAGGCTTGAGCGGCTCGTCCCAGCTCTCGCCGCCCGGTGCCTCGCGCCAGCCGATCGTGTCCATCACTTCGCGCAGGCGGGCAATGCCATCGAGGTCGTTGTCGGCCACGTGATCGGCGAGGCCTGAGACGCTGGCGTGCATGTCGGCCCCCCCGAGTTCCTCGTCGGTGGCCTCTTCGCCCGTCGCGGCGCGCAGCAGCGACGGGCCGGCCAGGTATGCATGGGCTTGGCGCCGAACCATGATGACGTGGTCGGATAGCCCCGGCAGGTAAGCGCCCCCGGCCGCCGAAGATCCATGGATGAGAGACACGACCGGCACGCCGGCTGCGGACAGCCGCGCCAGGTTGTAGAACATGCCGCCACCCACGACAAAGCGTTCGACCCGATACTTGCGCAGGTTGCCGCCCGCGCTTTCCACTAACTGGACAAAAGGCAGCTTCTGGGCGAGCGCAATTTCCTGTGCCCGAATCAGCTTCTGGCCGGTCAGCGCCTGCATCGCACCGGCACTGATGCCGGAATCGTTCACGGCGATCATGCAACGCACGCCTTCGATGAAGCCAATGCCGACAATGAGTGCGGCGCCGGGTACGCTGGTGGACGGGTCCGGATTCTCGATCCCGCAATAGCCGCAAAGGGTCATGAGTTCGTAAAACGGCCGGTCGGCGTCCAGCAGGTGCGCGAGCCGCTCGCGTGGCAGTAGCTTGCCTCGCGCGTGGAATGCGTCTGCCGCGCTTGCGGACTTGCTGACCGCCCGTTGCTCCAGCTCGCGCACTTGGCTCAGCATAGCCAGCATGTGCTCGCGGTTGCGTTCTGCTGCGGACACCGTAGCGCGCACGCCCGGAATCGATGCCGCTTGAGTGAAACTGTTTTCGTCCATTTTCTGCCTTTATGACATCCTTTTTTGCTGGCTGGTACGAGAGTTCGAAGCAGGTCTGATGACTGGATGATGATCTGCCTGCACCAGGAGTTCCAGTTAGAAATCCCTCCGGATTTAATAAGAGAATCTTATGTGTCGACGACATGCGCGGGAGCGACGGCATCGCACGCATCGGCGCGGCGAATCAGGTGCTGTGACGGAGGTGTGCGTGGAAAGCAAGAAGGACTGCCCAAGCGCAGAATCACCCAGGGCAGTGGCGACGCGAGACGGTCGCAGCCGCACGCGGCGGTTGCGAATACCGGAACGCCGCAGGAAGCAACAGCAATAGTCAGGTCGCTTTCCAGGCGTCGCCAGGTTGGCCGGTGCCGATTGCGGCCATGATCTCGCCAGTGTGCTGGCCGCGCCGTGGAATCGCGCCCGCCACCATGGCCTTGCCATCGAAACGCGGCGCGGGCGCAGCCTGCAGATGGCCCTCCGCCTGGAAGTAGACACCTCGCGCGGCCAGGTGCGGATGCCCGGCGGCCTCTTCCGGGCTCAGCACCGGGCCGAAACACACGTCGGTGTTTTCCAGCAGTGCGCACCATTGCGCGCGCGTCTTGGTGGCAAAGAGTTCCTCAAAGTGCCTATGCAGCTCGGTCCAACGCTCGCGGTCCCATTGCCGGGCGAAACGCGGATCCTCGGTCAGCCCTAATTTTTCCAGCAGCAACGCGTAGAACTGCGGCTCGATCGAGCCGAGCGTGACGAACTTGCCGTCCGCGCAGCGATAGGTCGAATAGAAATGAGAGGCATCGTGGATATTGTTGCCGCGCTCGCCGGTGATGAAGCCCTTGCGGGCCGTCGACAGCAGCAACTGCAGCATATGGGCCGAGCCATCGACGATCGATGCGTCGACGACGGTGCCCTTGCCCGTGGCGCGGGCATTGAGGATGCCCGAAAGCAATCCCACTGCCAGGTACAACGCACCGCCGCCGACATCGCCTACCACCGTGATGGCCGATGATGGTGGCTCAACGGGCCCGCCCTGGTAATACATCGCGCCGGAGAGCGAAATGTAGTTGTTGTCGTGCCCGGCCGCCTGTGCCAGCGGACCGGTCTGGCCCCACCCCGTCATGCGCCCGTAGACAAGACGCGGGTTGCGCGCCAGGCAAACGTCCGGGCCCAGGCCCAGCCGCTCCATGACGCCCGGACGCATGCCCTCGATCAGCGCATCGGCATCCTGGACCAGCGCCAGCACGAGCTCGCGACCCTCGGCCGTCTTCAGGTCGGCGACCACTGAACGCTTGCCCCGGTTCAGCACATAGCCGTCCGCGGACGGCGCTGCGCCGTTGGCCGGCGTGGCGCGCTCCACCGCGATGACGTCGGCGCCGAGATCGGCAAGGTGCATCGCGCAGAACGGGCCCGGGCCGATTCCGCAAATCTCGACGACTTTTACACCGGAAAGCATGGGCAGTTCTCCTGAATCAGCATGAAGGTGGAGGTTTGGGACTGTATTTCGGAGCCTTTCCGCAGGGGCCTTGCCACGCCAGTCTCGCCCGAAACGACAGGGAGTCCTGGCGGGCGGTATCCTTCAGTCAAGCGTGATGCGCGCCTCGCTGGCGATCCGTCCCCAGATCTCCGCATCGCGCCGCATCAGCTTCAGGAACGCCTCGGGCTCCAGCGTTCCCGGCTCCAGTCCCAGTTCGCGAATCGCGGTCTGCATCGCGGGCCTGGCCAGGATGGTCAGCACCGCGGTGGCAAGCTTGTCCCGCACCGGCTTCGGCGTGGCCGCGGGCACGAACAGGCCGTACCAGCCGTTGGGCTCGTAATCGCGATAGCCCAGTTCGGTGAACGTCGGCGCGTCCGGCAGCAGCTGCAGCCGACGCTCGCCCGTCACGGCCAGCACCCTGATCTTCGGCGAGCTGAGCGCGGCCTTGCTGCTGGCCACATCCACAAACCCCGAGCTCACCTGCCCGCCCAGCAGGTCCTGGGCCAGCGGCGAGCCGCCCTTGTAGGCAACATGGGTCAGGTCCACCTTCGCCTGCATGCGCAGCAACTCGCCGTGCATGTGGGAGGAGGTCCCGTTGCCATAGGAGCCGTAGCTGAACTTGCCTGGCCTGGCCCTGGCCTCGGCCACCAGCTCCCCCACGCTGCCGACGCCGGACGATACCGGCGCGACGAACACGTCCGACGAGAGCGCCAGGCGCGCCAGCGGAGCCAGGTCGCGGAAGGTATCGTAGGGCAGTGACTTGTACACGCCCTGCAATTGCACCAGCGGCGTCGCGCCCAACAGCAGCGTATAGCCGTCCGGCGCGGCCTTTGCCACCCCGCCTGTGCCGATCGTGCCGCTGGCACCCGGCTTGTTCTCGACCACCACCGGCTTGCCCCACATCGCCGTCAGCTCGCGGCCGAGCAGGCGGGCCAGGGTGTCGGATCCGCCGCCGGCCGGGAATGGCACGACCAGCCGGATGGGCTTCTGCGGATAGGCGAAACCATCGAGTGCATGACTCAGGCCCGGCAGCGCTGCGAAGCAGGCGATCGCGAGCAGCGCGGCCCGCCGCCGCGGTGAAGTGATAACAGCCATGGACGTCTCCTCAGATCAGGATCGGGTCAGTCGATCAGTTCGAACTGCGGCAGGCTCACGTCTTCGCTCGCCTTCTCGAACACCACGCGCACCCGCTTGCCGATGGCGACGGCCTCGGGCGATGCGTTGAGGATGTTCGCCATCATCCGCACGCCCTCGTCCAGTTCGACGATGGCAACCACATAGGGCAGCCGCGCCTTCATGAAGGCGTTGGGGGCACGGTGGTTGACCGTAAAGGTGTAGATCGAGCCGAATGCGGAGACCTCGGCCCATTCCACCTGGTCCGACCCGCACGCCACGCACAGAGTGCGCGGATAGAACTGGCGGTGGCCGCAGGCGCGGCAGCCTTGCACCACAAGGCGGCCCTGCGCCGCGGCTTGCCAGTAGCCTGTGGTGATCTCAGTGGGACGCGGCAGGGGACGTTGTGCTTCGCTCATGCTTCAGACTCCGAGGATCATGGTGGTGTTGCAGGAGAAGACGAGTCCCGGCGCATGGCACAGCGCCAGTTCGGCGCCGGGCAACTGCCGCTCGCCGCACTCGCCGCGCAGCTGGCGCACGGCCTCGATCAGCACGAACATGCCGAACATGCCCGGATGCCCGTAGGACAGTCCGCCGCCCGAGGTGTTGATCGGGAAGCGGCCACCCGGCCCCAGCGCGCCGTCGGCGACAAACGCCCCGCCCTCGCCACGCTGGCAGAAGCCGAGTTCTTCCAGCGACTGGATGACGCCAATGGTGAAGTGGTCGTAGATCTGCACCACGTCGATATCGTCGCGGGTCACGCCGGCCATGCGGAACGCTTCATCCGCCGTCTGAGCAACGCGGGTGTCGAGCCAGTCGGCCGTATTGAAGGGGGTGTAGTGGTGCGAGAAGGTCTCGGCCGCGCCCATCACGTAGACAGGCTTCGACTTCAGGTCGCGTGCACGATCGGCGGAGGTGATGATCAGCGCGCCACCGCCATCGGTGACGAGGCAGCAATCGCGCGTACGCAGCGGCGATGCGATGACGGGCGACGTCATGACCTCTTCAATGCTGGTTTCCTCCCTTCGGTACGCCTTGGGATTGAGCTGTGCCCAGCGCCGCGCCGCCACTGCCACCTCGGCAAGGTCCCTGGTCGTGGTGCCGTAGCGATGCATGTGCAACTGGGCGACCATCGCGTAATAGCCGACCGGGCTGAGCTGGCCATAGGGCGCGATGAACTGTCCACGCGGTGAGTCCGGTGTATCCGCGGCGACGGCGCCACTCTTGCGCGAGCCGTCGGACAGTTGCGTACTGCCATAGGTCACCAGCGCCACCGAACACATGCCGGCGGCAATGGCCGCCATCGCATGACGGATGTGCATCAGGTTGGACATGCCACCGACGTTACTGGAGTCGACGTACCGTGGCTGGATGCCGAGGTATTCGGCCAGCTGCACGGTGGCAAAGCGGTCATCGGTATGCGCGAACACGGCATCCACATCGCGCAGCGACAGCCCCGCGTCCTGCAGGGCCAGCCGCGCGGCCTGCGCCTGCAACTCCAGTGCCGTCTTGCCGGGCACCTTGCCCAGGTCGGATTCCGCGGCACCGACGATGGCGACCGAGCGAGAAAGGTTCTTGGTCATGGTGAATTCAGAGTGCGCGCGCGATGACTTCGCGCATGATTTCGGCCGAACCGCCGTAGATCCGGTTCGGGCGCACGTCGGTGTAGGCACGGGCGATGGGGTATTCGCGCATATAGCCGTAGCCGCCAAAGAACTGCATCAGGTCATCGATGGCGCGCGTGGCCTCGCCGGCCCAGAATTTGGCCATGGCAGCGCCATCCGGCGTCAGCGTGCCGGCCAGGTATTGTTCAAGGCAGCTGTCGACGAAGGCACGCGTGGCACACGCATGCGTCTTGATTTCGGCCAGGCGGAAGCGAATGAACTGGTTGTCGATCAGCGCCTTGTCGAAGGCACGGCGTTCCTTGACATGCGCAATGGTCCAGTCAAGCGCCACCTCCAGCGCCACGGCGCAACGCAAGGCGATCAGCAGGCGCTCACGCACCAGCCCGCTCATGGCGTAGCCGAAGCCGGCATTGCGCTCCCCGACCAGCATGTCGTCCGGCACGAAGACGTCCTCAAAGAAGAGTTCAGCGGTGTCCTGGGCTTTCTGGCCGATCTTGTCCAACAGACGGCCGCGGCTGAAACCGGGGCTGGTGGTGTCGACCCAGAACAGGCTGATGCCGCGCGCACCGGCGGCCGGCTCTGTCTTGGCGAATACCAGCACACGGTCAGCGTGGTAGCCATTGGTGATAAAGGTCTTCTGGCCGTTGAGCCGGTAACCACCATCCACCTTGACAGCGCTGGTGCGGATGGCCTTCAGGTCGCTGCCCGCCCCCGGCTCGGTCATCGCGATCGATCCAACCACATCGCCGCTGGCCATGCGCGGCAGGAACTCACGCTTCTGCGCCTCGGTGCCGAACTCCAGCAGGTACGGCGCGACGTTCTCCGAGTGCGTGGTGAACCCGGTCACGCCGCTGGCCAGGGCCCGGGCGATCTCTTCCACCACGATGGCGCTGTGCAGGAAGTCGCCGCCGGCACCGCAGTAGGCTTCGGGCAAGCCGGGGCACAGCAGGCCGTGGGCGCCGGCATCGCGCCAGACATCCCGCGGCACCAGGCCGGCGGCTTCCCATTCGGCGTGTCCGGGCATGACCTTGTCAGCCAGGAAACGGGCGACGCTGTCGCGATACATCTCGTGCTCCGGCGCAAACATCTTGCGCGGCGCGTGGTAGCTGGCTTCTTGTCGGGACATGGCATCAGTTGCGCTCAATGCGCGATTCGGTTTTCGGTTGGCCAGTAGCTGGCCTTGACGGCGCGCTTGAGCAGCTTGCCGGTTTCGGTGCGCGGCAGCGCCGCGACGAAATCGACCGAGCGCGGGCATTTGATCGGGGAGATCCTGCTGCGGCAAAGCGCGATCAGTTCTTCGGCCAGGACCGGCGACGCGCGCTCAGGCTCGTGCAACTGGACCACCGCCTTCACTTCCTCGCCGAATTCGGTATTCGGCACGCCGACCACCGCCACGTCGAAGACCGCCGGATGGCTCATCAGCACGTTCTCGGATTCCTGCGGATAGATGTTGACGCCGCCCGAGACAATGGTGTTGGCAAGGCGGTCCGTGAGGTAAAGGAAGCCATCGGCATCGACGTAGCCGATGTCCCCATAGGTGGCCCACCCACGGTCGTTATAGGCCTCCCGGGTTTTCTCCGGATCATTGTGGTAGGCAAAGGTCCCGCCGCCGGAGAAGTAGACCACGCCGGTCTGGCCCTGCGGCACTTCATTGCCATCGTCGCCGACGATGTGTACCTGCCCGAACTCGGGCCGTCCGACCGACCCCTTGTGCGCAAGCCATTCCATTGAGTCCAGCGAGGTGCGACCGACCAGTTCGGTGCCGCTGTAGAACTCATAGAGGATCGGCCCCCACCAGTCGATCATCTGCTGCTTGACTGAGATCGGACACGGCGCGGCGGCGTGGATCGCATAGCGCATGGTGGACAGGTCGAAGCGCTCGCGCTCCGCCGCAGTCAGTCGCAGCAAGCGCACGAACATGGTCGGCACCCACTGGCTATGGGTCACGCCGTAGCGCGCGATCGCATCCAGCGCCGCCAGCGGCTCGAACTTCTCCATCAGGATCGAGGTGCCACCGGCGTGCATCGTGGCCATGTTCCAGCGCACCGGGGCAGTGTGATAGAACGGCGCGGTCGACAGATAGACCGTGTCGCGGTCCAGTGACTTCCAGCCCAGGCGAGCGTCGTCACCGGTGCGGAAGAAGGCGTTGGCGCCTTGCAGTGGACGCTTGATGCCCTTGGGCCTGCCCGTGGTGCCGGACGAATATGAGAAGTCAGTTCCCTCCACCGTGCGCGGCAACGTGACATCGGCCGGCATCTGCTCCAGCCACGCTTCATAGTTGCTGTAGCCCGGCTCGCTCCCATCCAGAAGCACGCGCGTGACCCGAAGCGATGCCAGCGCGCCGGGGGCAAGGTCGCCAAGGGTCTGCGCCGAGCAGAACAGTACCCGGGCGCCACAGTCCTGCACGATGTACTCCACCTCGTCGGCTTTCAGGTGACGGCTGATCGTGGTGTAGTACAAGCCGATCCGGTGCGCGGCCCAAAGGATCTCGAAATAGCGGACATGGTTCTCCAGCAGCACGGCAATGCCGTCGCCCTCGCGCAGACCGGCAGCCAGCAGTGCGGCAGCGCACCGGCGCGAACGCTGCTCCAGTTCGGCCCACCTCACCGCCTGGCCGGACGGCACCATGCGGTAGGCAACCCGGTCGGGGGTGGCACGGGCGAATTGCTCGATCACTGACATCTTGACTCCTTGATTACGGATGCAGGTCGGCGACGCCGTGGCTCAGCACCACCACATTGCGCTCGTCGGCGAGCGCACGGAACCGGACCTGCCCTTCGCCGCGCCACATCTCCACGCGCAGCGTTTCACCAGGCACGAATGGCGATGAAAAGCGCACCGAAAGGCTGGCCAGGCGCGATGAATCCCCACCGCAAGCCTGCTTCAGCAGCGCCCGGCATGCCATGCCGTAAGTGCAAAGGCCATGCAGGATCGGCCGCTCGAAGCCTGCCTGCCGGGCGGCGGCGGGCAGTACGTGGATGGGATTGCGATCGCCATTGAGGCGGTACAGCAAGGCCGCTGAAGGCTGGGTCGGCATCGACATGATCATGTCAGGCGCGCGCTCCGGCACCGCCGGCAGTGGCTCGGGCGGTGCATCGCCGGGCGTGGCGGCGCAAGCAAAGCCACCATCTGCCCGGCAGAACGAGACATGCTCGACGGTCGCCAGCAACTCGCCGCTGGCCTGGTCCTCGATGCGCCGCTCAGTGACCACCAGCGCGCCCTTGCCGGCGCCCTTGTCCACCACGCGGCTGACGCGCGTCTGGCTGCGTACCGCGCCAGACGCCGCGGGCACTGCAAAAAAGCGCATCCGGTGCTCGCCGTGCAGAATCTGCATCCAGTCGATGCCCGTACCCGGGTCGCTTGCCCATGCACCTGGCGCGCCGACGGTGGCGAGGAAGGTGGGCACCACGCTCAGTCCTTCCTCAAAGACAAAGGGCAAGTCCGCCTCGTCCATCGGATCGGTGCCAAAGCCGAGGCTCAGCGCATAGCGAATGTTGTCATTCGCCGCATAGTTGGAAATCTGGTCAAAAAACGCCCACGAGCGCAGGCGGTGATAGTCGATGGCCATCGCTGCGTACCTCCGTTCTCAGACCGGGTCCCAGGAAAACACCTCGGGCGAGCGCTCCAGCGGCGTGAATGCGCGCTTCACCGCCGGCACGGCATGCTCCGCCAGCGTCTCCAGCGTCCAGCCTTCGGCGCGATGCACCGACGCCACCGGGCGCGGCTGGCTCATGACGATCAGCTCATTGCCGCGCACGGCCAGCACCTGGCCATTGACTTCCGCCGAAGCATCGCCGGACAGGAACGCTGCAACCGGGGCAACCTGCTCCGGCTTCATCGCCTGCATCCGCTCCAGGCGCTTCTTCTCGGCCTCGGTTTCGCTGGGCAGCGTGCCGATCAGGCGGCTCCATGCGAACGGGGCAATACAGTTGGAACGGACATTGAAGCGGGCCATGTCCAGGGCGATGGATTTCGACAGCGCCACGATGCCGAGCTTGGCGGCGGCGTAGTTAGCCTGCCCGAAATTGCCGACCAGGCCGGTGGTGGAGGTCATGTGGACGTAGGTGCCGCTTTGCTGCTCTTTGAAATAAGGCGCCGCCGCACGGCTGACAAAGTAAGCGCCCCCAAGGTGCACATCCAGTACCGCCTGCCATTCAGCGGTGCTCATCTTGTGGAAGATGCGGTCGCGCAGGATGCCGGCGTTGTTGATCACGCCATCGATGCGGCCGAACTCGCGGATGGCGGTATCGACAATGGCCTGCGCGCTCTCGGCAGTCGCGACCGAATCGGTGTTCGCCGCGGCCTTCCCGCCGGCTGCACGGATCTCGTCAACCACCTTCTGGGCTGGTCCGGCATCGCTGCCCTCGCCGCTCCCGCTGGAGCCCAGGTCGTTGACGACCACCCTGGCGCCCTGCGCGCCCAGCAGCATGGCAATGGCACGGCCGATGCCATTGCCGGCTCCGGTGACGACGATGACTTTGTCCTTGAAGTTGTTTTGCATGGCGTTGTCTGCGAGAAGAGAGTGATTAATTTGTTCGGGCTTACTCGGGCTTGATATTCCCGTCCTTGATGACCTGCTCCCAGCGGGTTTTTTCGGCGCGCACGAAGCTGTCGAACTGCCGCGTCGACCCCCCTGCCGCCGTACCGCCCTGCTGCGCCAGCTTCTCGCGCAGCGCAGGATCGGCCAGCGCCTTGTTGACGGCAGCGTTCAACGCCTGCACGACCGCGGGCGGCGTCCTGGACGAGACAAAGAGACCGAGCCAGACCGAAACGTCGAAGTCGCGGTAACCGGATTCGGCCATGGTCGGCGTATCGGGGAGTTCCGGGGCACGCTGTTTGGTCGTGACGGCAAGCGCGCGTAGCTTGCCTGCGCGCACCAGCGGCAGTGCGGTGATGAGGTTATCCACCATGAAATCGACTTGCCCTGCCACTAGATCGGTCAGCGCCGGCGAAGCGCCCCGATAGATCACGTCGACGGCGGTAATGCCGGCGCGCTGCTTCAGCAGGTCCCCGGCGAGATGGCCGGAAGAGCCGCTCGTCGAAACGGCCATGGACAAGCCGTTGGGGCGCGTCTTGGCATAAGCCGCCAGCTCGGCAATGGTCTTGACCGGCAGTTTCGGGTTAACCACCACGACGTCCGGCATCGTCAGCACATGCGCCACCGGCGCGAAGTCCTCGAACTTGTAAGGCAGCTTGTCGTGCAATGCGTAGTTGGCCGCATTGGGGCCAAGGCTGCCCATCACCAGCGTATGGCCGTCCGGCTCCGCGCGCAGCATGGCCTGCATCCCGATCACGCCGCCCGCGCCAGGCAGGTTCTCCACGACGACGGGCTGCCCCAGTTGCTCAGACAGCGTCTTGCCGAGCAGGCGGCTAGTCAGGTCAAGGATGCCGCCGGGCGAACTTGGCGCGATCAGGCGCAAAGGACGCTTGGCCTGGAAGCTCTCCTGGGACGGGTTGGCGAATGCAAGGCCCGCGGTGGACACGACAGCGAGGCAGGCTAGCGCCTGGCAAAGAAAACGCCGCTTCATGGTTGTCTCCTGTTTAATTTTTTCGGACATTTATGTCCGCCTGGCGGTCATTGCCGCCCGTTTTTTCGAACTTTACGTCCGGCCTTGCTACAATGTCAACCTGAAATCAGACCTCGCACAGACATGACTACTGCCGACAACGATGGCTTCATACGCTCTTTTGCCCGCGGACTTGCCGTTATCCATGCGCTGGGGCGCAGCGGCACGCACACCGTTGCCAGCATCACGGCATCCACTGGCCTCCCGCGGACCGTGGTGCGCCGGATCCTGCTCACGCTGTGCGAGCTTGGCTATGCGGCGGAATCCGAAACGCGGGGTTTTCGCCTGACGCCGAAGATTCTTACCCTCGGCATGACCTACCTGACTTCGCTGCCCTTCTGGGGCCACGCGCAACGCGCCCTGGAAACCCTGTGGACGCAGGTCACCGAGTCATGCGGCATGTGTGTGTTCGACGGGCACGATGCGGTATATGTCCTGCGTATTCCGTCGCTGAAGATCCGCTCACTGGGACTTGGCGTGGGCAGCCATGTGCCGGCCTTCGCCACGGCACCAGGCCGGGCGGTGCTGGGCTTCCAGACCACAGAATTTCTCTCGCAGTTTCTCGACGAGGCCTCCCTGCGCGCCTACACGGACCGCACCGTGCACGACAAGGCGGCATTGCTTGAAGCGTTCGCCGCCGTGCGCCGCGATGGCTATGCGTGGGTGGATGGAGAATTCGACCAGCACATCGCAGGCCTCGCAGTACCGGTACGCGACGAACACCACAACGTGGTGGCATCGATCAGCGTCAACCTGCCCTCGGGCGAAGTCACGAGGGAGGAAGCGGTGAAGCGCTTCCTGCCGCCCTTGCGAGCGGCCGCGGAACAGTTGACCGGCCTGGCGCCGGCATTCCTGAGCCCAGTCGTGGTGCCCACGCAGCGTGAAGCAGCGGTCAGCGTGCAAGCTTGAGCAAGGCTGCATGCCAGCAGACGCCTACTTCCAGTGTTGCTTGCGAAGCTCGTGCTTGAGCACCTTGCCGACGCTCGACAAAGGCAACGCCTCCACGAATTCGACGCTGCGGGGGACCTTGTAGCTGGCAATGCGTTCTCGGCAGTGGGACTGGATCGTCTCCAATGTCGCACTGGCTCCCTGCCTGAGCACGATCACCGCATGCACGGACTCGCCCCATTTTTCGTGTGGTACGCCAATGACCGCCGACTGTGCGACCGCGGGATGGCTCGCCAGCGCCGCCTCGACCTCCGCCGAGTAGACGTTCTCGCCGCCGGAAATGATCATGTCCTTGATGCGGTCGCACAGGAACACGAAGCCGTCCTCATCCATGTAGCCGCCGTCGCCGGTATGCATCCAGCCGTTGCGGATGGCCGCGGCGGTCTGCTCGGGCTGGTTCCAGTAGCCCAGCATCACCCCGGGGCCGCGCACCGCGATCTCGCCGACCGTGCCGCGTGGCACCTCTCTGCCCTCTGGATCGACGATCCTGACCTCGGTCGTAAATGCAGGCCTGCCCACCGAGCGCATGCGGCCGTTGGCCAGCGACTCCTCGTTGTGGTATTCCGGCCCCAGCATGGTCGCCACCGGCGACAACTCCGTCATGCCGTAGCCCTGGCTGAACCTGGCCTCCGGGAACGCGGCCTGCGCACGCTGCAGCAGCGACAGCGACATCGGTGACGCGCCATAGCGCAGCGCGCGCAGCGACGCAAAGCTCAGTTCCGCGGCACGCGCCGGATTCTGGTCCAGCCAGTCCAGGCACATCTGGATCAGGGTCGGCACCAGCACCACGTCCGTGACCTGGTCCTGCGCGACGGCTTCCATGGCGCGGCCCGGATCGAACAAAGCCATCGGGACATGCGTCCCGTTGGCCAGGAATCCATTGTTGATTGCCGAGAGACACGCCAGATGGAACATCGGCATGACGTGCAGGAAGGTCCCGCCGATGGTCGTCGTGCCCGCCATCAGGCTGTTTGTCGACGACGAGACCAGATTGGCATGGCTAAGCATCACGCCTTTCGGAAAGCCCGTGGTACCGCCGGTATAGAAGATGCCGGCAAGGTCGTCGCCCCGGCGCAGGCGGTCTTCCATTGGCGGGTTTTCGGCAATCAGCGCCTCGTACGGGATCATGCCCGGCGGCACCTCGCCATCACCCGCATAGATGACGTGGCGCAGGCCCTTGCTGTCGGCCGCCACCCTGGCGGCTACCGTCGTGAAATTGTCGTCGACGATCAGCACCGATGTGCTCGAATCCTCGAACGAGTAGAGAATCTCCGCGGCGCTCCAGCGTATGTTGACGGGATTCAGCACGCCGCCGGCCCAGGGCACGGCCATGTAGTACTCGATATAGCGCGCCGAGTTCAGCGAGAACATCGCGACGCGGTCGCCGTCCTGCACGCCCAACTTGCGCAGCCCCGCAGCCAGCCGCGCGACGCGCGCCCCCAGCCCGGCATAGGTCAGACTGCGGCCCATGTAGCGCACCGCTTCGGCATTGGGCCGCTGCTGCATGGAGCGGTGCAGCGCCTGAGTCATGTACATGTCGTGGTCTCCTTCGTCCGCCGCGTGCCCTGGCGGTGCAGGCCGCTGCGTCCGCAAACGCGCGACCCTTGTGTTGTTGACGCTGCCGGCTGCAAGCGCCCGCCGATTCGCGGGCGGATCGGGCACAGGGCAGTTGCACCGGCCTTCCGACTCTTTTGACTCTTCCGACTCAGAAGTTGGCGCCCGGGCCGCCGCCGCAGTAGAGCACCTGGCCCGACAGGAAGTTTGACTCCGGCGTGCACAGCAGGTACACCGCGCCCGCCGCCTCTTCCGCTTTGCCGGCACGGCCCAGCGCGATTACGCGGCTGGCATTGTCCAGCATCGCCTGCTGCACGCCCACTTTGATCTCCCGGCCTTCGATGCTGACCGTCTTCGACTGGTCGCCGGCCAGCGCCTGCGTCAATCGCGTTTCGATCAGGCCGAAAGCAACAGCGTTCACATTGACCTTAAGGCGGCCCCATTCCTTCGCCAGCGTCTTTGTCAGGCCGAGGATGCCGGCCTTGGCAGTCGAATAGTTCGACTGGCCGGCGTTGCCGCCGGCGGCGCCCGACGAGATGTTCACGATTTTCCGGAACACCTCCCGCCCTTCGGCGGCCTCGGCCTTGGCGGCAGCCGAAATGACCGGCTGGGCCGCCCGCAGGATGCGGAACGGCGCGGTCAGGTGGCAGTCGATAATGGCATACCACTGCTCGTCGGTCATCTTCTGGATCACGTTGTCCCAGGTGTAGCCGGCGTTGTTGACGATGATGTCGATGCCGTTGAAGTGCTTCACCGCGGTGCCCACCAGCCGATCGGCAAAGTCGGTGGCGGTCACGCTGCCGACGCAGGACACCGCCTCGCCGCCTTGCGACCGGATCAGATCGACGACTTCGTTGGCCGGTTCGGCATCGAGGTCGTTCACCACCACGCGCGCGCCCTCGGACGCCAGCTTCAGGGCCACCTCACGGCCGATGCCTCGGCCCGAGCCGGTGACGATGGCAGACTTGCCTGCGAGCTTGCTCATGCTTTCCTCCCTGGTTACAGGTATCTGGTTTTCCGGATTCAGCTCAGCGCCACGGTGGCTTCGCCCACCAGCTTGTCTTCACCGTACTGATTGGTGCACTTCAGCGCCACCTTCACGCGCTTTTCGCCGTCGATCTCGAACTTCTCGACGATTTCGCCCTTGCAGGTCGGCTGGTTGCCGAGGTGCGTGATGCCGGTGAAGCGGATCGACAGGTTGCGCAACGCGGACTGCGGCACCCAGCCGGTCAGCAGCCGGCCCAGGTAGGCGGCCGACAGCATGCCGTGCGCGAACACGTCCGGCATGCGCGACTTGCGCGCGAAGTCGAGATCGATGTGGATCGGGTTGTGATCGCCGGAAGCGCCGGCGTACAGGGCCAGCGTGGTGCGGTTGATCGCCGGCAGCGCCAGCGCGGGCAGCTTGTCGCCCACCTTCACGTCGCTATAGCGGGGTGCTTGCATGGTTCTGTTCTCCTTGCCGGCGCTCAGCCACGGCGTTCCACGAGAGTGCTGCGCATGTCGCCGACGTGCTCGCCGGCCTGGTTGGTCACGCGGGTGGTACTAACCACGAAGTGCAGCGCCCCGCCCTTCTTGTCATAGACGTCGCTGACCGTCGTGGTGAAATGGAGCGTATCGCCGGCGTAGGCCATGCGGTGATAGTCAAAGGCCTGCTCGGCATGCAGGATGCGGCCGAGGTCCAGTTGCAGCACCTTCATGCGGTCAATGCCGGAAGCGGCCGACACATCGCTGTTCAGGCACATGAAAAATGTCGGCGGCACCGGCAGCGAGCGGTGGCCCGCATCATGGGCCGCGGCGTCGTCGGTATAGACCGGGTTGGTTTCGCCGGTTGCCTTGGCGAAGAAGCGCAGGCGCCCCTTCTCCACCTCGATGGATCCCTTGCCGAGATCCATCCCGATCATGCTTTTGTCAGCCATCTCATCTCCTCTCGATAGTCGGGCAATGCACGGACCGAACGGCTGCCCCCGGATCCGGTTCAGCCGCGGCCGTACATCGTCACCACGCAGGCGCCGCCGAGGCCGAGGTTGTGCTGCAGCGCCAGCTTCGCGCCTTCAACCTGGGTCGGGCCGGCGGTGCCGCGGATCTGGCGGGTCAGCTCGAAGCACTGCGCAAGGCCCGTGGCGCCCAGCGGATGGCCCTTCGAAAGCAGGCCGCCCGACGGGTTGACCACCACCTTGCCGCCGTAAGTGTTGTCACCGTCCAGCACCATCTTCTCGGCCTCGCCGACCCTGGCAAAGCCAAGCGATTCGTAGGTCAGCAATTCGTTCTGCGCGAAGCAATCGTGCAGTTCGCAAACCTGGATGTCGGACGGGCCGACACCGGTCTGCTCGTACACGGAGTTCGCGCCCGCCTCGGCCATATGGAAGCCCACCAGGCCGATCATCGACGGCGGATCAAAGCTCGGCGCGACGTCGGTGGTCAGCGACTGGGCGAGGATGCGGACGCCGGTGCGCAGGTTGTGCTTCTTCGCAAACGCCTCCGTGCAGACAATGGCGGCGGCGGCGCCGCAGGTTGGCGGACAGGCCATCGAGCGCGTCATCACCCCAGGCCACATCACTTTCTCGTTCATCACATCCTCTTCCGTGACGACGGTACGGAACACGGCCAGCGGGTTATTGGCCGCGTGACGGCTGGCCTTGGCGCGAATCTTTGCGAATGTCTCCAGCCTGGTGCCGTACCGCTGCATGTGCTCGCGGCCTGCGCCGCCGAACAATGTCAGCGCGCGCGGCACGCCGGCTTCGAGCGCGTCCTGCACCATGGGTGCAGCGATATTGGTGAACTCGATCATCGCCGCCTCGCGGTCGGTCCAGGCACTCTTCAGCGGGCCCGGCTGCATGAACTCGAAGCCGAGCGCCAGCGCGCATTCCACCGCGCCGCTCTCGACCGCCTGGCGCGCCAGGAACAGGGCAGTCGAGCCGGTCGAGCAGTTGTTGTTGACGTTGACAATGGGAATGCCGGTCACCCCTACCTTGTACAG
The DNA here is from genome assembly GCF_900250075.1 of Cupriavidus taiwanensis. Lineage (NCBI taxonomy): Bacteria > Pseudomonadati > Pseudomonadota > Betaproteobacteria > Burkholderiales > Burkholderiaceae > Cupriavidus > Cupriavidus taiwanensis. The sequence continues at coordinate 202,268 of NZ_LT977071.1, forward strand.
CGCCGCCTGGCCGCAGGTCGAGTCGCCATAGACGTAACCGACATAGGCCTGCTGGATCTTGTCGTACGAGAGGCCGGCATCCTCCAGCGCCAGTCTGGCGGCATTGGCGCCCATCACGGCGTACGGGTCGCTCTGGCCTGGTTTCCTGAACGGGATCATGCCGACGCCGGCGACTACCACGTGCTTGGTCATTCCTTGTCTCCTTGCATAGCGGCGGGAATTACAGCTTCCGCGAAATCAGTTCGCGCATGACCTCGTTGGACCCGCCGTAGACTCGGGCCACGCGCATGTCGACGAAAGCACGGGCGATCGGGTACTCGAGCATGTAGCCGTAGCCACCGTGCAACTGCGTCATATCGTCGATGCATCTCCACAGGACTTCGGTGGCATGCAGTTTGGCGATGGCGGCTTCTTCTCCCGTGAGACGACGCCGCATGTGCTCGCCGAGGTAGTAATCCACCATCGTGCGCAAGGACACCGCCTGTGCCTTGACATCGGCGAGCTTGAACCGGGTGTTCTGGAAGTCCCAGACCGTCTGCCCGAAGGCCTGGCGGTCCTTGACGTACTCGATGGTCTGCTCCAGCAGGCGCTCGAGCTTGGCGGCAGCGGAGACGGCGATGATGAAGCGTTCCTGGGCCAGGTCGTGCATCAGGTAGCCGAAGCCCTTATTCTCCTCGCCGAGCAGGTTGCCAGCCGGCACCCGGACGTTGTCGAAGAACAGTTCGGCGGTGTCCTGGGAGTGCATGCCGACCTTCTGCAGCTTGCGGCCGCGGCGGAAGCCCTCGCGATTGGTTTCGACCATGATCAGGCTGATGCCCTTGGCGCCGGCCGACGGGTCGGTCTTGCACACCACCATCACCATGTCGGAGATGAAGCCGTTCGAGATGAAGGTCTTGCTGCCGTTGATGACCCATTCGTCGCCATCCCGCACTGCAGTGGTACGGCAGGCTTTCACGTCCGAGCCGCCACCAGGCTCGGTAATGGCAACGGCCAGCACGGTCTCGCCAGAGCAGACGCCGGGCAGCCACGCCTGCTTCTGCGCTTCGGTACCCAGCCGGACGATGTACGGCGCAACGATATCGGAGTGAAGCCCGAAGGAAATACTGCAGCCGACATAGGCCATTTCCTCGGCGATGATGGCCGCGTGCCCGAAGTCGCCGCCTCCACCGCCGTATTCCACCGGCAGCCCCGTGCACAGCAAGCCTTCGCGGCCAGCCTTGATCCAGGTCGCGCGGTCTACGATACCGTCCTCCCACCACTGCTCTTGGCGCGACAGGCATTCACGCTCCAGGAACCGGCGGACCGTGGTGCGGAACTGCTCATGATCTTCACGATAGACACTACGAACGACCTGCACGAAGACTCCCCCCTGTTCGGCGTTGGATGGCGCCGACCGGCTGAGATATCTGCCCGGTCCGCGGTGAGTCAATGATGGGTCTCGGGCCACCCCCTGCCCCCTCCCCGAATTGGGTAGTCCATCCGATGAAAACCGGAAGGGATCACGAAAGCGCTGACGCGCCGTCAGCGCGACTGGCCTGCCCCTTGCATCGAGGCGTCGGCTTCGACATCCCGCAGCAACGCCACGGCTTCGTCGCGGCAGGTGACGCCCAGCTTGATGAAGATGTTCTTCAGATGCCACTTCACCGTCTCCGGGGAGACGGACAGGGTGCGTGCCACCATCTTGTTCGACATCGCCTGCGAGATCAGCTTCAGCACCTCGGCCTCGCGCTCGCTCAGGGTCAGGACCGGCGAAGCGCGGCGTACAGCGCCGGGCGGCACCACGCGAGCGCGCCATCGCTCCGACGCTTCGAGCAGGCGTCTCGCAAAGAAGGCAAGGACAGGGTCGAACACCTGCGCCTGAAGCGCCTCCTGGATGAGCCTCGCACCATGGGGGGCGGCGTCTAGCAAGCTGCGCACCAGTCCGAACCGCTGGCCGTAACGCAGCGCCTCGCGCAGACGCTCGTACGCAACGCGTGCATTGCCGCGCCCGCGCTCGGCAACCGCACACTGCATCAGCACGATCGCAAGGTATCGGCCGCGCGAGGCCAGCTTCCCACTCTCCAGCAATGGCGTCAGATGCGACAAGGCACCATCGTAGTCATGGCGATGCAGGCACAATCCGCTCACGGCCAGTGTCGCGACAAAGTCAACGCTCCACGTTGCGGCGTGGCGTGTGCCATCACCGGCCAGCGCCTGCGCTCGGGCGACGGCTGCCTCGGCCGGATCGAGTTCCCCCTCGAGCAGCAGCCAGCGCGAGCGGACGCCAAGGGCAATCACCAGAAGGCGGTCAAGGCTGTGCCGAACCGCGTAGTCTTCCAGGCGGTCCAGGTACGCCACGGACTCCAGGCTCCGTCCCGCCACCCGGTGAGCCTGGGCGAGCATCTGCAGCGCGCGCAGCACGGCATCGGGCACCGACACCGCTTCGAGTCGCTCTATCCGCTTCTCCAGCAGTTTGCAGACGGCTTCGATCTCGTTGAGCTCGTACAATGTTTCGCTCAGCAACACCGCAGCCATGTGTGCGGCGCCCACGTAGATGCCGCCCAGTTGCTCGGCTTCGTGCAGGACCTGGCGGAATACCGGCTCGGCTTCCAGGCACCGTCCTTCAATCGACAGGCTGAGGCCGGCGAAGCAGCGCCCCACGAGGCTGCTGACCATCGCGCCACCTTGCTCGGTGCTGTCGGCCAGCACCTCCCGGGCGCGCTCATATTCGCCGCGGTGCATGTGAATCCAGCCCACGACATTGCCACGCGTGGTCAGCATGAAATCGTCCGCGTCCGGCGGCACGCGCTCGAGCTCCGGCAGTAGCACCGTCGCGGCACTGATGTCGTCCCGCATCAGCGCCAGTCCGCCTCGCAATACCGTCACCGCATACCGTTCACGCTCGCCGAGGGTGGCTGCCTTCAGGGCCAGCTGCTCGATAGCCTGTTCTGCGGCAGCGAGGTGGCGCGACCGGAGATCGATGTGCGCCTGCATGGTCTGCAGCACAAAGTACGACTCGACCAGCCCGGCGGGCAGCGAACGGAGCAACCGGGTCAGCCGGCCGAGACCATCTCGCGCAAGCAGCTCCGAAGCCCGCGCCAGAATCACATCCGCCGCGGCGCCCGCCTCCCCGGCGAGCACCGCGTGCGCCACCGCCTCCTCGACGTAGTCGCGCTGCTCGAACCAACGCCAGGCTGCGGCATGGAGCGCGCGCTGCCGTTCTTCCGGCATGGCGGCGACGCGCGCGAGCAGGACTTCCCGCAGCAAAGGGTGAAGGCGATACCAGCTCTCCTGGTCATGGTCACTCACCTGGATCAGGAACAGATTGCTGCTGTCGAGCCTGACCAGACGCGTCATCATGCGTGCCACCGCCCGCGGCTCGCCCACCAGGGTCGCGCACAGGTGCGCGCTGAAGCGGTCGCAGATGGCCGCGCAGGTCAGTAGTTTCTGGTCGTCGGCATCCAGCTGACTCAGGACCTCGCGGTCGAAGTACTGCGCGAACGTGCCGGCATCGCGCAGCGCAGTGGGCGAAAAGCCGGCCCCATGCTTGGCCTTGATGTCGAGGGCAAACAATTGCAGGCCGGCAATCCAGCCATCGGTCAGCTCATGCAGCTGCCTGGCTTCGCGCGGACTGACCACGCCGAGCTGCTCGCGCAGATATGCCTCGGACTCCACCGGGTTAAAACGCAGATCGCGAAAATCGAACACACTTAGCAAGCCTTGCGCATGCATGCGGGCCAGTGAAAGTGAAAGCCGGTTACGCGAACAGAGAACCACGTGCAAGTGCGGTGGCGCGTAGTCGAGCAGCCATTGCAGGGCTTGCCAGATGCGCACGTCCTCGATGTGGTGGACGTCGTCGAGCATCAGCACCAGGTCGCGCGGCTGAGTGGCAATCGCCTCGATCAGCGTCACCACCCAGCTTTCGGCCGCAGAGAAATCGCCACGGTCTCCGGCAAGACCGGCAGCCTTCTGCGCAATATCGGCGTTCACCAGCGCGATGCTGGCAAGCAGACAGTCGAAGAAGCGGACGGGATCATTGTCCTCTTCTTCCAGCGAGAACCAGGCCACGTCAAAACCCAGCGCAACTAATCCCTGACGCCATGCGACCAGCGCCGACGTCTTGCCGCATCCGGCCGGCCCCTGCACCACCACACATCGCCGATGCCGCGCGTCGAGCAGCCTGTGAACCAGCGCTTCGCGGGCCAGCAGCCGCCGGGCCGGGCGCGGCGGCGTCAGCTTCGTACCGGCAATCGGCTCGGGCGGGCTCTTGGGTACGTTTGGCAATTGCGTCGACCCTGGATAAATGGGGGCATGTATCCGTTGCGCAGAACTCACTGCTCACGCAGGGCACTTAGCGAATGGGACATTATAAGGCCCGGGGCAAGGCCGTGGCGTTCGACGACAACTGAGGGTCGGTGGCAACAAGAAACCGGGGGTAATCAGCCCTCGGTGTACAACTGGCCTATGCAGCCAACAACGCAACCCAGCGGATGGTCAAGTAGCAAAGTCCGACGCACCCGAACTTGCGAGCAAGCGCAGCATCGCAGGCCAGGCCGAATGGCCGACGAGCCGCCCTTCCGGGTGAAATACTTTGGCCGTCATCTGACACAACTCCCGGGCAGGGAGACGCAGGTTCCCGGACATGTGCATGGCATCCACCTGTACCTTGCAAGCTATTTCGAGCCAGTAGCAACGATTGAAGGCTTCCGGGACCGTGGGCCCGACCACCAGCATGCCATGGTTTCGCAGGACCAGAACCTCATTGCTGCCGAGATCGCGTTGCAAACGTTCTTCTTCATCGCGGTTGAGCACCGGGCCTTCATAGTCGTGATATCCGACATAACCCTCGAAGCGCATCGCGGTCTGGGTCAGAGGCAGCAATCCTGCCTCCAGCGAAGAAACCGCCATGCCGGCACGCGTATGGGTGTGAATCACGCATCCCACGTCTTCACGGGCTTTGTGCACCGAGGTATGGATGATCGCCCCGGCGGGATTTACAACGTAACCGAGTTCATTCTCCGGCTGAAGAACGACTTCGCCGCTCATGTCGATCGTGATCAGATTCGAAGCGGTAATCTCCGAGTAAAGGTAGCCGTACGCGTTGATGAGCAGATGATCCGTTCCTGGAATGCGGGCGGATATATGGTTGTAGATCATGTCCGTAATGCCATACAGACTCATCAGCCGATAGCATGCAGCCAGTTCCACGCGCATTTCCCACTCTTCACAAGAAACCACTTGCCTGACCTGGGAGATAGGAATTTTCATTTTCTTGGGGGGTGACAAGTAGAAGTACCGTCAAGGCAGGGAAACCAGGCAACTCAATCGAGCATGGCTACCTGTACATCGCGGCTGCCCTGATATGGGTTCCGGCCATGCCAGGTCTCGAGATTGTCGAGAATCATGACATCCCCATCCAGCCAGGGCCAGGCGCGCGTGCGCTGATCCAGGAAGTGCTCGAAGTGCTGCACGTCTTCCAGTGTCAGTGGCTCGCCGTTACCCAAGAATGTCCCGGTCGGGTGCTTCTGGGAGGCCCGGATACTCTCGACAAGCTCGGCATCCAGGCCTTCGCTGACGGTAACGGTGTTGTAGGAATGAAGATTGGACCGATACAGGAGTTGGCCAGTCTTCGGATGCGCGGCGGCGGCTCCGGTGCGGTTTATCACGGTGAGGCCGCCGTCTTCGTTCCACAACGGCTCGAGTCCCTTGGACCGGCAGACCTCTTCGACTTCAGCCGGGTCATCGGTCTCGAAGGCGAGATTCCAGCCGCGCAGGTCCATGTGAGGCACGGCTGCGTCCAGCGCCGCGGTGCGCGGGGCGTAGTTGCGCACGGTCATGATGCCGTGTTCCTCGAGCTTCTTGCGCAAGGGCTGCGGCAGGCTCTCCAGCAGGCCTCTAACGTCACCAATGATGGTCTCTCCGCCGATATCAGCGGCCTTTTTGCTGAAGAAGGCAATGCGTAACGGGTAGTCCCTGAGGTAAGCCATTTCCGAATGCAGCCGCAGTCGCACAGCGCGGTCGAGGCGCGTCGCCTCCATCACCTGCCCCTCGACTCGCATGCGAGGGGCCACGCCACCCTTGTAGTCGCCATGAAAGGTCGGGAAGAGCGCCATGAGCGCGGCGAAGTGTGCGGTTTCCGAGATGGGGAAGCCTCGCAGGACAATGCCGCCATACTCGCAAATCAATGCATCCAGCGTCGGGCGGCATTCCTTTGCCCACTGAAGAAACCTTTCACGCTCCTTGAGCGCGTCGGATGCGGGCTCGATGAATAGTGGCGGGGTACCGGGCTCGAAGGCGTTGCAGCGAACCAGTTCGCCAAGCTCTCGGACGATCACGGTCTTCCTAACAGCGTTCATCATTTCTCCAAGTATCAGATCAAAAGACAGTCGATCCTATTTTTCCTCGGTCACGTTGCCAAATTTCCTGATGTAACCCTGCCATTCCGAATACTCGGATTTCAGGCTATTCATCGTTTGCTCTGGCGTGGTACTGATCAGCCTGACGCCAAGTGCCGCAGTCGCTTCCGCCGTCTTCGGGTCATTGATGGCCAGAGCCATGTCCTGCGCCAGCTGATCGACAATCTTGCGAGGCGTTGACTCGCGAACGAAATACGACATCCCAGACATCCTGTCGCCACCCTGGTACCCCAGCTCCCGGAATGTCGGAACCTGTGGCAGGGATTGCCATCGATTGGTTCCGGTTACGGCAACCACCCAAGCTCCTCCTGAGTTCACTGCCTTATGCGCACCGGAAACACTCATCAGGCCGGACGTCACATGACCACCTACGATGTTCGTGATCATTTGCGCCTCCCCCGAAACCGGAATATGAATAAGGTTGATCCCGATTGAGGCCTTGAGTTGCTCCCCGAGATATTGGGTGGAGCTGCCGCTTCCATGCGAGGCGAAGCTGTATTCGGGATGTTTGCGTGCCTCATCGAAAAATGAAACGGCATCGCGGGAGCGGGTAGTGTTGCTGGCAACCAGCACTACCGGGGTTCTGAATACCTCGGTAACGGGTATGAAATCGCTGAGAGTCTTGTATCCAGGGTTGCCGCGGAGCAGCTCGGTGGAAATCATCACGGCCGGAGAATTCATGAGGATGGTATATCCATCCGCAGGCTGCCGATGCACATAGACCGTGCCGATTGCACCTCCCGCGCCGGGACGGTTTTCCACAATCACAGGCTTCCCCCAACGCGCACTGAGTCGCGCCGCAATTGCGCGGGAGATGACATCGCCGCTGCCACCGGCGGCGAACGGTATCACCAGGGTGACGGGCTTGTCCGGGAACGCGTGACTCTGGCCTGCCGAGAATATGGAACAGCTCATCAGTACAACCCTAAGCATCCATTGCAAAGACATCGATCTCCCTCCTGTAATTGATATATTTTTAAAATCAATAATTGCTTGTTTCCATTGATAATTTACTGAAAAGAGATCGACAAATCTGCCCTGCGAGACCGGGGCGCAAGGGTGAGGCGGTGATCCGGGGGGAAACAGGAGCGCGAGGGTTCCCCCTGCCGGTCAAGGCATCTCCAGATTTTCCTTGGAGGTTGCAGGCCTTATCGGCAATGATGGCTGCGGCGGACACCTCCCTACCCCCCCATAAATGGGTGGCTGGCAGCGATGGACAGGGCTACGCGGCACGACGCCAGGGCGAGTCAGGTCCTGGGCATTGCCCTTGGGGTGCCGTACCGCATCCGCGTTCATGGATGAGCAGTTCCGTGCCCTGGCTGTCACGAATTTCGAACAAGTGGGCTAGAGTTCGGTCGGCATAGCCCGCCGGATGCGCAGCGGCAATTGCGTGCCGCCCGAGGCTGGCCACCACACGGCTGTTGCGACCTAACTTGGTTGCTCGTCAAGAATGTCTGCCAAGGCAGCCACGCCGGATCGCGAGCTATGGTCATGCAGCAGAAGACCCCGCGCCCGGTCCAGTTCGAGATCCGAGTCGGCTACATGCATTGCGGCATGTCTCAACGCGACAGTATGCACGGCTGGCTCATCGATGGGTCGCCTCCATCAGGGACTTGACTATACGGCGTTTGGCACGCAGGAACAGAAGGCAAGGTCCTATTTGCCCCTGCGGCCGCGGCGTATGACGCAGTTAAGAGTTATTGGTAGTTTCAAGATAGCCACTGACGCGAAGAGGCTACGAACCTAAGCTTTTGAAGCGGCCGTATGCCTTGCGTCGTTGCGAACTCTCAGTCGGGTCACCGGCTTCCCCTCTGCCGCCTGAAGTCAGCCGGCCACAATGCGTCATTCAGATGAACAGTCACCAGTGGCAGCTACCTGGCCAGAAGCGGACATCTGCCTTCAATCTGACGACCGACGGCTCAGGGTCGAGAGGCGTCTCTGGCGCAAGCCGCCCGCAACGGGAGATGCCGAAGGCCGAGACCGGCTGCAGTTTCAACCGACCTGCCCCGCGGCCCCGCGTCCCGACGCCCCCAAAGAAAAATTGCGAATCGTCTGATCGCCATCCCCACTGAAAAGGCAAAAACTAGGGCATCACCGAAACAACGGTGATCGGGCGTCACAACCCGTTTATCATCAACGGATGGTCGCTCCGGCGACCATCTCCACACGCACGCGCGCGTCGTTCCACTATGGCGGGCCGGGCGGGGCAGCCGAAAGGCTGGCCGGGCTTCGTTGATGAACCGGTTTGTGACCCCCGCTGTCAGGCCCGCCACCCTCTACCGTTTGCATCAGGCGGGTCTCCCAACCTTCTTCAGGAGAACGCAATGCAAGAGAAAACCCATCCGAAGCACGAAACCATCTTCGTCGGCATTCCCGCGGAAACTCTGGAATCCCTCGACCGAATCCAGGCCGGCCTGGGCAGCGTCCTGTCGCTGCTGGAAGTGGAAAGCGAACGGTCCGAGGGATGCCACGGCGTTCATTGCCTGCTGGCGATGATCAAGATGCAGGTGGATCAGATGGCCGAGGCTTTGCAGCCTGAGGCTGAGTCGTTATGACACCCAGGCTTCACGGTGCTGCCCGGCCCCAACCGACACGCCGCAGGGCGCGTTCCCGTCGACCGTGCATGTTGCAGAACACGGCGCAGGCATCCGGTTCGTGCCGGTGCAATGGAATACTGATTGACGGTCCCGCAGCAATGACGCCCGTCGCGCCGGCGACGGGCCATTTGTTCGTCGGAACTGTACTCGACCGAATACGGGGCAGGTATCAGCGATTACGCGGCGATGCCGATCATGGGAGCGAGCGTTACGATCAGCGCGGGCAGAGGGGGATGGACAAGCCTACGATTGATGTCCGACTTTGGAGATCCCGGCCACGCGGCGCATTGCGCTGTCAGGATTGCAGCGGGGCTTCTCTGCAGCGGGCTTCCCTCTGGTTCATTATCCTATTCAAAAAAGCAGGTTTTGCCCAGAATACTGGACATATGCCAGCTTTTACCGATACCACTTCCGTCCTTGAGCGCCATTTGCTCCGGCAACTCGGCGACCGCATCAAACGCCTGCGAAAGGCTCAAGGTCTTGGCACGGTGGAGATGGCCAGGCGCGTGGGCATCTCCCGCGCCAACCATGGGCACATATTTGCGCGTCATGTTCGTACTGGGGGTTGCCGGTGATTCCCTTCCCCGCCCTAAAATTGCGAATCGTCTGATCGCCATCCCCACTGAAAAGGCAAAAACTAGGGCCATCACCGAAACAACGGTGATCGGGAGTCGAAACCCGAATATCATCAACGGATGGTCGCTCCGGCGACCATCTCCACACGCACGCGCGCGTCGTTTCACTATGGCGGGCCGAGCGGGGCAGCCGAAAGGCTGGCCGGGCTTCGTTGGTGATCCGGTATTTCGACCCCCGCTGCCAGGCCCGCCACCTCTACTGTTTGCATCAGGCGGGTCTCCCAACCTTCTTCAGGAGAACGCAATGCAAGAGAAAACCCATCCGCAGCACGAAACCATCTTCGTCGGCATTCCCGCGGAAACCCTGGAAGCCCTCGACCGGATCCAGGCCGGCCTGGGTAGCGTCCTGTCGCTGCTGGAAGTGGAAAGCGAACGGTCCGAGGGATGCCACGGCGTCCATTGCCTGCTGGCGATGATCAAGATGCAGGTGGATCAGATGGCCGAAGCTTTGCAGCCTGAGGCTGAGTCGTTATGACACCCCGTCATCCGACTCTTCCCTTACCGCGGATCCGTGTTCGCGTAGCGAGACGTTAAATTCGCCGCCCTGCCCGACCGTGCTTTACTCGGTAATGTGGCCGCCATGGCGCTCGACCAGCGCGTAGCTGATGGACCGGCTGAGCCCGGTCCCCCTCTGCCTCTTTGGTGGTGAAAACGGACTGAACAGATTGGGCAGGTCTTTCCCTCGCTGCCCCGACCGCAATTCACCATACGAGTTTGGTGTGGCGAACACTCGTCCCATACCTCTGAAGTGACCTGAAAGGCTTCCCACTGTAGAGATCTCTACAACGTTGAAATAGGCGTTATAGGCTTCTACCATGCGCCCATGACCGCAATCACTCAATCCTGGGCGCTGCTGATCGTCACGCTTCCCACGTCAGGCGCCACCGCGCGCATGCGGATCTGGCGTGCGATCAAGAGTATGGGGTGCGCCGCGCTGCGTGACGGGGCCTATCTTTTGCCCGCGGGCGTGGAACAGGTCGGCCAGTTGCGCCAGCTTGCTGACGAAACCCGGCAGGAAAACGGACAAGCCTGGCTTCTGCAAGTCAGTGCCGGAACTCCGGACGACGAGATCGCGTTCCGCGCCTTGTTCGACCGCGGCGCTGACTATGACGAACTGCAGGCTGCGCTGGCCGAAGCGCTTGATGGGCTCTCCGACCATAACAGCGCTGAACTGAATCGACTGCTGCGCCGCCACGAGCGCGCCTATGAAGCGATCCGCCGGATCGACTTCTTTCCGAATGAGGCGTCGCGCCGCGCAGAAGCGGGATGGAATGATTTCAGCCGGACCATCGAGGCAATCCAGTCGCCGGGCGAGCCCCAGCCGCTCACCCGTACGATCCCGCGCCGGGATGCCGCGCAATATCAGGGGCGGCGCTGGGCCACGCGCCGCCATCTGTGGGCGGACCGCGTGGCCAGCGCCTGGCTGATACGGCGCTTCATCGATCCCCATGCACGGTTCCTCTGGCTGGAAAGCCCCGCCGATTGCCCGGACGATGCACTGGGCTTCGACTTCGACGGAGCGACGTTTACGCATGTGGGCGATCGCGTTTCCTTCGAAGTGCTGCTGGCCAGTTTTGGACTCGAGGCTAACCGGGTACTCGGCCGGCTTGCCAGAATGATCCATGCACTGGATATCGGCGGCATCTCGGTGCCGGAGGCCAGTGGCTTCGAAGCCATGCTGGCCGGCGCGCGAGCGCGGCTGCAGGATGACGACGCGTTGCTGGCGGAAATCAGCTCGGTGCTGGATTCGCTCTACGCGCATTTTTCAGCCAACCAAAGACCCTGAATCGATCCCTACAAGACCATGGCACCACAGCAAGGCCCTGACCGTCCCGCCTATACCCTCTGGCAGCTGGTCGCCTATTTTCTCCGCCTGGGAACCCTTGGCTTCGGCGGCCCGGTAGCACTGGCCGGCTATATGCACCGCGACCTGGTGGAGCGGCGTGGCTGGATTACCGATGGCGACTACAAGGAAGGCCTCGCGCTGGCGCAACTGGCGCCAGGCCCGTTGGCGGCCCAGTTGGCCATCTATCTCGGCTACGTGCATTACCGCATCCGGGGTGCAACGCTGGTCGGCCTGGCATTCGTGCTGCCGTCCTTTCTCATGGTGCTGGGATTGGGCTGGGCTTATGTCCGTTTTGGCGGCCTCACCTGGATGCAGTCCGTGTTCTATGGGGTGGGTGCCGCCGTTATCGGCATCATTGCCATCAGCGCATACAAGCTGACCGCCAAGAGCGTGGGCCGCGACAAGCTGTTGTGGGCGGTCTACCTGACGCTGGCTACCGTGACCGTCATCACCGAATCCGAAATCGCCTGGCTGTTTCTCGCCGCCGGCGTACTGGTCTGGTTCTGGCGCGCTCCCCCGAAGTGGCTGCGCCAAAGCGGCGCCAATGCGCTGGCGGCCACGCAGATGCCGGCCGCAAGCGGGCTTTTCAGCGCGCTCGACTGGCCGCTGCTGTCACAGCTTGGCGTGTTCTTTGCCAAGGCGGGCGCCTTTGTATTCGGCTCGGGTCTTGCGATCGTGCCGTTTCTCTACGGCGGCGTGGTAACGGAATACCACTGGCTCAACGAAAAGCAATTCGTCGATGCGGTGGCCGTGGCCATGATCACTCCCGGCCCCGTGGTCATCACGGTGGGATTCATCGGCTACCTGGTGGCCGGACTGCCGGGGGCCTGTGTGGCGGCATTGGCTACCTTCCTGCCTTGCTACCTGTTCACGGTACTGCCGGCCCCCTACTTCAAGAAATACGGGAAGCTTCCCGCCATCCTCGCCTTTGTCGACGGCGTCACGGCGGCGGCGATTGGCGCGATTACCGGGGCCGTGATCGTGCTGGCCAAACGCTCGATCGTCGATGGCCCCACCCTGTTGCTGGCGCTGGCCACGGTCGCACTTTTGCTGAAGTTCAAAAAGCTGCCTGAGCCGGTCATCATCACCGCTGCCGCGTTGATCGGCCTGGTCGTTTATCCGATGTTGCGGCCCTGAGCCTCTAACCAGGCAACCTGGCTGCAAACCCTGTCACTCACGCCCCGCTCATCGCCCGTCCTGCGCCAATTGTTGCCCTTCGCTCAACATACTGAAGGCCATCGCGACGCTACTGGCAATCGCTCCCCCTGCCTAGAATCGGTTGCAACGATGGTCGCACGGAATGCGCGACGGTCGAGAAGGATGTCCGCGCAACACAGCGGAACACGCCTGCCGCCCAGTGCGGTTTTCCCACCGATTGACAGGACTCCCGATGATGAGCGAAACAATCCGCAATGTGCAGCCGGTTACCGCCAACCTTGGCAAGGATGGTGCCGGCGAACTCGTGCCCTCGCGCTACGCCGTGCGCGTGGGTGACGTCGATGTCGTGCTGATCAGCGATGGCATTCTGCCGCTGCCGACCTCGACCATGTCCACCAACGTAAGCCAGGCCGACCGCAACGCCTGGTGCGATGGCTGCTTCCTGCAACGCGACACGTTCGACTGGGCGCTGAATATCGCGCTGGTGCGCAGCGGCGAACGCCTGATCCTGATCGACTCGGGCGTGGGCGACGGCTTCGAGTACTTCACGCGCGCTGGCCGGTCGGTAATGCGCCTGGAATCGGCAGGCATCGACCTGGCCGCGATCACCGATATCGTGATCACGCATATGCATATGGACCACGTCGGCGGGCTGAACGTCGATGGCGTCAAGGCCAGGCTGCGCCCGGACGTGCGCATTCACGTAGCGGCCGCGGAAGTGGAGTTCTGGAAAAACCCGGACTTCAGCAGGACGGTGATGCCGGAAGCGGTACCTCCCGCGCTCCGCAAGGCGGCGGCAAAGTTTGCGCAACTCTACAGCGAGAACATCGTGCAATTCGACCAGACCGTGGAAATCGCAGCGGGGGTGTCGGCGCGCGTGACGGGCGGGCACACGCCGGGGCACTGCGTCGTGGACGTGGCTTCGAACGGCGAGAAACTGACATTCGTCGGCGACGCGATCTTCGAGGTCGGCTTCGAGCGGCCCGACTGGCAGAATGGATTCGAGCACGATCCCGAAGCGGCCACGGACGTGCGTATCGCGCTGCTCAACGAGGCTGCGGCAACCGGCGCCCTGCTGGCCGCGGCTCATGTTGCGTTCCCGTCGATCGGGCATGTTGCAAAGCACGGAGAAAGCTTCCGGTTCGTGCCGGTGCAATGGGATTATTGATGGCGGGTCGCGGAAGCAATAAGTCTCGTCGCGCCGGCGACGGGTCTTCTATTCTTCAAACCGGGCCATCATGCAGAGGCGTTATCCGTTTCGCGAGCCACACGGCGCCATTGCCCCGGCGTCATTCCCATCGTTTCAGTGAACGCCCGCCGGAATGCAGCCACGGACCGATACCCGACCGAATCCGCCACGGCCTCTGTGGTCATCGCCGGTTTCTTCAGCGCGTTGGCGGCCAGGCTCATCCTGATATCGGTCAGCAATTCGATGGCTGAGCGTCCCAGCTTGTCCTGGAAGTGCCGCATGAAGGTGGCGCGCGACATGCTGCACAAGTCGGCCAGATCCCGCAAGGTCCAGGGCCGCGCCGGATCGGCGAACATGGCGGAAATGGCCGGAGCCAGACGTGGATGACCGACAAGCGCCAACAAGCCTGCGGGGGCCTGCGCGGATTCGCTGGCGGCGCGCAGCACCAATGTGAACAGCGCCGAGGTAAGCGCGTTGAGCATCGCGCATCCGCCCAGTTTGTCGCCGGTCGCCTCCATGCGCATCAGCTCCAGCAGGCCGGCGAGGTGATGCGAAGCGGATGCCGAGGCCTCTTCGCGATGGTTGCCCATCGCACGTACCACCAGGTCCGTGGGCAGATAACTGCGAATCAGCCGATCATGCGGCGGCTCGATGAGAAATCGCCCGCATAACAGGTCCAGCTGCTCGCCCGGGCCATCATTCTGGCTGAGCATCCATCCTGCAGCACCGTGGCGATTGTGGGTACGCCCCGGCTGCTGCCCACTGCCATCGTGCAGTACGTGGGCCGACCCGTGAGGCAATAGCACGATATCTCCTGCCACCAGTTCCCGGGTCGTCTGCGTCTGCGGGTTCTCGACGATCGCCCGGCCCTTGAGTACGACGTGGTAGGGGATCTCGTGGGCCGCGGACTGAGGCCAGGCTACCCGCCATGGCGCACCATAGACGCAACGGACCTCCAGCCGCCCGGTGACGGTGATTATTTCCAGCAGTTGGCTCAGCCAGTCGACCTGGGACATAGGATCTCGGGAACCTGAACGATCACGCATCTTATGGCAAACGTACAGCGGTTTTTCGCTGGCTTTTCAGTATCCCGGGAATCGTTCCCGGTACCGCCGGGCTTGGGGCATGGCGCTCGCATCGACCTGAGGCGCATCGATGCGAGCGGATCGCGTCAGACCGAGCCGGCCGGCGCAACGGCAGGAAAGTCCTTGTCGGGATCAAACACGTTATTGATGAAGTTAGTCAGCGAATACATGGCAACCAGCGCGACGATTTCCATGATGTGCGCATCCGTGTAACCAGCCTCGCGGACGGTCTGGAAGTCGGCGTCAGTGACGTTGCCGCGGGTCTCGATGACTTTGCGCGCAAACCGGACCGCGGCGTCACGCTTCGGATCGTTGGCATGCCCTTGCCGGGCGAGAATGATCTCATCCGGCGCCAGCCTGGCCATATGCTCGGCGGTAAAGCTGTGAACCGCCAGGCAGTAATTGCAGCCGTTCACTTCGGACACGGCGAGGCCGATGCTGTCACGCGTCTTCACGTCGAGCGCCTTGCTCAGGGAACCCAGCAGCGTGGCCCATGCGTTGAACGCGATCGGACTTTGGGCGAAGGTCGCCATCATGTTCGGCGTGAATCCGATGCTTTTGGTGAACGCGTCGAGGGTCGGTTTCGAATCGGCCGGCACTTGTTCCGGCTTCAGGGCAACAGTTCTTGGCATCGTAGTCTCTCTGAGTTATCTGACTTCACTAGTTTGGGAAAATCCATGTGCGGCCGCGGGCCGCCTATACCAGGTCCAGCACCTCGGCCACCGGGAGGCGCGGCTTCTGCGGCCAGTTTCCGTTGCGCTCTGCGCCTACGGACAACAGCATGACGGGCACTTCATTCCCCGCCAGTCCGAACTCGCGGTGTACCGCTTCGGCATCGAAGCCAATCATCGGCGTCGAACCCAGGCCTAGCGAGCGGGCGGCGTAGATCATTGCCGCCGCGCCGAAGGTGCCGCTGCGTACGGCCTCGTCACGCTGGCGCTGCGGATAGTCCATGTACAGGTCGCGTGCGGGGATTTCCCATTCCGGCACCATCTCCGCCGGCATGACGCCCGCCTCCACCAGCGGCGCCAGGCGATCCGGTATTACGCTCGAATCGGCCAGCTGACCACAGACGATGAAAGTCACGGCAGCTTCGGTGATCGGGGGCTGGTTCCAGGCGATCGGACTGAGCCGTGCCTTGGCCTCGGCGGAACGTACGGCGATGAAGCGCCAGTTCTGCATGTGGAAGGATGTCGGCGCGCTGGTGCCGATTCGTACCAGCGCGCGGATTTCGTCGTCGCTCAGGGCGGCGGCGGGATCGTAGTACTTGGCCGCGCTGCGGCTCAAGATGCATTCGATGACTGCATTGGTCCGGGTGATTTCCTGCGTCATGGAGGGCTCTCATCAGGTGGTTGGGAGCCTCCACTTTAGGTCCAGCCGGTGCTCATTTCTAGACTAAATCAGGTCGAAAAAATGCCCAAAAGGATCAGACTTTGGTTCAGCCGCCCGTGCCCATGGGCAGGTAGCTCCCGTCGCCGCGCCAACGGGAAGCTTCGAGCTGAGGGCGGGTATATGCGATTACTGCGCAGCGCCCTGCTTGCGCACGGCATGCGCTTCCGTCACCTCCCGCTGCGCCGCAGCCATTTTCTGCGGCCAGGTACTTTTGATATACGCCAGCACGGCAACGATGTCCTGGTCGGACAGCGATTGCCCAAAGGCCGGCATATCGCTGACATACCCCTGCGGAGCCGTGACCCCGGCTACCAGCCCATTCTTGGTAATCGCAAACAGCACCGCGTCGGGATGATGCCAGGTATGGCCGGAAGCATCATGCGGCGGTGCCGGCATGCGGCCGTTCGGCAGCCGCTCGCGCCAGTTGGGCTGGCCCTCCAGCTTGGCGCCATGGCATGCGGCGCATTGCTGTGCGTAGATCTTGCGACCCTGCGCGACGCTGGCCGCGTCGGTAGCATCGATGCGCAGCTTCCGTATATCGCCTGTCTTGCCGGCATCGGATGGCGTATCGAGGTACCGCCTGGTCTGCAGTGCAACGGCGGCGGCAATCGCCGCGCCAAGCACCAGCAGCACCACGATCCGCCAGCGTGGCTTGCCTGATTTGTTCATGTCGCCCCTGCACCAATATGCCTCATCGACTACACCTGACTCCTGAAAAATAAAGAAGGTTACCCCGTATCCATGCGCATCCGCCTTACGAAGCAGCGCCCCTGAGACGCAGCGCATTGGCAATGACCGAGGCCGAACTCAGGCTCATCGCCAGCGCCGCGATCATCGGCGACAGCAACAGGCCCGTCGCGGGATACAGCGCGCCGGCCGCCAGCGGCACGCCGAGGGCGTTGTAAATGAACGCAAAACCGAGATTCTGCTTCATGTTCCGAATGGTCGCGTGCGAGAGTTGCCGGGCGCGGGCGATGCCGCGCAAATCCCCTTTGACCAGCGTGACCTGGGCGCTGTTCATCGCGACATCGGTGCCGGTTCCCATGGCGATACCGACATCCGCCTGCGCCAGCGCCGGCGCGTCATTGATGCCGTCGCCGGCCATGGCGACCACCGCGCCGGACTGCTGCAGGGATTTGACAAGTTCCAGCTTGTCGGCCGGCTTGACCTCGCCATGGAATTCGTCCACGCCAAGTTTTGCGGCCACCGCTCTGGCGGTTGCGATGCCGTCGCCAGTGGCCATGACGACACGGATGCCTTCTTCACGAAGACGCTCCAGCGCCTCGGGCGTGGTGATTTTGACCGGGTCGGAGACGGCGAGCAGGCCTGCAAGCTTGCTGTCGACCGCGAGATACATGACGCTGGCGCCTTGCGCACGCAATGTGTCCGCCTGCGCTACCAGTGCTTCGGTGGCCACGCCCTCGGCTTCCATGAGCGCGGTGTTTCCGATCGCAATCTTGCTGCCTGCCAACGCGCCCCTTACCCCAATGCCCGAACTCGACTCGAAGCTTTCCGGCTTGTCCAGCCGCAGGCCTCGACTACGGGCGGCTTCGACGATCGCCGCCGCCAGTGGGTGTTCGCTGCCTTGATCCAGGCTGGCTGCCAACCGCAGCACGTCTTCCTCGGTAAAGCCATTGGCGCCGATCGCGCGCTCGAATACCGGCCTGCCCTCGGTGAGCGTCCCGGTCTTGTCCACAATCAGGGTATCGACCTTGCGCAGGTTTTCGATTGCCGCGGCGTCGCGGAACAGCACGCCCCCGGACGCCCCCTTGCCGCTTGCCACCATGATCGACATCGGTGTGGCCAGGCCCAGCGCGCAAGGACAGGCGATGATCAGCACCGCGACGGCATTGATCAGGCCGAACACCCAACCCGGCTCGGGACCGAACAGTCCCCACGCGACCAAGGTCAGCACCGCGATGCCGATGACGCCGACGACGAAGACGCCGGCAACCTTGTCCGCCAAGCGCTGCATCGGCGCCTTCGAGCGCTGCGCCTGCGCAACCATCTGGACAATCTGCGACAGCACGGTCTGCGAGCCGACCTTTTCGGACTGGATCACCAGGCTGCCCGATGTGTTCATGGTGGCGCCGATGACACGGTCGCCGGCGCGCTTGGTGGTAGGAATCGGCTCGCCGGTGATCATCGACTCGTCGACGGCGCTGGTGCCTTCCGTCACGACCCCGTCGACCGGCACCTTCTCGCCGGGCCGCACGCGCAGCAGGTCGCCAACATGCACATGGGCCAGGGGTACGTCTTCCTCGATGCCGCCGGGACCGATGCGTCTCGCCGTCTTGGGCGCCAGCCCCAGCAGCGATTTGATGGCGGCCGAGGTCTGGGAGCGGGCCTTCAGTTCAAGCAGCTGTCCCAGCAAAGTGAGGGAGATGATCACTGCCGCAGCCTCGAAGTAGACGCCGATGCGGCCATGCTCGGCAAACTCCTGCGGAAAGGCGGCCGGAATGACGGTCGCAACGACGCTGTAGAGATAGGCGGCGCCAGTGCCGATCCCGATCAACGTCCACATGTTGGGACTGCGGTTGACGATCGACTGGAAACACCGGACGAAGAACGGCCACCCTGCCCACAGCACCACCGGCGTCGACAAGGCAAGCTCGACCCGGCCCTGCGTCGACAGGTCCATCCAGCCAAGGCGATGCCCGAACATCGCCAGTACGAACACCACTCCGGTCAGCGGAAGCGTCCACCAGAAGCGGCGACGGAAGTCCGCCAGTTCCGGGTTTTCATCCTCATCGAGTTCCGGCATCAACGGTTCCAGCGTCATGCCGCATTTCGGGCAGTTGCCCGGATGGTCCTGGCGGATTTCCGGATGCATCGGGCAGGTATAGATCGTGCCCTCGGCGGGAGGCTGCGCCGGGGCTGGCTCGGTCCCGGTGCCGGATTGCTCATGAGCATGAACATGGTGATGCGCATGCTCGTGATGATGGGCGTGGTCACCCTGTGCGCCACCGTGGCGTCCAGGCATCTTGGCATCGCGGTCGCTGCTCGTCCTGTTCATCCTGGTTCCCTTGGTTGTTGGGCCTGCCATCACTGGGAAGTCCGCCCTCGCGCCCAAAGACGGCAGCTTAGGCCTTCCCATGGTAGTAAGGTCAAGGGCGACCAGGGCGAAAACCAGCGGCCGTACCGGTCCAGGGTACGGGGCCGTCCCTCACCAGGACGTTACGCAACCATTACATCCCGGTAAGGTGCAACGAGCGTTGTCGGTCGGGTCTTCGCTGGCGTCGACGGCGCCAGGGGCCACGCGGCGATGATGGAACAGACGGACGACAAGCTCCTCCAACCGGCTTATGCCGCACGCAGTCAAACGCTGCTACCATTCCGGCAACCCAGGTATCTCAAGTGCGTACTACTATTCGTCGGCTCTGGCTTGCCGCCTTCCTGCTGAGCGCTTTCCTGACAGTGCAACTGGCAGCGGCGGCGTATGCGTGCGAGGGCAGCCGGTATTCGCTGAGCGCGACGGAAGAGATGGCGGGCATGACTGAAGCCTGCCCCGACATGGCAATGGAACACGCCGGGCCAGGCGTACATGACGGGCTATGCCAGGAGCATTGCCAGTTCGGCTCGAAGTCGGCCGACCATGCCACGCCTCAGATTCCCGCCTTCCATCCGGTGCTGGTCAATGTCGTGGTGCCCGCGCCGATACCGGTCATGGCACATCGCCTGGCCGCTCCCCGCGATGCGATTCCCCGGGCGCCGCCACGCCCCCTCCCCATCCTTCACTGCTGTTTCCGAACGTAGCCTCCGCAGCAACGCCTGTTGTCGTGCCCTGAGCCATCGGCTCCAGGGTCGTCGTTGCTTTGCGGAGGCTTTATGCATTTGCACTTATCCACCAAGTGCGGGCGCCGGCTGGCGCTCGCGCTCACGCTGCTTGCCGTGATCCATCCGGCATGGGCGGAGTCCGCGCCAGCCCTTTCCCTGCAGGAAGCGCTCGCGCTCGCCGCGGCGCGTTCGGCCGATGCCGAGACCTCGCGCTCGGCAGTCCAGTCAGCCATCGAGATGGCTGTGGCCGGCAGGCAGATGCCGGACCCGGTCCTGAAGGTCGGCGTCAACAACGTCCCGGCGAATGGCCCGGACCGGTTCTCGCTGGGGACCGATTCGATGACCATGAGGTCGATCAGCCTCATGCAGGAATTCACACGCCCGGCGAAGCGCCAGGCCCGCGCGGAGCGCTTCGAGGCCGAGGCGTCGTCGGCCGAGGCGCAACGTATGGTGGCGCTGGCCAACGTGCAACGCGGCACCGCCACGGCGTGGCTGGAGCGCTGGTATGCGGAACGCGCGCACGAGCTGCTCGCCGAACAGGCGCAATCGATCAAGCTGTTGATCGATGCGGCACAGGCCGCCTATCGCGGCAACCGCGGCTCACGCGCCGAGATCCTGGCCGCCCGGATCGAATCGCAGCAACTGCAGGATCGCGAAGACGAAGCCCGCGCCGCGGTCGCCTCGTCCCGGGCGATGTTGCGCCGGTGGGTCGGCGATGCGGCAGCGTTGCCGCTGGCCGAGCGTCCCGCGCTCGATGCTCCGGCCTGGCTCGATACCCTGGATGCCGCCGGCGCCGCGCAGCTGCCAGACCTCGCTGCCGCGCAGGCCCAAGCCGGCGTGGCCGAGGCCGAGAGCCGCGTGGCGCGCGAGAACAAGGTGCCGGATGTCAGCGTCGAGCTGATGTACAGCCAGCGCGGCCCCGCCTACTCGAACATGGTGTCGCTGAACGTCTCGCTGCCGCTACCTTGGGACCAGGAACATCGCCAGGACCGCGAACTGGCCGCCAGGCTGGCGCAGGCCAACGCTGCGCGGGCGCAAGCCGAATCGGTACGCCGTGGCCTGATTGGACAGCTGCGCGGCAAGCAGGCCGAACTGCAACTCAGCCAGACCCGCCTGGAGCGCTATCGCAATGCCACGTTGCCGCTGGCGAAGGCACAAACCGAGGCGGCCCTGAGCGCCTATCGCACTGGCGCCGGCAGCCTGGCCGCCGTGGCGGAGGCCAGCCGCAAGGCGCTCGAGCTGTCGCTCGATCGGCTCCGGCTGGAGGCAGCGACCGCCAGGCTCTGGGCCGAGCTCACGTTCCTGATGCCGTTACCGACCGCCGCGCAAGCCATGCCGCCGCAAGGAGCCCAACCATGAAGCAAACCGCGATGGCACGGACCCTGGTGGTTCTGCTCGTGCTGGCGAGCGCTGGCGCTGCCTATTATCTCGGCCATCAACAGGGGCGCCGGCAGATCGCCGCGTCGGACACGCCGGCCAGCGGCACCGGGGCGGCGAACCTGAAGGCCGGCGATATCGATCCGGGCACGGGCAAGCGCATCCTCTACTGGCATGATCCGATGGTGCCGGGCCAGCGCTTCGACAAACCCGGCAAGTCGCCCTTCATGGATATGCCGTTGTCGCCCGTGTACGAGGAAGCGGGTGGCAGCGCGACCGTCACCGTTGACAGCCGCGTGGCGCAGAACCTTGGCGTTCGCACGGCCGAGGTCAAGACGGGCCGGCTGGCCTCCGCGTTCGAAGTTCCGGGCAATGTTGCGATCGACGAGCGCGGCATCGAAGTGCTGCAGGCCCGTACCAGCGGGTTCGTCGAGCACGCGTATGCCAGGACGACGCTGGATCCGGTGCGCAAAGGCCAGCCGCTGGCACAGATCTATTCGCCGGAATGGGTCACTGCGCAAGAGGAATACCTGGCGGTGGTCCGCATGGGCGCAACCCTGCAGGGCGATTTGCGCGAAGCCGCGATGGCCCGCATGCGGCAGGCCGGCATGACCGACAGCCACATCCGCCTGGTGCAGGACACCGGCAGGCTGCAGCCGCGGCTTGCCATCACCAGTCCGGTGGATGGGATCGTCACCGAGGTCGGCGCGCGCGACGGCATGACGGTCTCCCCCGGCACGACGCTCTTTCGCCTTGCCAGCCTGGCGACGGTATGGGTACTGGCCGAGGTGCCGGAGACCTATGTCTCGCGGCTACGGCCCGGACAGGCGGTGTCCGCGCTCGCGGCCGCCCTGCCTGGACAAGCGCTGCCCGGCAAGATCGACGCTATCCTGCCCGACATCAACCCCGGCACCCGTACTGTCAGGGTGCGGATCGAACTGCAGAACAAGGGCCGTCAGCTGTTGCCAGGCATGTTCGTGACGGCCCGCTTCGAGGCCGCAGCTGGCACGGACCGGCTGCTGGTCCCGACCGAGTCGCTGATCCGCACCGGCACGCGCACCATCGTCATGGTGGAAACCGGTCCCGGCGGGTATAGCCCGGTCGAGGTCAAGACTGGCGCAGCTTCCGGCGGACAGACCGAAGTGCTCGAGGGCCTCGAGTCCGGACAAAAGGTAGTGGTCTCCGGCCAGTTCCTGCTCGACTCCGAAGCCAGCCTGCGCGGTGCCACGCAGCGCATGACCGCAGCACCAGCCGCGCCGGCAACCGCCGCCGCAGGCCCGGAGCACGAAGGCACCGGACGCGTGGAGGCGGTCAGCGCGCAAAGCATGACGATTTCCCACGGGCCGATCCCGTCGGCCAGTTGGGGGGCCATGACCATGGACTTTGCCGCACCCGCTGCCGGCATGCCGCAAGGATTCAAGCCCGGCGACCGTATCCGCTTTCGCTTTCAACTCGACCGCGACGGTGCGGCGACGTTGTCATCGGTGGAACGCGCAGCTTCTGCCCCGGGAGGCCGGCCATGATCGCGCGGCTTATCCTGGCTTCGATCCGCAACCGCTTCCTGGTGCTGCTGGCCACGGTCGTGCTGACCGCGTGGGGCTTGTGGGCCGCGCGCAGCACGCCGCTCGACGCGCTGCCAGACCTGTCCGACGTGCAGGTGATCATCCGCACGCCGTTTCCCGGCCAGGCCCCGCAGATCGTCGAAAACCAGGTCACCTATCCCCTTACCACGACGATGCTGTCCGTGCCCGGGGCCAGGACCGTGCGCGGCTATTCGTTCTTCGGTGACTCCTATGTCTATGTGTTGTTCGAGGATGGCACCGATCTCTACTGGGCGCGCTCGCGCGTGCTGGAATACCTGAACCAGGTGCAATCCCGGCTGCCCGCCGCTGCCAGACCGGCCCTGGGCCCGGACGCGACCGGCGTAGGCTGGATCTACGAGTACGCCCTGGTCGACCGGACCGGGCAGCACGACCTCGGCCAGTTGCGTGCGTTGCAGGACTGGTTCCTGCGCTTCGAGCTCAAGTCGCTGCCCAATGTGGCCGAGGTCGCGTCGCTGGGCGGCATGGTCAGGCAGTACCAGATTGTCCTGATGCCGGACCGGCTGCGGGCCTATAACCTGTCGCAGGCCAAGGTGCTGGCGGCGCTCAAGGGGGCGAACCAGGAGACCGGCGGATCGGTGCTGGAGCTGGGCGAAGCCGAATACATGGTGCGCGCCAGCGGCTACCTGAAGACGCTCGATGACTTCCGCCAGATCCCGCTGCTCACCAGCGAGGCCGGCATCCCGGTACGGCTGGGAGACGTCGCCACGATTCAGCTCGGCCCGGAAATGCGGCGCGGCATGGCGGAACTCGACGGCCAGGGCGAAGTCGCGGGCGGCGTCATCGTGATGCGCTCCGGAAAGAATGCGCTGGAGACCATCGACGCGGTCAAGGCCAGGCTCGCCTCCTTGCAAACGAGCCTGCCCAAGGGCGTGGAGGTGGTGACGACCTATGATCGCTCAGCGCTGATCCAGCGTGCGGTGGATAACCTGACTGGCAAGCTGATCGAGGAATTCATCGTGGTGGCGCTGGTGTGCCTGGTGTTCCTGTTCCACCTGCGGTCCGCGCTGGTCGCCATCGTCTCGCTGCCGCTCGGCGTGCTGGCCGCGTTCCTGGTGATGCGCTACCAGGGCGTGAACGCCAACATCATGTCGCTTGGCGGTATCGCCATCGCCATTGGCGCAATGGTCGATGCGGCGGTGGTGATGATCGAGAACGCCCACAAGCACCTGGAACGCTGGCACGCCGACCATCCCGAACGACCATTGAGCGCACAGGAGCGTTGGCGCGTCACTGGCGAGTCCGCGGCGGAAGTGGGCCCGGCCCTGTTCTTTTCGCTGCTGATCATCACGCTCTCGTTCATTCCCGTATTCACGCTGGAGGCGCAGGAGGGGCGGCTGTTCTCGCCGCTGGCGTTTACCAAGACCTATTCCATGGCGGCTGCGGCCGGCCTGTCGGTCACGCTGGTGCCCGTCCTGACGGGCTACATGATTCGCGGCAGGATTCCATCGGAACAGGCCAATCCGCTCAGCCGCTGGCTGATCCGCGGCTACCAGCCCTTGCTTGCCAGAGTACTGGCGTACCCCAAGACCACCATTGCGATCGCGGTACTGCTGCTGGCGGCAACCGCCTGGCCCGTGATGCGCATCGGCGGCGAGTTCATGCCGCCGCTCGACGAGGGGGACCTGCTGTACATGCCGTCGGCGCTGCCGGGCCTATCCGCCGGCAAGGCAGCGCAGCTGTTGCAGCAGACCGATCGGCTCATCAAGACCGTGCCCGAGGTGGCGACAGTATTCGGCAAGGCCGGCCGCGCCGATACCGCCACCGACCCGGCGCCCATCGAGATGTTCGAGACCACCATCCAGTTCAAACCGCGGGACCAGTGGCGCGCGGGCATGACGACCGACAAGCTGGTGGAGGAACTGGATCGCGTGGTCAGGGTGCCTGGCTTGTCGAACGTCTGGGTGCCACCGATACGCAATCGCATCGACATGCTCGCCACGGGGATCAAGAGCCCGGTCGGCATCAAGGTGGCCGGCACGGACCTGAAAGAGATCGACAGGCTCGCCACAAGGATAGAAGAGGCGGTCAGGACGGTACCGGGAGTTACCTCGGCGCTTGCCGAACGTCTCACCGGCGGCCGCTATATCGATGTGGATATCGACCGCGGAGCTGCTGGCCGGTACGGTCTCAACATCGAGGACGTGCAGAGTATCGTGTCATCCGCGATCGGGGGCGAGAATGTCGGTGATGTGGTCGACGGGCTGGCGCGCTTTCCGATCAACGTCCGCTATCCGCGCGACTATCGTGATTCCATCGAGCAATTGCGCGCCCTGCCCATCGTCACCGACAAGGGTCTGCAGATCACGCTTGCGGACGTGGCGCGCATCGAGGTCGTGCAAGGCCCGCCGATGTTGCGCAGCGAGAATGCACGCTTGTCCGGCTGGATCTATGTCGACATTCGCGGACGGGATCTCCGTTCAGCCGTGCGCGAGATGCAGGCCGTCGTGGCAAAGACGGTGCCGATGACGGCGGGGTATGCGCTGAGCTGGTCAGGACAATTCGAGTACCTGGAACGGGCCACGGCCAAGCTCAAGCTGGTGGTGCCGTTCACGCTGCTGATCATCTTTGTGCTGCTTTACATGGTTTTCGGCCGCCTGGATGAGGCGCTGCTGATCATGGGCACGCTGCCCCTTTCGCTGATCGGCGGCTTCTGGCTGCTCTATCTGCTGGGCTATAACCTCTCCGTGGCTGGCGTCGTCGGCTTCATTGCGCTGGCCGGCGTGGCGGCGGAATTCGGTGTCATCATGCTGCTCTATCTGAAACAAGCCTGGAATGAACGCGAAAACCGTGGCGAAACCACGCAGTCGGCACTTCTCGACGCGATCCAGGAAGGAGCGGTGCAGCGCGTGCGCCCCAAGGCCATGACGGTCGCGGTAATCCTCGGCGGCCTGATCCCCATCATGTGGTCGCATGGCACGGGCTCGGAAGTGATGCAGCGCATTGCCGCACCGATGGTCGGCGGCATGGTGACTGCCCCATTGCTGTCCCTGTTCGTCGTGCCGGCGGTGTATTGGCTGATGCGCCGACGGCAGACCCGAGTTCCCCCAGTCCCTACCCACTCTCCACTTCAGGACGAATCGCAATGAAACCCGGCAAGACTCTCGCACTCGCGCTCACCATCGTCGCCGCCTCGACCGCCTCCACCGCATTCGCAGCGGGATCCATGGACAGCCACAACATGCACGGCATGGACAGCAGGGCACCCGCGGCGTCAAAGCAGGCTTCCCAGCCTGTGCCAGCCGAGATCAGGAAGATCGATGCGTCGGCCGGCAAGGTGACGCTCAAGCACGGCCCCATCGAGAACCTCGGCATGTCCGCCATGACCATGGCGTTCCCGGTCAAGGACCGCGCCTCGCTGAGGAATTTCAAGGAGGGCGACGCGGTTTCCGTCACCTTCGACAAGATCGACGGCAAGCCGACCGTCATCGACATGCAGCGCAAGTAGGCGCGCCTGGCCGCATGTCGCCGCTCCCGACGGCGGCATGCCATGTCAGATGCTCGGCCGGGTTCCCACGGCTAGTGGACCGACCCGGGCTGCAGTTCGACCTTGATCCAGCCAGGCTGACGCTGGTCGAAGGCCTGGTAGGCTTCGATCGCCGAGGTCATCGGCTCGCGCCGCGTCAGGATGGCGGCCGGATCGACCGCACCGGTGCGCACCAGTTCCACCAGCCGCGGGATATAGGCGCGGTGGTTGCAGTTGCCCATGCGCACCGTCAGGTTCTTGTTCATCGCCGCGCCGATCGGGAAGCTGCGGTCGGTGGGCGGATACACGCCGATGATCGACAGCGTGCCGGCCTTGGCCAGCGCGCGGATGGCCCAGTCCAGCGCCTGCGCCGGCGCGTCGCCCGGGACCCAGTTGCCCTGCTCGGTGGGGTGGGCATGCGGCGCCAGGCGGGCGGCCTCCTGCTCGCTTTCCGGGATGGACGGATCCTGCGCCGCCGGACCATGGTGCGCATGCATGGCATCGACGCCGACGGCATCGATGGCCCGGTCCACGCCGATGCCACCGGTCAGCTCCACGATGGTCTGCACGGGATCCTCGGCATCGAAATTCACCACCTCGGCGCCCTGCGCGCGCGCCATGTCGAGCCGGTCGGCCACCGCATCCACGGCAAAGATGCGGCCCGCGCCCATCAGCTTCGCCGACGCGATCACGAACTGCCCCACCGGGCCACAGCCGAACACGGCCACCGTATGGCCAGGACGGATGCCGGCGAGGTCGGCGCCGAAATAGCCGGTGGGAAAGATGTCCGAGAGCATGATCGCCTGCTCGTCGCTGATGTTGTCCGGCAGCTTGACCAGGTTGACGTGGGCGAACGGCACCCGGGCCTTCTCGGCCTGCAGTCCCTGGAACGGTCCGGTCTGCTCCGGCCCGCCATAGAAGGCGGTGCCGGCCTGCTTGCCGTGCGGGTTGGCGTTGTCGCACTGGGCGTAGTAGCCGGCGCGGCAGTACGAGCAATAGCCGCAGGCAATGGTGGACGGGATCACCACCCGGTCGCCAACGTTGAGGTTGCGCACGCCGTCGCCGAGAGACTCGACCACGCCAACGCCCTCGTGGCCCAGCACCGTGCCCGGCGCCAGCCCTTCCATGGTGCCGCGCACGAAGTGCAGGTCGGTGCCGCAGATGGCACTGGCGGTCAGGCGCACGATGGCGTCGGTGCCCTGCTCGATCACCGGTTCCGGCACATCATCGAGCCGGATGTCGCCGATCCCGTGAAATACAACCGCTTTCATGGTGTCCTCCAGATGAAGCCGGAGCCACCTCCGGCGAGGTCAGTCGGAGTACCGCCGCTGCAAGGAACGTTCCCAAAGGCTGGCCCGTGCGCCGGCGCGCGGAACAGCGGCCGCGAGCGCCCGCGTGGCAATTTCTGTTACGCGCCTTGCAATCCATTCCGGCGCGCAGGCACCGGCCGCCGAGAGCAGGGGAAGCGCTGCGCCGCCGTGATTGCGAGCTTCCGACTTCGGCAAGCAGGCGCAGAGAAACGGCTTGGGCATGTCGATTGCTAAATCTCACCTGACGTCCTCAAGCTGGCGCACATTACCAAGGAGGCACCCATCATGAAGCTCTACTACGCTCCCGGCGCATGTTCCCTGGCGGCACATATCGCCCTCATCGAGACCGGCCTTCCCTTCTCTACCGAGCGCGTCGACCTGCGCGCCGAGCCGCACAAAACCGAGCGCGGCGCCGACTACAAGACCATCAACGCCAAGGGCTATGTGCCGACGCTGGAGCTCGATCAGGGCGACCGGCTGACCGAGGCGGCCGTGGTGGTCCAGTACATCGCCGACCAGGCTCCGGAACAAGGACTTGCCCCGGCGTGCAGTACGCTTGAGCGCTATCGCTTGCAGGAATGGCTGAACTTCATCTCGTCCGAACTGCACAAGGGCTTCGGGCCCTTCTGGAAACCCGGCACGCCGCAGGAGCAGAAAGAGGCGACGTGGGCGCGCCTGTCACAGCGGTTCGACTGGCTGGCTCCGCAGCTCGCGGACAAGGATTATCTGATGGGAGAGTTCAGCGTCGCGGACGCCTACCTGTTCACGATCCTGAGGTGGCCGGACCATTTCAAGCTGTCGCTTGATCGCTGGCCTGCGCTGCAGGCGTATCGGGCGAGGGTCGGGGCACGACCTGCGGTAAAGCAGGCGTTGCAGGAGGAAGGGATCCGTTGACGTGGAGCGCGCCTTACGCCATCGGCAGCTCCCGCACCGGTTGTCCAGTGACGACGGCGTGCCCACAAAGCATGCGCCATTACACCGCCCGGTTGTACGCCGACGAACCAATGGCGCAGCTGTTGATGCAGCATATCGGTCATCTGATTTCGCTGTGAGCTCTCTACCAGCGACGCCATATTTGGCCGCACGGATGGAGGTTCCCGGCACGATATGCGAACTCCCCGTTGATCGCAGATTTCAATTCACGCGGCGTGGCAGGCGGCACTGCTTCGGCCCGATCGATGGGGCTTTGACCCCATCGAACCCGCTCAAGTCTGCCCGGATCCTTACATCGTCGCCTGGAAGTTGGCGGCTACACGCTGGCGCAGATAGTCCTCCGCGCTGATTGGCGCGTACTTGCCGGACGGGCTTTCGATCATCACGTCGCGGTTGGCCTGGCAAAAGAATGCCAGGCTGTAGCGCGAGCCCTGATATTCATGCGGCTGCGGGTTGCGCACGCGGTGGAAATTGGAGGGTAACTGGTCATCGCTCCAGCGCATCAGCATGTCGCCAATATTGCAGGTGATGATGTCATCCGCCGGCTCTATGCTGGTCCATTCCTGGCCATCCATCTCCTTGCCCGGACACAGTTGCAGGCCGCCCTGCCCCGCGCGCTGGAACAACAGCGTCAGGCAGTCGAAATCGGTGTGTGCGCCGGCGCGCCACAGTCCGGATGGCAACGAGGGGTCGCTCGGGAAATAGTGCAGCAGCCGCAGCGTGCTCTGGTAGGTAGGTCGGGACGGGTCGTGCGCGCGGGTGAAGAAGTCGCGCGTGAAGCCGAGCTTCTCGGCGAAGCAAGACAGCACGCGCATGCCGACCTGCCAGCATTGCGCCTCGAACGCCAGCATGACGGCACGAAATGCCGGCAGCTCGTCTTCGGTCGGCCACAGCGGCGCCATGTGCGGCAGCGTGATCTGGTAAGACTCTTTCTGGTCGTGTGTGCCCGTGGAGGGGCGCACCTGCGCCTTGCTCTCCCAGCCGCTGTTCAGTGCCCGCTGCAAGGGGTACTGCGCCTTGACGTCGTCCGGCAGGGCGAAGAAGCGCTGTGCCATCTCGAATGCTCCCTGCACCTGCGCCAGGTCAATGCCATGGTTGACGAGCTGGAAAAAACCGACGTCGGTGGCGGCTGCCCACAGCGCTTCGGTGATCTGCGTGCGGCGCGCTTCGAAGTCGGACAGGTCAATACGGCGGATTTCACGCGTATGGGTCTCGGAACCCTGGCCGCCCATGCAGGCTTCCTTGTTGAGTTCGGTCAGCGTGTATGGAGAGGCAGTCAGCGTAGTCATTTGTGCTCCGTGCGAAAGAAGGTCGATGGGTGTCGGACCGGGAGCAGCAGGCAACGCGCGGAAGCTCGAGCAAGCGATCCGGGTACAGTCTTGAAGCTCCGACGGCAAGCAAGCCAGGCCCGTTGCGGCGGCCCAACCTGTTCCGACTTCAAGAGCAATTCCCGGCCAGCCTGCACAACCTGTGCAGCTGGTGAACGCTTCTACTCTCGCCGGCGACAACGCAAGGTTCACGCCAGGCAGCGAGGTCGGTCAGGCGAGGGGTGATTGCCCGGCAGGCGCACCAGCGGAATTCACGGTGCACCGCCAGCGTGCGTGCCATGCACACTGGCGGCGTGTCGACAGAGAGGACACGGCACACATCGACACGCCCGGCGCACCACTGCGGATGGCATGGATGTTGCGAAAGTACTGGCGAGAGTAGAAGCGTTCACTGTCGCGCCGGGAGCCCGAAGGCTTTTTCGGATGATCAGCGCGACAACCGGAAATTGCTCTTGAAAGCCGCGCCTGCGTCCGGTAGTCCGGGCCGAGGCCGTGCCTTCATGACGCATGCCCGGCATCCATGGAACCGCTCGGGCTCTCATCATGGCGCGACCGCAGGCGTGTTGAACGACAGCTCAAATCGCCCCGCCATGACACCTCGCCTCTTGCTCCGCCGCCTGCTCGGGTTGGCAGCCATTGCCTCCACCTGCTGGTCTGCCAGCGCCTTCGCACTCGACAAGGTTGTTTTCCTCACCTCCTGGTACGCCCAGGCCGAACACGGCGGCTTCTACCAGGCCGTTGCCACCGGCCTCTACAAGAAATACGGCCTCGATGTGCAGATCCGCATGGGCGGTCCGCAAGTCAATGGCATGCAGATCCTGACCAGCGGCCAGGCAGATTTCCTGATGGGCTATGACCTGCAGGTTCTCAAGAGCGTCGAGCAGGGCCTGCCTGTCGTCACGGTCGGCGCCTCAATGCAGACCGACCCGCAAGGCATGATGACGCATGCAGACGTGAAGAGCCTTGCGGACCTGAAGACTCGCACCATCCTGGTCTCCACCTCCGGACGCACGACCTGGTGGCCGTGGCTGCGGGCCAAGTACAAGCTCGATGAATCGCAGTCGCGCGTCTACACCTTCAACCTCCAGCCATTCCTGGCCGATCCTAATGCCGCACAGCAGGCCTACGCGTCGTCCGAGCTGTTCAGCGCCGACAAGGCGGGCGTGAAGGCGCGCTTCTTCCTGTTTGCCGATGATGGCTACCCGCCTTACGGCACCACCATCGTGACGATGGATAAGACCGTGCGGGAAAAGCCGGATCTGGTCGCCCGTTTCGTGCGTGCCTCGATGGAAGGCTGGAAGAGCTACCTGGCCGACCCGGCGCCCGCCAACGCGCTCATCAAGCGTGACAACCCGAACATGAAGGACGACCAGCTCGCCTATGGCCTGGAGAAGCTCAAGCAGTTCCGCATGATCACCGGCGGGGACGCCGCCACGCAGGGCATTGGCGTCATGACCGACGCGCGCTGGCGCAAGACGCGTGATTTCATGGTCGGGGTGGGTCTGCTCAAGGCCGATCTGGACTGGAAGCGTGCCTACACCACGCAGTTCGTCAACGACCTGAAGGTAATGCCATGAAGACCGCATCACACGCCGAATTTGTGTTCTGTCGGGGAGGCCGCCATGTCGCTCGTCTTTCGTAGCAGCACCCGCGCTGCAGCCGTCCCGCAAGCGGGTGGCAGCCCGCTTCCGCTGGATGGCGTTCGTGCCGCCGATGCCCCGGCGCTGTTCGCCAACCAGGTCGAGAAGACGTATCCGAACGGCACCGTGGCCCTCGAGCGGGTCAGGCTGGCGATCCAGCCGGGCGAGTTCGTCTCGCTGCTCGGGCCGTCCGGCTGCGGCAAGAGCACGCTGCTCAAGCTGTTTGCTGGACTAGAGCAACCATCGGCAGGCCATGTGCGTTGGTGGGGCGGTCCTGCGCTCGCCGCGGGTATCGGCACGCCAGGGCGCACGCTCGCGATGGTGTTCCAGGAGGCAACGTTGATGCCATGGGCGAGCGTGGCCGACAACGCGCGCCTGCCGCTCGATCTGGCCCGCATGCCGCGCGCGGAGGCCGACGAGCGCGTACGGCGCGCCCTGGCACTCGTCGGCCTCGGTCACTTCGGCACAGCGTACCCGCGCGAGTTGTCCGGCGGCATGCAGATGCGCGTGTCGATCGCGCGCGCCCTGGCCGTGCAGCCCGACCTCCTGCTGATGGATGAGCCCTTTGGCGCGCTGGATGAATTTACGCGCAACAAGCTCGATGCCGACCTGCGCGCACTGTGGGCCGAGCGCGGGTTGACCGTGGTGTTTGTCACGCACAGCGTCTACGAAGCGGTCTATCTGTCGAGCCGCGTGATCGTCATGGCGGCTCGCCCGGGGCGGGTCATTGCCGATGTGCCGATCGAAGGCCCGGCCGTGCGCGACGATGCGTTCCGCGTGTCGCCGGCCTTCATGCAGTACTGCGCGCAACTGTCGGCGTTGCTGACTCAGGCCAATACCGGTGCGCCGGCGGCCGACTGACTTCTGGAGAACTCATCATGAACCCTCCGTTGTTGTCCCGCCCGGCCGTACAGCGCGTGGCAGCGCCGCTGGCCGTGGGAATCGTGCTGCTGTTCGCCTGGCAGTCTGTCTGCATGGCATTCAACGTGCCGTCCTACCTGGTGCCGTCGCCCGTGGCCATCGGCAAGACGCTGGCTGAAGACTGGTCCCTGTTGTTCGGCTCCCTGTGGGTGACGCTGCGCATAACGCTGCTGGCGTTTGCGCTGGCCGTGGTATGCGGCACGGTCGCTGCATTCCTGTTCGTGCAGAGCCGGTTGATCGAGGCGAGCCTGTTTCCCTATGCCATCCTGCTGCAGGTCACCCCGGTGGTGGCGATCGCGCCGCTAATCATCATCTGGGTCAAGGAGCCGACGCTGGCGCTTGTCGTCTGCGCGACGCTGGTGGCGGTGTTTCCGATCATCTCGAACACTGTGCTCGGCTTGCGCAGCGTCAACCCGGGGCTCGCCAACCTGTTTCGCATTAACCGCGCGAGCCGTTGGGACACCCTGGTGCGTCTGCGTATTCCCAGTGCACTGCCGTACTTCTTTGGCGGACTGCGCATCTCTTGCGGTCTGTCGCTGATCGGTGCGGTGGTGGCAGAGTTCGTGGCCGGCACGGGCGGCACCGGTGCCGGGCTGGCGTACCAGATCCTGCAGGCGGGCTTCGCACTCAACATTCCCCGGCTGTTTGCCGCGCTGTTCCTGATCACAGTAACGGGGATCGCCCTGTTTGTGGCCATGGTTGCACTGTCGCGGCTTGCGCTGTCCCACTGGCATGAAAGCGAACTGGCATGACGACTCCTTCTGAACAACGTACTTCCCTGCTGATCCGCAACGCTGCCGCCATACTCACAGGGCAGGACGGTAGCCCGGGCCGGCCCGAGCGCAGTCCCGGACCCGATCTGCGCATCGTGGACAAGAGGATCGACGCAATCGGCCATCTGCGGCCCCTGGCCGGTGAACGCATCATCGATGCAACGGACTGCGTCGTTTATCCCGCGTGGATCAACACGCACCACCATCTGTTCCAGTCGTTGCTCAAGGGCGAGCCGCAAGGGCTGAACCTGACGCTGACGCCGTGGCTGGGCGCCACGCCCTACCGGTTCCGCGCGGCGTTCGACGAACATACCTTCCGTCTGGCCGCCCGCATCGGCCTGGTCGAACTAGCGCGCAGTGGCTGCGGTACGGTGGCGGACCACAACTACCTGTACCACCCGGGCATGCCGTTCGACGGCTCGGCGATCCTGTTCGAGGAAGCCGATGCATTGGGGCTGCGTTTCGTGCTCTGCCGCGGCGGCGCGACGCACACGCGCGGGCTGGAGAGTGCCTTGCCGCAGGCGTTGCGCCCGGAAACGCTCGATGCCTACCTGGCCGACTGCGAGCGGCTGGCCGCCCGGTATCACCAGTCCGGGCCCGGAGCGATGCGCCGTGTGGCCATGGCGCCCACGACGCCGCTGTATTCGATGTCACCGGAGGAGCTGCGTACCTGCGCGCGCACCGCACGCCGCCTTGGCATCCGGCTGCACAGCCACCTGTCTGAAACGGTGGAATACCAGAACGCCGCCAGCGCCCTGCACGGCACGATGCCAGTCGCGTTCTGTGGCGAGCATGAGTGGCTCGGGCCAGATGTCTGGTTCGCCCATCTCGTCAAGCTCGCCCCGGCGGAGATCCGGATGCTGGGCGAAACCGGGACAGGCATCGCGCACTGCCCGCAGAGCAATGGACGGCTCGGTAGCGGCATCGCCGACATTCCGGCACTGGAGGCAGCTGGCGTGCCGGTGTCCATCGGTGTTGACGGCGCAGCCTCCAACGAGGCGGCGGACATGATTTCCGAAGCCCATGCCGCATGGCTGATGCAGCGTGCCAGGCGCGGTGAACTGGCGCGCTCGCAGGCCGAGGGCGGTCAGGGCGAAGGCGGTGCCGGTGCCGCGCGCGTGGAGGACGTGGTGCGCTGGGGCAGCGCCGGCGGCGCGGCAGTTCTCGGGCTGGAGGGCGTCGGCACCATCGCGCCGGGGCAGGCTGCTGATCTCGCGGTCTACCGACTCGACGATCCGCGCTACTTCGGACTACATGATCCGGCGATTGCGCCGGTGGCCAGCGGTGGCCGGCCAGCGCTGCGAGCGCTGTTGGTAGGCGGTCGCGTGATCGCCGAGGACGATGCGCTGCCGGGTGTGGACCTGGCCGAGCTGGGCGCGCAGGCACGTGAAGCCGTTGCGTTGCTGAAGGCGCGGGTACTCGGGGGGTAGCCGCCTGAGAAAAAAAGCGTCACCTGTATAACAAAAACGCTGTACCGCGATGCCGCCGGCCCCCAATGCAACACCACACCGAGCCCACGCCAGGCGGCACGAATAAAAGCACAAAGACATTGCAAGAACCCGTCAGGGGCCACTACACAACGTTCCAAGCAGGATCAAAACCACGGAGGTCTAACAATGCAGAAGCAGTACAAGCCGGCGCTCAAGCTGGCTGCGGTAGCGGCTATCCTTTTTTCCGGCACGGCCATGGCCCAGTCCAGCGTCACGCTGTACGGCCAGGCTGACATGTTCGTCGGTGGCGTCAAGAGCCCCGGCGTGGGCGAGCGCGCCTGGGTCGCCAACTCAGGCGGTATGCAGACGTCCTACTGGGGCATCAAGGGTACCGAGGACCTGGGCGGCGGCACCAAGGCCATCTTCGACCTGAACGGCTTCTTCCGTACCGACAGCGGCAACAGCGGCCGCTTCAACGGCGACTCGATGTTCAGCCGCAGCGCCTATGTCGGCCTGCAGAACGACAAGGCCGGCACCATCAGGCTGGGCCGCAACACCACGCCGTACTTCATTTCGACCATCCTGTTCAACCCGCTGGTCGACTCGTACGTGTTCTCGCCGGCGATCTTCCACACCTACTTCGGCGCGGTCAGCGGCGCCGTCGCCGATCCCGGCATCATCGGCGACTCGGGCTGGAACAACTCCGTGGTGTACAGCACGCCAAACTTCGGCGGCCTGACCGCCAACTTCATCTACGGCTTCGGCGAGCAGCCGGGCGCCGCGGGCAAGCAGAAGTTCGGCGGCAACGTCCTGTACTTCAACGGCCCGTTCGCCGCGACCGTGGCCTACCAGCAGGTGCGCTTCAACAGCGTGCCGACCGACATGTCGGACATCGGCCTGTCGCGCCAGGACGCCGCGCAGATCGGCCTGTCCTATGACTTCAAGTTGGTCAAGCTGTTCGCGCAGGGCCAGTACATCAAGACCCGCGCCACCACCGCGCCGTCCGGCGACATCAAGCACATCGACGGCCAGTTCGGCGCGTCGGTGCCCATCGGCGCCGGCAACCTGCTGGCTTCGTATGCCTACGGCAAGGTCGACAACTCGCTGGGGGACTTCAAGCGCAATACCTTTGCCGTCGCCTACGACTACAACCTGTCCAAGCGCACCGACGTGTACGCCGCCTACTACTACGACAAGATCACCGGCATCGAGCACGGCGATACCTTCGGCGTGGGCGTGCGCCACAAATTCTGAAGGCGTCCGGCGTCTCGGCGGCGGCAGCGCCTTGGCGGGCCACTACGACACCCGGCGTGCAGAAGCCGCACTGTGCCATGAATTGTTCCTGGATCGGGTGGACGGTGCTGGCGCTTGGGTGAATGCCTTCGACCGTGGTGATCCTGCGGTCGTGGGCTTCGGGCGCCCGTATCAGGCAACTGTTCATCGGCTTGCCATCCACAAGGATCATGCAAGATCCACACTCCCCCACGTCGCAGGTGCCGGTCAGGCCGGCGTCGTAGCGCGGCGCGTCCAGCAGTGTGCTGTACGGCTCGACGGTCAGCTCGCGCAGTTCTCCATTGAATCAGTTGACGCCAGCCGCCGAAGGCGAGACGCGGGCATTCGGTCCCGCTTACAGGGTTGAGCAGGCCTTTTCCTCACTTTATGACAGCCCCTGTCATACGCCGCGCCTCTTGGAGGATGTTTTTTGCGTGATGGGGCCAGGACGCCACCTCTGAGTCCGAGATCCATCGCACAGATCCGCACATCCATTTCTGCTTTATAAGGATTTACCCCTAGATCTACCCGTCCGGAATTTCGGACACGTATGCAAATGAACCGCGTGACGGTATGGTGGAGCTGTCTCTTAAGTAACTGCCTCATGAATAAAGGCGCTTTGAGGGCGCTGGTGCAGCAATGATTAGATCGTTACAGATTCGATCCGCCACCGTTGCGGACCTGCCTGCCATTACTGCGGTGCTAGACGAATGCGGATTAATGCAAAACACATTGTTGCCGCAGTATTCGTTCCACATTGCGTTAATGGATGGGCGCGTTGTCGCCTGTGCCGGAGCGGAGCGGCACGCGCAAGTGATAGTCGTCTGTTCAGTCGCGGTGCTGCCCCCATATCGGGCTCGCGGAATTGCCAAACACCTGGTATCTGCCGTTCTGGTGCGCGCGCGTGCAGAGGGCTGCGAACGCGCGGTCCTCGCCACCGCAAAAAGCCCCGGCTTCTTTTCGCGTTACGGTTTTTCCCTCGTTTCGACGACCTCTCTGCCTGTCAGCCTGCGGAATTCGCATACCTTGACGTCGCCGGGAATGCCAGCGGGAGTCTGCATGCAATGCGAATTGAAATAGTGACCGGGACTGCAACCAAGACGGGAACCCCATTGCGGTCCAGTGAGAGGGGTACTGCAAAACGGATTTACCGTAGAACTTCCGCTTTTCCTGATTTCAGAGGCAAGACACAACGGAGTCCTGCGTTGACAAGGTGGCCGTAAGTCATTTAACGCGGCGATCCACTCACGGGTTTCTCACAATTTCGTTATGGCCTGCTTGCTTCACTAGCGCGGCTAGATCAGGCCAGCGACGCGAAGAACTGATCATCAGAAACGTCAACCGCGTGGGATCGCTGTATTGCGGCGCGTGCCAACCCCACGCGGTCGATTTACGTCAGACGTGTCCCAGTGCTGCCACCACAGCGGCCCAGCCACCGGCCACGCCACCATATGGTCAGGAACCCGCCTTCCACCATTCCCGCTGCGTCGCAGAACCGGCGCAAACGTATGAAAACAACCGTTTTTTGAAGGCATCAAGTTTGACCGACGCCGGCAAATTTACTGCTTGGCGCCCGCTTCCTTGAACTCGACATCCTCCACGTCCTCGCCCTTCTTCTCGGCGCTCGCCTCTTTCGCGTTGGCGGCGCGAGCCGAGCCAGTGTCCGGCTGAGCCTGGATGTCGGCATAGACCTTTTCACCGAGTTTTGCCGAGGCCGTGGCCAGGGCCTGCGCTCTGGCCTCGATCTCGGC
This sequence comes from Cupriavidus taiwanensis, assembly GCF_900250075.1. NCBI lineage: Bacteria > Pseudomonadati > Pseudomonadota > Betaproteobacteria > Burkholderiales > Burkholderiaceae > Cupriavidus > Cupriavidus taiwanensis. The sequence continues at coordinate 240,144 of NZ_LT977071.1, forward strand.
CTTGTCGGAGGTCTTCAGTGCCGCCTCAAGGTCCTTGATTGCGGATTCGATCTTCTCCTTCTCGCCCGCCTCCAGCTTCTCTCCGTATTCGGCTAACGCCTTGCGCGAGCTGTGTGCCAGCGCGTCACCGTGGTTGCGCGCATCGACCAACTCCCGCTGTCGATGGTCTTCGTCGGCATGAGCCTCGGCGTCACGCACCATGCGTTGGATCTCGCCTTCAGACAGGCCCGAGTTGGCCTTGATGGTGATCCGGTTCTCCTTGCCGGTGGCCTTGTCCTTCGCCGACACGTGCAGAATGCCATTGGCGTCGATGTCAAACGTCACCTCGATCTGCGGCATGCCCCGCGGCGCCGGTGCAATGCCCTCCAGATTGAATTCGCCCAGCATCTTGTTGCCCGTAACGATCTCGCGTTCGCCTTGGTACACCTTGATGGTTACCGCCGCCTGATTGTCTTCGGCCGTCGAGAAGACCTCAGAGAACCTGGTCGGGATGGTGGTATTCTTGGCGATCATCTTGCTCATGACGCCGCCCAGGGTCTCGATCCCAAGCGACAGGGGGGTAACGTCGAGCAACAACACATCCTTGCGCTCACCCGTTAGTACCGCGCCCTGGATTGCCGCCCCCACTGCCACCGCCTCGTCGGGGTTGACATCCTTGCGCGGCTCGCGCCCGAAGAATGCCCTGACCTTCTCCTGCACTCTGGGCATGCGGGTCATGCCGCCCACCAGAATCACGTCGTCGATCTTTTCGACAGCGATACCGGCATCCTGGATTGCGATGCGGCACGGCTCCATCGTGCGCTCGATCAGGTCTTCGACCAGCGCTTCGAGCTTGGCACGTGTGAGCTTCAGGTTCATATGCCGCGGCCCGCTGACGTCGGCCGTGATGTACGGCAGACTGATTTCCGTCTGCTGGCTCGACGAGAGTTCGATCTTGGCCTTCTCCGCGGCCTCCTTCAGGCGTTGCAGCGCCAGTACGTCCTTCGACAGGTCGACCCCTTGGTCTTTCCTGAACTCGCCGATGAGGTGGTCGATGATGCGCTGGTCGAAGTCTTCGCCGCCGAGGAACGTATCACCGTTCGTCGAAAGCACTTCGAACTGCTTCTCGCCCTGCACGTCAGCGATCTCGATGATGGAAATGTCGAAGGTGCCGCCGCCGAGGTCAAACACGGCGATCTTGCGGTCGCGGCTTTCCTTCTTGTCCAGCCCGAACGCCAGCGCCGCCGCGGTCGGCTCGTTGATGATGCGCTTGACTTCCAGCCCGGCGATGCGGCCAGCATCCTTCGTCGCCTGACGCTGGCTGTCGTTGAAGTACGCAGGCACCGTGATGACGGCATCGGTAACGGGTTCGCCGAGATAGTCTTCGGCGGTCTTCTTCATCTTGCGCAGCACCTCAGCCGAAACCTGCGGCGGGGCAAGCTTCTGGCCTTGCACTTCGACCCATGCGTCGCCGTTGTCGGCCTTCAAGATCGTGAAAGGCATCAGGCCGATGTCCTTCTGCACTTCCTTTTCCTCGTAGCGGCGGCCGATCAACCGCTTCACCGCAAACAGCGTGTTCTTTGGATTCGTGACGGCCTGCCGCTTGGCGGGTGCGCCGACGAGGATTTCGCCGTCGTTCAGATAGGCAACGATCGAAGGGGTGGTGCGCGAGCCTTCGGAATTCTCAATCACTTTGACTTGGTTGCCTTCCATCAGCGCCACACACGAATTCGTGGTGCCAAGGTCAATCCCGATGATCTTGCTCATGATGTCCATCTCCAGCCAATCTCAGCCGGGACCGCGGCGGCGCCCTTGGGGACGCCACCGGTTCCCGGCGGAGACTGCAACTCACGCCACGTTGACTGGGATGCGGCGTGGACGCGCTTCGTCGCGACGCGGGATTGTCAGTTTGAGCACGCCGTCCTGCAAGTTCGCCTCGATCTTCGACGCGTCAAGGTCGGCACTCAGCGAAAAAGCGCGTGCGAAGTGCGGCCGGCGAATTTCCGCGTGCTGGATCCGCAATCCGGAAGGGGTTGGCACGACCGCTTGCGCCTCGATATGGAGGTTGCCGTCGTGGACATTCACCTCGAGCTTGTCCTTCGTCACGCCCGGAAGGTCGGCCCAAAGGGTGACGCCACTGGCATCCTCGACAATGTCAACCGCGGGGAGCAGCGTCATCGTCGGCGACGACCTCTCGTCCTGATTCTTTGCCACCGCGTTCTGGTTGCGCTCAACCATTTGGGTAGTGTCGTTCATGGCTTTCTCCTCGCGTTACTGGACCGTGACAGCCTTCGGCTTCGAGGCTTCGCGCTTGCCAACACTGATAGACAGGCAGCCGTTGGCATAGCGCGCCTGGACCTTGTCGGGGTCGGCGCTCTGCGGCAATTCGACCACACGACGGAACGTGCCGCTGAATCGCTCTTGCGCATACAGCCGGACCTCGGGATCGTCCGCAGCCGGCGCCGCTTCGCGCTCGCCGCTGACGGTCAGCAAGCCCTTGTCGATCGACACCTCGAACTGGTCTGGCTTGAGCCCGGGTGCGAACGCGACAATCTCGATGGAATCGTCCGTGGCACCGATATTGACCGGGGGAAATGCCCCGAAGCGGCCGGAGCGGATGCTGGATGGGAAGCCGCCGAACAAACTCGCCATCTGCCTTTGCATGCGGTCGAGTTCGCTGAAGAGGTCGGTTCCAAAGAAAGGATCGCTCATGGTCGTAACCTCCTTCGAAGCAGCAAGGAAGCGAAGGGGCATACGCGCTCCCATCCACTTGCCAGGCTGCTGGCAAACAAACAGAAACACGCAGCGCGCAATGGTCGCGACTGCCTGAGCGAAAATAAAATAGTAATTGGGCAGCCAAATTTCAAGGGGACAAGTTTGCGCCGCGCGGTGGGGCAAGTGCCTTGCCGGAGACGCTTACTTTCGTCCACATTGACCGCCCGCCGCACCAGGCGAGTCGCGGCGACGCTCGCCGTCACACAGCCAGGGCCAGTGCAACGGCGTCGGCACCCGCCGGGAAGTGCAGCCGATCAGAGGTGTCGTTGGCGGCATCCCAGACGCCTTCGGCGACATCCGTTGCAGTCGTCACGGCGCAGAGCTGGCTGAATCCCGCGAACACTTCATGAGCGACAGGCGCGTAAGGCTTCAGTACATCGATGGGGCCAGCGGCCTCCAAGGCCCGGTCGATGCTCTCGGTCGCGTGACATCAGACCAATCGTTATTCGGCCCGGATGCTGCCCTGCTTGATGACCTTGGCCCATTTCGCGGTCTCGCCCTCGACGAACTTGCGGAAGTCCTCGGGCCGCGAGCCGGCCGGTTCGGCGCCGATGGCGGCGAGCCGCTGAGAAACCTCCGGGGAGTTGAGCACTTCGCGCGTCAGCGCGCTGAGCCGGTCGACAATCGCCTGTGGCGTACCGGCCGGGGCAAAGAGCCCATTCCATTCGTAGACCTGATAGCCCGGCAAGCCGGATTCGGCAATCGTGGGCGTGTCCGGCAACGCGGCAGACCGCTTCGTGCCTGTCGTGGCCAGCACCTTGAGCTTCTTGCCCGCGACTAACGGGTATGACGCCGCCATATTGCTGAACATCATGTCGACCTGGCCACCCATCAGGTCGCTTAGTGCCGGCGCGCCGCCCTTATAGGGAACGTGCAGCAGATTCAGTCCCGACTGCTGCCCGAACAACTCCGCCGCCAGGTGCTGTGCCGTGCCCGGTCCCGCTGAAGCATAGGTCAGCTTGCCCGGCTTCGCCTTGGCGGCATTAACAATGTCCTTCGGTGACTTGAATGGAGAATCGGGCGGCACCACTAGCAGGTTCGGCACCAGCACCACCAGCGAGATGGGGGCGAAGTCCTTAACGGTGTCGTATGGCAAGCGCGCCTGCAAGCTTGGATTGACCGAATGCGCGGTGGCATCGAGCAGCAGCGTGTAACCATCGGGCGCGGCCTTTGCCACCGCGCCCGCGCCAATCACGCCGCTTGCACCGGGACGGTTGTCGACCACGATGGTCTGGCCCAGCTTGGCGCCAAGCGGCGCGGCAAGAGTACGCGCAACCGTGTCGGCGGCACCGCCCGCGGGATAGGGCACAACCAGCCGGATGGGCCGGTCCGGATAGGCTGCGGGTGCGGCGTGGGACGCGTTCGGCGAAATGCCGAGGCCAAGCAATGCGAGCGAAAGCAGCCGGGCAGTGATGGGCTTGAACATGTCTCGACTCCAGATTCTTATGTGATAAAAAATCAAACGGTAGCGATGGGAGTTGCCGGGGATCCGACCGCGCCGGGCAGGCGCAGCGGCGGTGCGGTCAACAGGAAGCGGCTGCGCCGATGTGCCCGCAGCCACCGCGCCAACGGCGTCAGGTGCCACAGTTCGCCAAGATGAATGCCGTTCTTGAACAGGCAATGCTCGTGCAGCGGCAGCCGGGGCCCACGGATCGGCGATGGCGTCAACGGCTTGGGCACGACAAGCTCCACGGCCGGGTTGTCTGCCAGCAGGCAGGCAAGCCGCACGTCGGTGATCCAGTTGAGCAGCTTCTTGTCGTGGCCGTCCAGCCCGGTCCCGGTTTCATGCAGCACGCGCAGGTCGGGCATCCTGTTCATCGACAGCAGCGTGTCCGCAAAGCCGGTATGCAGGCACACCATGTCGCCCGGTTCGACCGCTATCTTGTCGGCCTCGAGTATGCGCATCAGCGCGTCATAACCGACGGCGTTGCGCTTGCGGCCGATGTGGTGCTCGAGGTCGATCATGACGCCTCGTCCTTGCGCCCCATGCTCGGCCAGCACCGCAATGCTGAGCGCGCGGGCTTCGGGATTCTCGTAGCGCGCCCACGGTTCAGTGGCCTGCATCTCAGTGCCCGCGATGACATCCTCGCCGCCCCGGTAGCCGTTATAGAACACCGGCTCTTCCTTGCCATCGCCATCCGCGTCGAAATGGCTGCCAACATGCGCAAGACTGTCCCATTGCGTCGAGTACTGCAGGCTCATCAACACCACGTCGTCGTTGACGACATCGGTCAGGTCGGGGTCTTCCGACTGATACGACCAGCAGAAGCCTTGCTGCCCGGCGCTCTTGCCGTCACGCAGCACGGCAAAGCGGCGCGGGGGCTGGCGGCGAACGTTCATCGTTTGCCCGCCCGGGTAGTCCAGCGGCAGCGACAGGCAGAACGTGACGCCCTCGCGAACTTCCGCCACACCCTGCAGCACCTTGGCGCGGTCGACCAGGTTCATCCGGCCGCGTTGGTCATCCGGGCCGAATTCGCCCCAATGACTGCCTTCGGGCTGCCGCTTCCAGCGAAGTTGAGTTGACGCCATGCCCCGCTCCTTAGCGTCGCCCGCCGAGCACCGCGAGCGCGTTCTTCGCGGCCGCTACGCCCATGTTGACGTAGGCGTCGCTGGTCACGCCGCCGATATGGGGGCTCAGCACGAACTTCTGATGACGGAAGAACGGATGGTCCGGAGCAGGAGGCTCCTGTGCCAGCGAATCCAGGCCGGCTGCTGCAACCTTGCCGCTCTCCACCGCCGCAAGCAGTGCCGCCTCGTCGATCAGGCCGCCACGCGCGGTATTGACCACGATGACACCGTCCTTGCAGGCCGACAATGCCTCGGCATCCAGCAAGCCCTGGTTGTCGGCGGTGAGCGGGCAATGGAACGACACGACATCCGATTCACGCCAGATCGTGTCCAGGCTGACCGCACGGATATCGCCGGGTACCTCTGTAGCGAAGGGGTCGTAACCCAGCACGTTCATGTCCATGGCGGTTGCCATGCGGGCAAAGCGGCGGCCGATCGCACCCAGGCCGATGAGGCCCAGCGTACGCCCCTTCAATTCAAGGCTCTGGTGCGTCGCCTTGTCCCAATGCCCCGTGCGCGTGCGCTGGTCCAGCTGCACCACGGATTTCGCACAGGCAAGCAACAGCGCCATGGCATGCTCCGCCACGGCCGCAGCATTGGCACCGGCGGCCGCCACCACCTTCACGCCACGCGCCTGCGCAGCTTGCTGGTCGATGTTGTCGATGCCGCTGCCGTGCTTGGACAACACGCGGATGGACGGCGCCGCGTCGAGCGCCATCGCACCCACCTTGCTGGTGCGCACGATGATCGCCACAGGCGCATGGCGGCGACACAGCTCGGCCGTTTCCTCTTCGCTGGCGGCCTTGCCGGCATAGATCAGTTCGTAATCGGATAGCAAGGCGACGGCTTGCGGGGCGAGATTTGCCGCAGTCACCACAATGACAGGCTTGCTGGCGGCGCTCACAGTGCCTCCCCCGCCTTCAGCACGCCCGCTGCGCGCAGCGCGTCATCCAGCCAGGCCGGGCGCAAAGCCTTGCCCGATTTGATTCCGTCGATGCGCTTGCGCTCGCCGGCTACTTTCTCGGCCGCGGCGGCGATCAGCGAAGCCGCCTTATCGCGTTCGATGACCACGACCCCGTCGCCGTCCCCGATCACCAGGTCGCCCGGGCATACGCTGACGCCACCGCATTGGATCGGGTGGTTGACCCGGCCCGGCACGAACTTGGTCGGGCCATTGGGGTTGGTGCCAACGGAATACATCGGGAAGCCCGTATCCCGGATTTCATCGGCGTCCCGCGACGCGGCATCGAGCACGACGGCGGTCACGCCCAGCGCGATGCACTGCTGGACCATGATGATGCCCATCAGCGCGCTGTTCTGGTCGCCTTTGCCATCGACCACGATGACGTCGCCCGGGCGGGCCAGCGCCATGGCCGCATGGATCATCAGGTTGTCACCCGGTCGCACTTCCACCGTCAGCGCGGTGCCACAGAAGCGGCTGGTGGGGCTGAGCGGCGCAATGCGGCCGTGCATGCCGCCGCGGCGTCCGGCCACGTCAGCAAAAATGGATGAAGCGAACTCCGAGGCCTGCCGGACGATCTCGGCCGGTACTCGTTCAAAATCACGGATGACATCAGGGAGGGTCGGTTGCGCGGACATGGTTGCTCCTGAAAAAGTGCGAATGCATCCCGCCGCCCGCCTGGTTACCCACGGCGGGAGGTTCTGCAGTGATGCGAAATGGTTGGGAAGTGCTTGGTGACGGGAGCGCGTCGGCGCTCAGTCGATGGTGGCGCCGGAGTCCTTGACCACCACGCGCCAGCGGGCCAGGTCTTTCTGCATCAACGATGCGAATTCCGTGCTGCTGCCGCCGAGGACACGACCGCCTTCGGCTTCGATCTTGTTTTTGACGTCAGGCGTCTTCAGGGCGCGGTTCAGTTCGGCATTGAGCTTTTCCAGGATCGGCGCAGGCGTGCCGGCGGGCGCGAGCAGGCCGAACCAGGTATCGGCTTCAAACTGCTTCACACCGGCCTCCGTGACGGTAGGCGTCGACGGAAGCTGGGCGGAGCGTTGGGTCGAGGTCACCGCCAGGCCGCGCAGCTTGCCGTTCTTGATCTGCCCCATGACGGTCGGCACGGAACCAATATAGATGGCAACCTGCCCGCTCAGCACGTCAGTCAGCGCCTGCGACGCGCCCTTGTAAGGGATATGCTGCAGCTTCACGCCGGCCTGCTTTTGCAACAGTTCCATGGCGAGATGAGCCACGGTGCCGTTGCCTGGCGTGCCAAAGGTGACGGTGCCCGGCTTTGCCCTGGCTGCTGCCAGCACTTCGCCGAGGTTGCGGTATGGGGAGTTGTCCGCCACCACGAGCGCCAGTGGCGCGGAGGCGATCAGCCCGATCGGCGCCAGGTCCTTGGCCGGGTCGTACGGGAGTTTCTTGTACAGCGAGGGATTGATGGCCAGGTTGCTGGTCTGGCCGAACACCAGCGTATAACCGTCTGGCGCCGCCTTCGCAGCGGCTTCAATGCCCAGATTGCCCCCGGCGCCGGGCTTGTTTTCGATGACCACCGTCCACTTAAGGTCGCGGCTCATCTGATTCCCGATGGCGCGCGAGAAAGCATCCGGCGCTCCGCCCGGCGGGAACGGCACAATCAGGCGAATAGGTTTGGTGGGGTAGGTCTCGGCCACTGCGGACAGCGGCAGTAGGCCGAAAATGGCGCAGGCGGCCAGAAGGCGGGTAGTCCGTTTCAAGGTTGTCTCCGTAATTAGCCTTGTTCTATGCCGCTAACTATAGGGAGTCGTTGCGAGGTGTACAATCGCGTTGTCTCGTACGGAACGCATGCCATGAAACGGAACACGTCGCCCGGTTTGGAAGACGCCAAGGAAAGTGGCGATAAAGACACGATCATCGCAGTGACGCGGGCATTGCAGATCCTGGAAGCGTTTTCGGCGGACGACTCCGCGCTCACGCTCGCTGAACTCAGTCGTCGCGTCGGCATGGGCAAATCAACCGTCTTGCGCACCGCGAGGACGCTCGCTCAATCCGAATATCTGGTGCAAAGGGACGATGGCCAATGGCGACTCGGCGCTGCGGCGGGATGGCTCGGCGCACGCTATCAGGCCGCATTTCGCGTCAGCGAAACGGTCGAACCGGTGTTGCGACGCATCTCGTACGAGACTCGAGAGAGTGCCGCGTTTTACGTCAGGGAGGGCGACACGCGGGCCTGCCTGGTGCGTGTGGAAGGGCCCGGCGCGGTGCGACACCACGTGCGCGTAGGTGAAAGGCTGCCGTTGATTGGCGCCCCCGGCCGTGTTTTGCGGGCCTTTGCCGGTGAAATGGGCGAGCCCTACGAAACGATCCGCAAAGACGGCTATTTCATCTCCATGGGGGAGCGCGAGCCAGAAGTTTCCAGCATTGCAGTTCCCGTGTTTGGCATCAACTGGACGCTGGCAGGCTCGCTTTGCATCTCTGGCCCGATCAGCCGCCTGACGCGCGACAAGCTGAGCGAATACGCCGAACTGATGCTGGCTGCGGGCCGCGAAATGTCGTATCTGATCTCCGGCTCCCGCGGGCAGACCGCGAAGCCATCCACTTGGCATCCTTGAGACAATGGTTCTGCCATAACCTGACCTTCAACGAGCATCTCAGCACTCGCGACGATAGCATTCACTCGGAGCGTTGTTGACTGGTCGTTCAAAAACCCCCACACTGGCGTTATTGAACAATCGTTCCATAACAGGTCAATGGTGTTGCATGGGTCGACCAAGGACGTTCGACGAAGACGTTGTTATCGCCTGCGCGGCGGAGGTTTTCGGCCGTATTGGCTACAACGCCTGCTCGGTGGACGACCTGGTGGAGGCCACGGCGTTGCAACGAGGCAGCCTGTACAAGGCATTCGGTTCCAAGCGCGGCCTCTTCGAAAAGGTGCTGGACCGGGTTCTTGTCGGCGAATGGTACCGGGACCCGGCCGCACTCGATCTCCTCATCACCGCCCTGCGCGAACTCGCACCGGCCGATCTGCCGATCGCTGCCCGTTGCCGGGACGCCCTGCACGCTTATGGACAAGATGCTGCCGAGCTGCTCGGCGCTCGTTTGCTCGGTCACCTGCCCCCTCTCGATCCCAACAAGGAGTAGCGATGCCTCGACTTGAATTAACCGACCGCGAACTTGTTGTCCGCTTGACACCGTGGGAATCGATCTGGTCGCTGCGCCGCGGCTTTCGTGTGCCGCTGGCGCAGGTTCGCGGCGCTACCGAAGACAATGGCTTCGATGGCAGAGCGCTAGGCCTGCGCCTTCCAGGCACCTACTTCCCGGGCCTGATCGCCGCCGGCACCTTTATCAAGGACGGCGACAAGCAGTTCGTCTACACGTCGCGCAACTTGCAGACCATCGTGATCGAGCTGGAACGAAATGACTTGGCCCGCTTGGTGATCGGAGTTCCCGACGCCCGCGCCGAGGCAGCGCTAATCAACGCCGCCGTCGCCAGCCGCCACTAGTATCCAAAACAGACCCGGGGGAGCTACGCGCTCTTGCTATAAGCGGACAATCCTGCCGCCAGTGCCGCGAAGGTCACGGCGCAGCGCGCGCTTGCCCGCAGGTCTTCATGCATGGCAATCCAGGTGTCCATCGTCAGCGAGAACTGGCGGTGGAGGACCCGCACCAGCTGGCTGTCCCGCGCGGCCAGCGCCGACTGGCACACACCGATGCCCAGGCCGGCGCGGATAGCCGCCAATTGAGCCAGGTCGCTGTCGGCCCGGAAAGCGAAGCGGTCCCGCGAAAACTGAGGGACCTTTTCCTGGAACCGGCGAATATAGGCGTTCTCGTGATCGAAGCCGATCAGCGCGTGGGCGGACAATGCCTCCATCGACCTGGGAACGCCCCGGGCCGCAAGGTAACGCTTATGGGCGTGCAGGCCGAGCTCGATCCTGCCGACGCGCTTGGCCACCAGTGCCTGCTGCACCGGCTGGAACATGCGTACCGCAATGTCCGCCTCGCGATGCAGCAGATCGTCGGCCCGGTTCGACAACACCAGCTCGATCACCAGTTCCGGATGCTCGCCATGCAGCGCGGCCAGGACCGGCGGCAGCACTTCGACGCCGATGACTTCGCTGGCCGTCACTCGGACCGTGCCTCGCACGCCGGCTCCGTGGCCACTCGCGGCCCGGCGCAGGGCGGCCGCCGTGGCAGCGATGCCGGCGGCATAGGGCCTCAGTTCCAGTGCGGCGTCCGTGGGCGCGAAGCCATCAAAGGATCGGGTAAAGAGCGTCAGCGCCAGAGCCGCCTCGAGGTTGTCAATGTGCCGCCCTACGGTCGGTTGCGTCAGGCCCAACGCCCGCCCCGCCGCGGATAGCGAGCCAGTCTCCATCACCTGGAGAAAGCTGCGGTACCACTCCCAATTCGGTTCGCTGTCGGCCATGGTATGCAAATTTGTTTAGCTGCTAGCGGATTCTAGGCAATTTTCTTTTCCCCTGTCCATGCGCACACTGCAGTGATTCGCAACCCGTTCGCCCAACCCAAAGGAATCCACCATGTCCAGGATCGCATTGTTCGGCGCCGCCGGCGTCATTGGCCAAAGCATCGCCTCGGCTCTGCGCAGCCAAGGCCGCGCCTACCGCGTCGTCGGCCGCAATGACGCCAGCCTGCGCGAAGCCTTCGGCGCCGACCCATTGGCCGAAATCGTTACCTGGAATCCGGATTCGCCGGCCTCGGTGCGCGCCGCAGCGGAGGGTGTGGACACGCTGATCTACATGGTCGGCGTGGACTACTGGCAGTTCGACTTGCACCCGAAGCTGATGCGCCAGACTCTCGATGGAGCGGTGGCCGCCGGCGTCAGACAGTTGATCCTGATTGGTACCGTGTATCCCTACGGACGGGCGAGGTCCAACCCGGTACGCGAAAGCCATCCCCGCGAACCGCACACTTTTAAAGGCCGCATGCGCAAGGCCCAGGAGGACCTGCTGATGCAGGCCCATGCCGACGGCCGCATCCGCGCGACCGTGTTGCGCCTGCCGGATTTCTACGGCCCCGGCGTGGAGGCCAGCCTGCTGCATCGCGCCGCACAGGCAGCGGTGCATGGCGGCACAGCCGACATGATCGGCCCGATCGACCGCCCGCACGAGTTCGTGTTCGTGCCGGATGTCGGCCCGGTGGTCGCACGGCTTGCCGATACACCCGCCGCTTTCGGCAAGATCTGGCACCTCGGGGGTGCCGGTACGACGACCCAGCGCGACCTGGTCGCGGAAATGGAGCGCCAGACCGGCACGAAGCTGAGGTTGCGCGTGGCGGGCAAGACGATGCTGCGGCTCATCGGCCTGTTCAACCCCTTCATGCGCGAGATGGTGGAGATGCACTACCTGATGACCGAGCCGCTGATCATGGACGACTCGGCGCTGCAGCAGCTGATCGGGCCAATCCACAAGACGCCATATGCGCAAGGCATCCGCCAGACGCTGGCGGCGGTTCCTGGGAAGCGCGCGGCAGTGCTACCGTGCCATCACGGCGTACACGCGGACTGATGGTTCAGGTGCGGGACAAATCAAGCAGGTCCTGCGGGCGTGCAAGCAGTGGTGTCGCGCAGTGCAACTGCAACGCCGCCGCCGCCGTGTAGCCCCAGGCTACGCCGCGGAACGCCATGCCGGCGGCACTGGCGGCTTGCGCGTCGCGGATCTCGTCGCCGACATACAAAGCCTGGTCCGGACGCACACCAGCGGAAGAGACCAAGGCCCGAAGCTTGCGCGTCTTGCCGAACATCGAAATGCCGCAGCTAAAATGGCTGATCTGTTCGCAGACGGCGGGACCTAGGACGGTGCGCACGACGTCTTCGCCGTTCGACGTGGCAACGGCGAGGCTGATACCACGCCGCGCCAGCGCATTCAGTGTCTTGGCCACGTTCGGGAATAGCGAAACCTGCGCGATGCGCTCGTGCATCAGCCGCCTTACATCGATGGTAATGGCAGGCACCTTCCACAGCGGCACGCCAAGCAGCCGCATGGTGTTTTGCGCGGAGCTGCTGCGCGCTTGCTCGAGCAGATCGCCTTCGAGCGGGCGAAACCCATGTTTGCGGGATGCGACGTCAACGGCTTGCAGAAAGCACTCCATCGAATCGGCCAACGTACCGTCGAAATCAAACGCGATGAGTTTGTAGGTCATGGATAACTGCAGCGACGCCGCGAGGCCATCGTAGAAGGCATTAATAGTGTCACCACTTCTTCCTGGTTCTGAGGCTGCCCCTTGGTCAGAGGCCGCCGGTGAGCGGGAGGGATAGTATCGAAGCTGGCCCAACAGCGGATTGTTCGAATGCTGATGCCGGGCCGGAGCGCCCGCTATCGGAACATGTAGTCGAGACCGAGTGTGAAGGTCTGGCTCTTTACAGCGGCATCGTTGCTGCCTTTCCAGCTCAGCTTGCCGAAGTTCGTGTACTGGCCGCGCAAGCGCCAGTTCGGTGAGAATGCATAGAGGGCGCCGACCCCCAGCGTGAGCAGCCCGGACGACCGGTTTCTCGATTCGACGTCACCCGAGCGATCACCATCCACCCAGCCCACGCTCGCGATGCCTAGCAGCGAGAATCGCTCGGTCACGGGCAGATGGCCGACCACGCTGGCCGTCCACGCGCCGATGCTGAACTTGTCCTTGCTGCCGCCCGATTCCGCTTCCACGGCACCGAGGCTGGAAACCGTGCTCTCGACCGACACATAACGCGAGAACTGGTATCCGCCGCGGAAGCCTACCGCCAGGTTGTTGGACGATACGCCCGACCATCCCGGACGGTCAGTGCTGAATTTCTGGCGGGAGTAACCAAGATCTCCGCCGACGTACCAGAATTCGTCGGACGGCGAAGCCTGCTGCTGTGCCCGCGCCTCAGGGGCCGTGGCACTGAGCAGCGCGAGAGCGAGAGAGACCGCGCCGAGGGATGTTCGGGCTTGGGCGAAAGTCGGCATGCTTTACCTTTTGTATGAAAAAATTAATGTAAAACGATAAAACATTGCTGTTGTACAATACAATGCATGGCTTTCGCAACTCTTTTTCGAACGGAGTATCTGCATGTTCGTTTCGTCCGCCTCCCCAATCCCTGAAGGCGCTGCGCTGCACCGGATTCGCACGCTGTCGCGCACGATGCAGCGGTTGACGACATTCGGCGGCGCAGTGGCCCTGGTCAGTGCCGCATGGATATGGTTCGGGTCGTCTGCAGCGGAACTGGAGCGCGTGGTGCGCGGGATCACGCACGCATCGACCGCATATCCCGTGCAGGTGTTGCCGATGCACCGGGCAGCCGGCTTTCTTGCCACCGGTATCGGGCTGACCCTGTTAATCTGCGTACTGCACCAGGCGCGGCGGATGTTCGTGGCGTTCGGACGCGGTGAAGTGCTGACAATCGACACGGCCATCCGACTGCGTCGCATGGCGCTGGCATTGACGGCCATGGGGCCGGCGATCCCGCTGATCCGGCTGCTGACGGGCGTGGCGCTGGTGGGCGTGCCCGGCAAACCCTATTGGATAATCGCAATCACGCTGAGCGACTACTTCGTCAGCCTGCTCGGTGGCCTGCTGCTCGCAATCGCGTGGGCGATGCTGGAAGCCGTTCGGATAGCCGAAGAAAACAAGGGCTTTGTCTGAGGAACAATGACGGTATTGGTCAGACTTGACGTGCTGCTAGCGGAGCGCAAGATGAAGTCCCGCGAGCTGGCACAGCGCATCGGAATCTCCGAGCCCAACCTTTCCCTGCTGAAATCGGGGAAGGTGAAGGGCATCCGCTTCGATACGCTCGAACGCATCTGCAAGGTGCTGGATTGCCAGCCGGGAGACCTGCTCGAATACCGCGATGACGCGGGAACGGAAGCCGGCGATGCCACGTAGACACAATCGCGTGGCCGGCAGCCCGGAATTCCGGGACCATTGATGCACCACACGTTCTATATTGCGCGCCGGTGTCGCAGCACACTGCCCGCGTGCAGGTCCCTGGATTCGCCGTCCTGACAGGCCAGCTTTCCGTTAACGAACACCGCCTTGATACCGGTGCTCACTGCCGTCGGCTGGTCAAATGTCGCCGAGTCGGCCACCGATTGCTCGTCGAACACGACAATATCGGCATAGTGGTTCTCAGCGACGATACCTCGCCCGGCAAGGCCAAAGCGGCCCGCGCTCAGCCCGGTCATCTTGTGGACGGCGATTTCCAGCGAAAAGAGTCCCCGATCTCGCGCATAGTGGCCCAGTACGCGAGGAAAGGTTCCCCAAAGCCGAGGATGCGGACTCACGTCATGTGCCAGGCCATCGGAACCGACCATCGTGGCCGGGTACCGCAGGATGCGGCTCACATCGTCTTCGCTCATGGCGAAATAGATGGCGCCCGCCGGTTGCAGGGCCTCGGCAAGCGCCTCGGGCGATGTCCCCCGCTCCCGCGCCAATGCAAAGAGTGACCGCCCGGCCGCGCTGGGATCGGCCTTGGACCATGTCACCCGGACATCATCCGACTGTGCAATCCGTGCCGGCAGCAGCATGGTTGACGATGCGTTGTACGGGTAGCAGTCCAGGCAGACCGACTGCTTGCTGGCGGCAGCTTCGATCATGGCCAGCGTTTCCACGGATCGCCCGTGATTGGCCTTGCCGACCAGCTTGTGGTGGGACAGCACGGTCTCGATGCCGAGCGCATGGCCGATCTGCAGCGCTTCGGCCAATGCGTCGACGATGGCGTCGCCCTCATCCCGGATATGCATCGTGATGATGCCCTGGGCCTTGCTCAGCGGCGCGCCGACGGCGATCACTTCGGCGGGGTCCGCCGCCCTGGCAGGCGGGTAATAAAGGCCGGTGGACATGCCGATGGCACCCGCCGCGAGCGCCGCGTCGAGATCTGCCGCCATGAGCTGCTGCTCCCTTGCCGTGGCGGCCCGGTCGAGCCGGTCCATGCGCCTGACCCGCAGCGTCGAATGCCCGACCAGACAGGCGGCATTGAGCGCCGGCCCGGACGCCTCCAGATCGTCCAGATAGTCGCCAAAGCTCTCGTATCGCCAGCCGCCTGTCCCCAGCAGGTCGAGCGGCGCCGGCGGCGTCCCGGCCGATTGCAGCGGCGCCAGGCTGATCCCGCAATTGCCGGTGATGACGGTCGTTACGCCTTGCGACAGCTTCGGATGCGGACCTTCCGGCGCATCGAGCAGGAGCCGGTCATCATGCGTATGCACATCGATGAAGCCGGGGGCCACGATGTGCCCGGAAGCATCGAAGCGTCCGGCCGCCGGGACACCCGACAGATCGCCAAGGCGAACGATGCGGTCCCCCGCGATACCCACGTCCAGGCGGCAACGGGGTGCCCCAGTACCGTCGATGACGGTGCCGCCTTCGATAATCAGATCCAGCTTCGTGGTCATGCGCTTGCCCCGGAATTCATTGTTGCGCGAAGAACTCTGAGATCTGCCCCAGGTCGCGGGTCTGGGTCAGCGCCAGCATCAACAGGATGCGTGCCTTCTGCGCGGACAGGCTGCCGGTGGCCATGCTGCCCGACAGCTTCGGCGTTACGATGCCGCTCACCGCACGGGAGCTGCGGACAACCGGAATCCCCTTGCTGCCGAACTCCCGAATCAGGGCTTCGTGGTCGGTGCTGGCATTGCCATTGCCGGTGAACCCGATGACCACGCCCTGCGCGCCCTCCGCCACCGCATCGCGCACGAGCTGCATTTCCTGCCCCTGGTAGCGATAGACCAGCTCCACCTGCGGCAGCTTGGTGACGGCAGACACGTCGAAGTACAGTTCGCCCTTGGCGCGTGCCGGCTCGAAGTAATAGATCACGCGCTCGCCGGCAATGGCGCCAAGGTAGCCCTGCTCCAGCGCGCCCATCGTGTCGACGTTCAGCGTGTTCATCTTGGTCACGTAGCGCGCCGCGCTGATGCGGTCGTTCATCACCACCATGACGCCGCGGTCGCGCGAGCCTGGATCGGCGGCCACCATGACCGCGTCGAGCAGGTTGACCGGGCCATCCGCGCTGAGCGAAGTCGCAGGCCGCATCGATCCCGTGATGACGACCGGCTTGCTCGACCGCGTGGCGAGGCTCAGGAAATATGCCGTCTCCTCCATCGTGTCCGTGCCGTGCGTCACGACGATGCCCGCCACCTCAGGTTCCGCGAGCAAGGCGTTCACCCGCTTGGCCAGGTTGAGAATGTTTTCGCTGGTAATGACGTTGCTGCCGACGTTGACGATCTGCTCGGCCCTTACGTTGGCGTAGTCGTGAATCTGCGGCACGGCCTTCAGCAGCGCATCGACGCCGGCCAGGGCGCCGCTGTAATTGGCCATGTCCGTAGGCGAGCGCGTGGAGCTGACGATCGTGCCGCCGGTGGCAAGGATGACAACGCCGGGCTTGCGGGCATTGCCGGACGGCTCGGGCTGGCCTTTGGCCTGTTGGGCGGCCGCGGGCAGTGCGAACAAAGGCGTCAGTGCGAGCCACGCCAGGCATGCGCGAATGGAAGTCTTCATGATGCGTTTCCGGGGGATAAGGTTTGACAGGTCAGTCCACTTGCGCGCCGGAGCGCTTGATGACGCCAGCCCAGAGCGGCGTCTCGCGCGTCACGCGCTCGGTCAGCCGCGCGGGCGGGCCGGTCAGCGTCTCGAAGCCGATGGCGGCATAGCGGTCGCGCACCGCCGGCTTTGCCAGGCAGGCATTAATGGCCCGGTTCAGCCCGGCGACGATGTCTGGCGACGTCTTCGCCGGCACCACGATGCCGCCCCAGGCCACAATGTCGTAACCGGGCACGCCCGATTCGGCCAGCGTTGGAATGTCGGGGAACAGGCCGCTCCGTTGCGCGCCGGTCACGGCCAGCGCCCTGAGCCGGCCCGCCTTGATATGTGGCGAGATCGAGCTGAGATTGTCGAACATCAGGTCGACCTGCCCGCCCATCAGGTCCTGAATCGCTTGCGGACTGCCGCGATACGGCACGTGAGTCATCGATGTGCCGGTCATGCTCTTGAACAGTTCCCCGCTCAGATGCCCGGTCGTGCCATTGCCGGCCGACCCCATCGTCAGCGTACCGGGCTTGGCCTTGGCCAGCGCGACAAGCGCCTGGACGCTGTTCACGCCCAGGTCCTTGCGCACCACCAATGCGTTTTGGACATAGCCAAGCAAGGCTACCGGCATGAGTTGCCTGTCCGGATCGTAGGGCAGCTTGCGGAACAGCGACTTGTTGATGGCAAGCGTGCCGACGTTGCCGTAACCGATCGTGTAGCCATCCGCGGCGGCATTGACCAGGTCCACCATGCCGACGTTGCCTGCCCCGCCCGGCTTGTTGTCGACGATGATGGGCTGTCCCAGCGCCACCGAAAGCTCCTCGGCCAGGATCCGGCATACCGCATCCGGCGAGCCGCCGGCGGCGGACGGCACGACCAGCCGGATTGGCCGCGCGGGCCACCCGGCGGCCCGTGACAGCCCCGGCAGGGCCAGTGATGCGGCGGCGAGACCCAGCTTCATCATCTCGCGCCGCGTAAAGCGTCTCGTGGTCATTGGCCTTTCTCCTGCGTCTCTCTTGTCGTGGGAAACCCCGTGTGCCCGACAAATCGTAGGTTCGCAAGCGGCGTTGGACAAGCCACGTTTCCTGGGGCTGGCATGAGGTATTCTCATGGATGTCCGTACTGACCTCCAGTTGGCCAGCCTCCCCTTGCCCCCATGAACTTCCACGTACGCGCCCCCTCCACGATGTCACTGCTGTGTCTGGAGGCCAGCGCGCGGCTGCATTCCTTCACCGCCGCAGCAAGGGAGCTGCAGCTCACGCAGGGGGCAGTAAGCCGGCAGATCCAGACGCTGGAAGGCAGGCTCGGCGTCAGGCTGTTCACGCGCCGGCGCGATGCGCTGGTGTTGACCGACGCCGGCCGCTACTACCTGAACGAGGTTGCGCCGCTACTGCAAAGGCTGGAACGCGCGACGGCCAATGTGATGGCGCTGAAGGGCCGGGGCGGCGCGCTTTCGCTATCGGCCGGCGCATCCGTCGGCACGTACTGGCTGATTCCCCGCTTGCCCGGTTTCACAAGAGACCACGGCGAGATCACACTGAATCTCGGCACGCGCGTCGGGCCAGTGGACTTCCGCACCACGACGGTGGACGCGTCGCTGGAGTTTGGCGATGGACAGCGCGAAGGACTTCACAATGAATTTGTGCTGCCGCTGATGCTGTCGCCTTACGCCGCACCGGAATGGATCCGCCGGCATGGCAAGACCATCAGCCCGGATACGCCCCGCTCGGCGCTGATTCACCATCAGACCTTGCCCGACGCCTGGGACGAATGGTTCAGGCTCGAAGGCATCGAGGGCGAAGCCACGCGCGAAGGCCCTCGCTACGAGATCATGTCGATGGCGTTAAATGCATCCGTTGCCGGGATGGGCGTAGCGCTACTACCACCCTACATGGCCGACGACATGATTGCGCTCGGCCGATTGAAACGCCTGTCGCGTCGTACATGGCGCTATCCGAAAGGCTACTACCTGGTGTACTCGGAAGAGTCCGCGCAACTGCCATCGCTGCAGGTCTTTAGAGAATGGCTCAAGGACCAGGCGAATGAGACGACGTAGGCGCTGCGGCAAGCAGGATTACAGCCAAAAAACGCAGTCTGCCCGGGTTATCCCGCCCCCTGTGCCATGCGCCGCAAATCAACGAGACGGTCATACTCGTCGCCGCTCAGGATTCCGAGGCTGACGGCCGCCTCGCGTGCGGTACAACCGTGAGCCTTGCCATGTGCGACGATCCGCGCCGCCTGATCGTAGCCAATATGCGGATTGAGCGCGGTAGCTGCCAGGAGCGGAGCGTCAAGCTGGCGCGCCAGTCGGTCACGATCGGGTTCCAGTGCGGGAATCACCCGTTCTGCCATGGTACGGGCGCTATCGGCAAGCACACGGATCGACTGCAGCACGTTGTAGATGAGCACCGGCTTGGCCACATTAAGTTCGAAGCTGCCGGATGCCCCTGCCATGGTTGCGGTGACATGGTTGCCGGCAACCTGCATGCCCGCCTGCACCATGACCTCGGCGATGGTCGGATTGCGCTTTCCCGGCATGATCGACGATGTCAGGCCCTCATCCGGCATGACAAGCTCTCCGATGCCACAGTGCGGGCCGGAACTCATCCAGCGCAGGTCATTGGCGATCTTGATGAAAGAGACCGCGATGACGTTCAACACGCCGGACAATTCCAATAGCGCATCGTGTGCGGCCATGCCCTCGACCTTGCATGGGTTCGGACGAAATGGCAGGCCGGTCAAGCGACTCGCCTCGGCGCAGAATGCCTCGGCGAAACCTGCCGGCGCATTGAGCCCCGTGCCTGCCGCCGTGCCTCCCTGCGGCAGGGACAGCAGGCGCGGCATCGTAGCTTCCACCCGCTCGATGCCATGGCCCACCTGGGCCGCGAAAGCCTCGAAGCCCCGTCCCAGCGTGGTTGGCACCGCATCCATCAGATGGGTGCGGGCCAACTTGAGGATGTCCGCAAAGGCTGCCGCGCGCGACTGCAGACTGGCACGCAGCGCGCCCAGCGCCGGCAGCAGACGGTCTTCGAGCTCCATCACGGCGCTCAGGTGCATCACGGTCGGAAAGCTGTCGTTGGACGACTGCGAGCGGTTGACGTGGTCGTTGGGATGGACCGGACGCTTCGTGCCCAGCGTCTCGCCCAGCCGCTCGTTGGCACGATTGGCGATGACCTCGTTGGCGTTCATATTGGTCTGGGTGCCAGACCCCGTTTGCCAGATGGTCAGCGGAAAGTGTGCATCGAAGGCACCGCTGCGCACCTCGGCCGCGGCGGCGACGATGGCCTGGGCCAAGCCGGGCTCGAGTTCCCCGCACTTCAGATTCGCAACCGCCGCCGCCATCTTGTGCAGGCCGAACGCATGAATCAGGCATGCCGGGAACCGCTCGGTGCCGATGTCGAACACGGCCAAGGCGCGCTGGGTCTGGGCGCCCCAGTACCGGTCAGCCGGAATGTCAACCGGACCAAAGGCGTCGTGCTCTACGCGAGTCTTTATCATCGTTCAATCCAGCGAGATATTTGCCTTGGCCGCGAGCACCTTCCAACGCGCCACCTCGCTCTCGGTATGTTTGCCGAGTGCGCTGGCGGTGTACTTGCCCGCCGGCAACATCTGGATGGCCTGCGCGGACAGGCGGTCCGTGAATGCCTTGTCATTCATGACCTTCAGGTAGGCGGCCTGCACCTTGTCGATCACCGGCTGCGGCGTTCCCTTCGGGGCGTATATGCCGTACCACGTGGCCGCTTCGAAACCGGGGGCCACCGTTTCCGCCAGCGTCGGCACGTCCTTGAGCTGCCCCACCCGCGTTGCCGAGGTGACGGCGAGGGCACGGACCTTCGCTTCCGTGATTTGCGGCAAGGCCGTGTTGGTCTGGTCGAACATGCCATCGACCTGTCCGCCGATCACATCGATCAGTGCGGGTCCTGCGCCCTTGTAAGGCACCAGCGAAACCTTGATACCCGCCGCAGAAGCAAACATCGCCGCGATGAGGTGCGAGGTGGAGCCCATGCCCGCATTGCTGATGAACAACTTGCCCGGGTTCTGCTTGCCGTACTCGACCAGCGCTTTCACGTCCCTGGCCGGATGGTCCTTGCGAACCATCAACACCATCGGCGTATCGGGGAAGCGAAACACCGGGGCGAAATCCTTCACCGGATCATAGGGCAGCTTCTTGTACAGCGCGGGGGCAGCGCCCATGTAGCCCATGTGCCCGACCAGCATGGTGTAGCCGTCGGCCTGCGCGCGGGCCGCCTTGGCCGCCCCGACCGTACCGCCTGCGCCGGGGGAGTTGTCGATAACGATCGACTGCCCCAGCTCGCGCGACACGCGTTCTGCAATATTGCGGGCCAGCGCATCGGTGGGGCCACCGGCCGCGAACGGGACGATCCATGTGATCGGCTTGGTCGGCCACGCCTGGGCATGGGCCGACGCCGTGGCGGCGAGCATAGCGACGGCCAGTGCGGCACGCACGAAGTTGGTGAAGGGTTGCATGCTTTGTCTCCTGTATGCGTCTTGTAGAGGGATGGTCAGCGGGCCATGGCCCGCCCCAGCGGCACGCCGTCGGGATTAACCAAGACGGCGATGCCACGGCAGCCGCTTGGGTGTCGCCTCGATCGGCGCGTGAGTGGAAGAAGGATTCATCCATGTCTCCTGCGAACCGGGGCGTGCGACTTCAGGCCACTTCGCCGGACAGCGCAATGGCGCGATCTACCATTTGCGGCGCCAGGCCGAGGTAGTTCACCGGGTCCACCATGTGTTCGATGTCTTCGCGGTCGAAGTGCTGCGTCACGGCGGGCAGCGCGAGGAGCGCTTCGGCCAGCGTGCCGCCCTGCTCGTTCACGGTGCGGCAAGCGTCGTAGACCACGTCATGGGCCTGCTGCCGGCCAATGTGCGGGGCCATGCGCATCATCACGGCTTCGGCCACGATCAGGCCCTTGGAAATGCCGAGGTTCGTGGCCATGCGAGAAGCATCGACGATCAGTCCGCCAAGCGCGAACTTGGCCTGGTGGAGTGCGCCGGCCGTCAGGATGAAGCTCTCGGGGATGGCGATCCACTCGGCATGCCAGGGTCCGGTGGCGCGCTCGAAATCCTGCACCAGTGCATCCACCATCAGGCCGGCGTGCTGGCGCACGGCCTTCGAGGCGGCCAGCATCAGCTCGCTCGAGATCGGGTTGCGCTTCTGCGGCATGGTGCTGCTGGCACCCCGCCCCTTGACAAAAGGCTCATAGACTTCGGCAAACTCGGTCGAGGCCATGATCATGATGTCCAGCGCGATCTTGCCGAGCGAGCCGGTGATCAGCGCCAACAGGTTCACCGCCTCGGCGAAGCCGTCGCGCGCCACGTGCCAGGTGGTAGCCGGAACGCCCAGCCCAAGTTCCTGCGCCAGCGCGCGCTGGACCTCCAACCCCTTCTCGCCCAGCGACGCCAGCGTGCCCGCGGCCCCTGCAAACTCGACCACGGCGACACGCGGGCGCAGTTCGGCCAGGCGCTGCTGGTGGCGGTCGAACATCGCCAGCCAGATGGCAACCTTGTAGCCGAAGGTCACCGGCAAGGCTTGCTGAAGGTGGGTACGGCCAGCCATCGGGGTGTCGCGGTGCTTGACGGCCAGGCTGGCCAGAATGCCGCGCAAGGTGCGGATATCGGCTTCGATGCTGTCGAGCGCGTCCCGCACCTGCAAGGCCACGGCGGTGTCCATGATGTCCTGGGTGGTGGCACCCCAGTGAACATAGCGGCCGGCCTCGCCACACATTGCCACCAACTGATGCACCAGCGGCAGGATCGGATAGCCGACAATATCGGTTTCTTCGCGCATGTGGTCGAAGTCGATACGCTCGATACGGCTTTCCCGGGCAATGACCTCGGCCGCCTGTTCGGGGATGACGCCCGTACGCGCCTCTGCCCTGGCCAGGGCGACTTCAACGTCGATGTAGCGTTGTACGAGCGCGCCATCCGAGAAGATCTCGCGCATGGCTTTGGTGCCGAAGGCATCGCGAAACAGCGCGGAATCAACGACGGTACTGGCAGCAGGAATCGTGTAGTGGGGCATGACGGACCTTGTGGAAATCAGGCGGAAACTTGAATATGTTCGAACATATCCGTCATTAAATATGTTCGAACATATCTTGGGAATGCGTGTTAACCCTGAAAGGGGGCGCGCTTCAGGTCACCATAAAAGTGCTGTGAAAGGCCAATGAGCAAATCAAACGCTGCAGACATCAAAGGGCAATTGCTGGACGGCATCACCTCAGGTCGCTTCCCGGTGGGGACGCTGCTGCCCACAGAGTTCGAGCTATGCGAGCAGTACCAGGCCAGCCGCTACACGATTCGCGCGGTGCTGCAAGAACTGCAGGACATGGGGCTGGTATCGCGCCGCAAGAACGTCGGCACACGCGTGGAAGCCATGCGGCCGAAGGCCGTGTTCAAGCCGACGCTGGCGTCCGTGGAAGACCTGATGCAATTTGGCGAAACGCACCGCCGGGTGGTGCAGTCGGTGGAAACGGTGACCGCGCCGGCGGAGGTAGCGGCGGATCTGGGCGGCACGCCCGATACGCTGTGGCTGCGCATTTCGAGCGTACGGCTGGACGAGGACGCCAGCGCCGCACCGATGGCGTGGACCGACATCTATATCGATGCCGGCTATGCCGATATCGGGCCGATCGTGCGCGGCATGCCGGACGTGCTGGTCAGTTCCTTGATCGAATCACGCCACGGTCGACCGATTGCCGAGATCGAGCAGGACGTACGAGCTTCGACGCTGCGGGACACGCGCATCGGCCATGCGCTGGGGCTGGAGCTGGGATCGCCTGTGCTGAAGATCGTGCGCCGCTATATCGACGAAGCGGGGGAAACGTTCGAGGTATCGGTGACCATCCATCCCGCAGAAACGTTCTCAGTTACGACTCGCCTGAAACGCACGGCGGGATGATTTTTATAAGCGAATCGGGCGCGCCAGGCTTCCATTATCCGCCACGTTCAGAACGTCTTCTCGCCGGACTGGTGACGCTCTTGCCTGCATTCAGGGATGGAGCAGCCTTGCTGGGGGGCTCGCCGGCCTGCTGCTTGACGCCTGCGATGATCAGTTCCAGCCCCGTACTGAAGCGTGCGTCGAAATCGGTGGAAAAGATGGCCTCCCGAGCCGCCATATTCCTCGGATAGCTGCGCTGCGCCAACTCCTCGAAGGCAGTCTTGCGTGAAGCGACATCGAACGCGCTGTGGGGGCCGAGTGCCTGCTCTTCCATCACAAAGCCCAGGATGTAGTAGAGAACGCTGAAGGAATACGTCGAGGCACGGCCCACATCGACGCCGGCCAGCGCGAATGCTTCCAGCATCGACTCGTTGATGCGCAGCACGTTGTCAGACACGACATAGGTGCCCGCAAAGACGCGGGCACCATCACGGCGCTGCAGGAGCGCCTGCCGCAGCGCGGCAGCAATTTGCCTGAGCCGGCTGTCCCACGGCTGATCCGGGCCCTGGGGCAGGACAACATTGATGACCAGTGCGTCCGCCACGGCATCGATAAGTTCTTGTTTCCCGCTGAAATGCCAATAGAGCGAAGGGGCCTGTATGTCGAGGGCCAGCGCCAGCTTGCGCAGCGTCAAGCCATCAAGACCCTCCTGATCCAAAAGGTCCAAGGCAGCTTGAATGACCTGGTCACGTTGAATCTTTGGCGCTTTCATTCCAATCCGTGTTTGCAATCTAACACCGTTAGTGTACCATCGATCGCGGCTATCTAACATCGTTAGGTTCGAACCTGCTTAGGCGCGCCGGTCAGACGTGCGACGCCGAGCGAGGGATGGCAGGAAAACCAAAGGGAGGCAACAGATGACGCATGAGGACCGGAAGAGCTTCACGGAGGATCAGGTCAGACGGTTGGCCGGCGGCCTTCAATCCGGCACCTGGACGGAGGAGGAGAAGATCGCGCTTGCATGCCGCATGCTGGCGCTGGAAGGACACTCGCGCACACTCGCGGGACAAATTACGGTGAGAAGCACCGACGACACGTTCCTGACGACGCCACTGGCAGTGGGATTCGACGAGGTCCACACCAGCCAGATCCTTCGCATCGACGAATCGATCAACGTCATCCAGGGCAGCGGCGCCGCCAATCCGGCGATCCGCTTTCACCTGTGGATATACCGCGCCCGTCCAGACGTCAATTGCATCATCCATACCCATCCGCCATACGTATCGGCCCTGTCCATGACCGGGCGGCGCTTGCGCGTGGCCCACATGGATGCCACGCCGTTTGCCGATGACTGCGGCTTTCTCGCTGAATGGCCTGGACTGCCGATCGCCGACAGCGAAGGCAAGATCATTGCGACGGCACTCGGAAAAAACCGAAGCGTGCTGCTTGCGCATCACGGTTTTCTCTGCGCCACCGGCTCCATCGAGGAGTCGGCTTATCTGTCGATGCTGATCGAGAACGCTGCGCAGCTGCAACTGTTGGCTGAGTCGACCGGCTCGATTGCCGAACTGGATCCTGGCCTTGCAAGGGAATCCCATGACTTTCTGCTGCGCCCGGAAATCGTCCGGGCGAGCTTTGCCATGTTCGGCCGACGGGCGCTCCGCGCCGGTTTGCCAACGCCATGGGCTGGCCGGGCTTCCTGACTAGCCGTCATGTCGAAACACGTCGGAAATTGCCACCGACAACGACCGACCCAGAAACCAATACCTTCGGGAGTAGAAAATGCTTACCAAATATCAAGTCGTCATTGCCGGTGCTGGTCCGGTAGGGTGCTGGCTGGCGGGAGAATTGCAACTCGCCGGAATCTCGACACTGGTGCTGGAGCAAAGCGAATCGATCGATCCTCAGTCGCGGGCTTTGACTGTGCACCCACGCACGATCGAGACCTTCGCATCGCGAGGCGTGGAAAAGGCGTTTCTCGATGAGGGGGTTGCAATCCCTGCCGGACATTTCGGACTTCTGGATTACCGGCTCAACTTCCGTCCGCTCGAGTCGCCGTACCCCTTTACCCTGGCGATTCTTCAAGCGCGGACAACCGAGTTGCTGCAACAGCGCGCACGCGATCTCGGCGCCGAGATCCGACGCGGGCACAAAGTCCATTCATTTGCGGAAACCGACTCGGCGGTCACCGTCGCGGTGCAAGGTCCAGGTGGGCCCTATTCCGTGGACACTGAGTACCTCGTCGGCTGCGATGGCGTGCGAAGCACGGTACGGAACTGCGCCGGGATTCCCTTCCCCGGTACCGATGCCACCGTCTACGGATGGTTGGGCGACGTCATTCTGGACGCCCCGCCCGACGACGTTGCCATCAACAAGTGGACGTCCGCCGGCGCGATTGCGGTAGTCAAGCTGCCGGGAGGGCGTCATCGGCTTGTCGGTATCTCGCCCGATGACGTCCGGACGGATCGTCCCGGAGAGTTCACGCTCGATGAACTGCGGGCAAAAACTGTCGCGATCATGGGGACTGACTATGGCATGCACAGTCCTTCGTGGCTGTCGCGCTACAGCAATACCGCCCGGCAAGCCGAGGCTTACCGCAAGGGACGCATCCTGCTGGCCGGCGACGCTGCGCACCAGCATATGCCGGCCGGCGGCGTCGGCCTGAACGTCGGCATCCAGGACGCCATGAACCTCGGCTGGAAACTCGCCGCGACGATCCATGGCTGGGCACCGGCGGGCCTGCTCGACAGCTACCACGCCGAACGCCATCCGGTCGGTCAGAACCTGCTTGAGCACACCCAGGCGCAGACGCTCCTGATGAGTGTGTTCACCAATGAATGCCGGGATCTGCGTTCATTGCTCCAGAAGCTGATCCTGGAGAACCCGGCGCTCGAGATGAGCCTGGTCAAGCGGCTGACTGGCCTGTCGGTTGCCTACCCGTCCGCCGAGCCGGCTCATGCTCTCGTCGGACAGCGTGTTCCAAACCTGATGTTCCAGCGCTCCGGCGAGGGGGTCTTCCAGAAGCTTCACAACGGGCGCTATGTCATGCTGGATCTGCGAGCCAATACGGCATGTTCCAGCCCGCTCAGCGGCGATGACCTTGGTCGCCACGCCAGCTCTTGCGTCGACGTGCATTTCACTGCGTTGACAGCCGATGCGCCCGCCCCCTGGGCCGGTCTCACCGCAATGCTGGTGCGTCCGGATGGATATCTTGCCTGGGCCAGCGAGGACCATGAGACCGCGGCCCTGAAAGCCGGGTTAGCCAGGGCAGGCAGCGCAACGTTTGCGCCAGCCTCGGCAGCCTCGATCACAGCGGAGGTCCACTGATGAACCCGTACTCGACGCAAGCGCTCAAGGCCGACGGCGGATCAACAGTCTTGCCCGACTGTATGCTTGTCGACGGCGCCCTGGTCAAGGGCGCCGCCACCATGGACGTAGTGAATCCGGCCACCGGCATGGCCTTCGCTGTCGCGCCGCGCGCCTCGGCCCAACAGGTCGAGCAGGCCATAGCCAGCGCCAAGGCAGCGCTGGAGAAGTGGTCGCGCAGCGATCTGGCGCACCGGCGCAGTGTGCTGCGGGATATTGCCGACGCCGTCGACGCGAATGCCGGCCGGCTTGCATGGCTGCTCACGCAGGAACAGGGCAAACCCATTGCCGATGCGATGATGGAAGTCCAGGGCACAGCCACGTTCTTCCGGCATGTCGCCGACGCCGAACTGGCGCCGGTTCTCCTCGAGCACAGCGGGGTCCGCCAGGTCGAACTGCATCGACGGCCGCTGGGCGTGGTCGCGGTCATCGTGCCCTGGAATTTCCCGTTGCTGCTGATGGCCTTCAAGGTTCCTGGCGCGCTCCTGACCGGTAACACCGTCGTGATCAAGCCCGCCGCGACAACCCCGCTGACGACACTGATGTTCGCCCGGCTGGTTGCCTCCATCGTTCCGGCCGGCGTTCTCAATGTGATTACCGACAGCAACGATCTGGGCAGCATCCTGACCTCGCATCCGGATGTCGCGAAGGTGTCGTTTACCGGGTCCACGGCAACCGGGTACTCGGTGATGGCCAATGCGGCGAAGACGCTGAAGCGTGTCACCCTCGAGCTGGGCGGAAACGACCCGGCCATCGTGCTGGATGACGCCGTTCCCGCAGACATCGCGCAGGGCATTTTCCGTGCTGCCTTCTTCAATGCAGGGCAGGTGTGCATTGCCATCAAGCGCCTGTACATCCACGCATCCATCTACGACGAGCTTTGCGCCGAGCTGGTCAGCCTTGCCACAGGCGTCACGGTTGGCGACGGATCGGACAGCCGGACGACCATGGGGCCACTCCAGAATCGTGCCCAGTATGAAAAGGTCAAGGGCATTCTGGCGGACGCCGCTACGAAGGGACGGATTGTAACTGGCGGCCAGATTGAGGATAGCGAAGGCTACTTCATCCGTCCGACCATTGTCGCTGACATCGAGGAAGGTGCCCGACTGGTCGACGAGGAGCAGTTTGGCCCGGTGCTTCCGCTCATTCGCTACACCGATCTCGATGACGCCATCCGGCGCGCCAATGCCAGCGAATACGGACTCGGCGCGTCGGTGTGGTCCTCGGACGTGAGCCGGGCCCGGGAGGTGGCGGAACGACTGGTATGCGGCAGCGTCTGGATCAACCAGCATCTTGATCTGGCACCGCATATTCCGCAGGCGGGCGCAAAGCAGTCTGGCTTCGGCGTAGAGCTTGGCGGCGAAGGCCTTCTGGAGTTTACCCAGATTCAAGTCGTCAACATCCGGGGCGACAAGGTACAAGAGGAGTTGAGTTGATGGGAAACAGCGTACGCAGGATCAACCCTCCGGGGCTTCCGCAGCTTGAGAGCGTGATCTCCCACGCGATCATCGTGGAGCCGGCAGGCCTGATCTATACCTCAGGCCAGCTGTCATGGGATGAGAGCGGTGCCCTGGTCGAAGGCACGATGATCGAGCAGTTTCACCGGGCCTATGCCAACATCGATCTCGTGCTCCAGGCCGCAGGGTCTTCGCGGGAAAGGATCGTGAACGAGGTGATCTACCTGGTCGACTATTCGCCCGATACCGCCGGTGAACTGGTTGCCGCGCTCGCATCGGCACGGCCGCCAGGGTTGGTTCCACCCACGAGTACCGTCGTCGGGGTCCAGACGCTTTTCGCGCCTGGCTTCCTTGTCGAGGTGCAAGTGGTTGCAACGACCTGATCAGCTTACGGGGCGTCCATCACCGAACGCTGGCTCCGCCCCACCGGCCACTATTGCCGCATGAGCATCAGGTCCAGGTTCTGCACCGCGGCTCCGGATGCGCCCTTGCCAAGGTTATCGAACACCGCGGACAGCAGCACATGCCCGTTTTCAACGTGGTGGAATACGCTCAAGTGCATGTCGTTCGTACCATTCAGCGCTTGCGGATCCAGGTGTGTCAGGGCGGCCGATTCGTGCAGCGGCAAGACCCGTACGTGCGTGGCCGCGGCATAGTGGCGCGCGAGGCAGGCGTGTAACGCGGCGCCGTCCACGCCAGGTGCCAGCTGCCGCAATGCCAGCGGCACCGTCAGCACGATGCCCTGGCGGAACGATCCGTACGCCGGGACGAAAATGGGACGCTGCGCAAGGCAGGCGTGCTGCCGGATCTCGGGCGCGTGCTTGTGCGCGAGTTCCAGGCCATAGACCTGGTATGCAGGCGCGTTGGCAGCGCCCGGCCCCTCATATTCCGCCACGCCGGCACGGCCGCGTCCGGAATACCCGGATACCGCGTGAATGCTGACCGGGTAATCCGCCGGTATCAGCCCGGCCTGTGCCAGAGGACGCAGCAGGCCGACGGCACCGGTCGGATAGCAGCCGGGATTGGTGACCCGGGATGCATTCGCAATTTGCTCGGACTGCCCCGGCGCCATTTCCGGAAAACCGTAAGTCCAGTCCGGCTGTGTGCGATGGGCGGAGCTGGCGTCGATCACGCGCACGGCAGGATTGACGATCGCGCCCACGGCCTCGCGCGCGGCGTCGTCCGGCAAACAAAGGATGGCGATGTCGCAGGCGTTGATGGCTTCCGCGCGGCGCCGCGCATCCTTGCGCTCCGCTGCGGGAAGTGTGAACAGCCGAATGTCTGTGCGGTTGCGCAGCCGCTCGTGGATTTGCAGCCCGGTGGTGCCCTGGTCGCCGTCGATGAAAACTACGGGAGCGCTCATGTGTTTGTGACTCCGCTGCTGTGGGGTTGAACGGGTAAGACGAGCCTCTATGTTGCGCGGACGACTAGAATAGAGAAAGTTGAATTTCGTAAAGCAAACATTCAGTTTTCCTGAATCTGGACTTCGTCATGCGAGAGATCAGCCTGGACCGCTTGCGCACCCTGGTCGCCGTGACCGAGCGGGGTTCCTTTGCCGAGGCGGCGCGCGCCTTGCACCTGGCGCCGCCGACGGTCAGCCTCCACATCGCCGAACTCGAAGACCGCATCGGGGCGCCGCTGCTGTTGCGCAAGCGCGGCCATGTGGGGCCGACGCCGATCGGCGCGCTGCTGGTGGAACGCGCGCGCCGGCTGCTGGCCGACGCGGAGCAGGCACTGGACGATATCCAGCGCCAGGTAGACGGGCTCGAAGGGCGTGCGCGCCTGGGCGCGTCCACCGGCGTGATCGCGCACCTGCTGCCGCAAGCGCTCGAGGCCCTGCGCGAGCACCATCCCGCCATCGACATCCAGATTGCCGTGCATACTTCGGAGGAAACCCTGTCCCGGCTGGTGGATGGAACGCTCGATATCGGAGTGGTCGCGCTGCCTCAGCCCCCGGTGGCCGGACTGGTGATAAAGCCCTGGCGCCGCGACCCGGTGATGGCCTTTGTGCCGGCGCACTGGCGGTGCCCGGCCCGAGTTACCCCGGAATGGCTGGCCGCCCAACCGCTCATCCTCAACGACTCGACCACGCGCCTGTCGCGCCTGACTACCGAGTGGTTCGCGACCGCCGGGCACCATCCCGCGCCGCGCATTCAACTGAACTACAACGACGCGATCAAGAGCCTGGTAGCGGCAGGGTATGGCGCAGCGCTGTTGCCGCATGAGGCCACTACGCCATTGCCCGACAGCCGCATTGTCATGCGTCCGCTGCGGCCAGCGTTGTGGCGGCGGCTCGGTATTGCCTGTCGTGCGGGTTACCTCGAGCGCTCCACGCAACACGTACTGGACGTGTTGTGGGCCTTGCGGTTGCCGTAGGCGTTGCACGGAACAAGCGCCGGTGTTCGCACCTCTCCGCCCGCCAGTAACGCCGCAGCATCTCAGTCTTAAATTAACTTCATATTGCCTGCCCCGCTGGCGCTGACTAGTATTCTGAGACAAAAACTAAGGGGGGCTTCCATGCGGCAAATTCAGGTTTCCCTCGCAGGCAGGCGATGCTCCGGCCACTGGCTGCATGCACAGGCCTGCCCCGCCCTGACTATCCTCTCCGACGCGTCCGCGGCGTCACGCCGCCGACGGCCTCATCGCTACCGACACCCCCTGCCCGCCGCCTGATCCAGGCCGGCAGCGCCGCAGCGCATGGCGTGCGCAGATAGCGCGCCCGCCCCGCAGCCCCTGCCGATGATCTCCCTTTCGTGCGGGGGCAAGATGCGCGTAGTGCTGTATCACGACGATCGTGCCAGGCTCGAGCGCGATCTGCGCGAGCATGGGCTGCCCGACCAGGTGCCGCTGGACGACAACACGCGCGGCATGCTGGCGGTGCTGGTGGTGGCGGACGGCAATCGCGTCACCGAGGCGGCGCAGCGCTGGCTGCGCGCCGAGCCGCGCGCCGACGCCTTTATCGCCGGCTGCACCGCCGCCACCCGCTGCCATTGCATTCCGGAGGCATGGTGGCCGGCGGCGCTGTGCGATCTGGTCTGCGCGCCAGATCAAGACGCGCTGCTGACCGAACTGGCCGCGCGGCTGTGCCGCCTGGCCGAGATCGAAGCGGTGCTGGACGCACCGTGGTTGCGCGAGCGCGCCGTCGGGGATTCGCCGGCCTGGCGCGCCACCTTGCGCGCGGTGGCGCAGGTGGGCCGCTATGGCCGCGGCACCTGCCTGCTGCTGGGCGAAAGCGGTTGCGGCAAGGAGCTGCTGGCACGGCTGATCCACGATCTCGATCCGGAGCGCCATCGCGCGCCGTTCGTGGTGGTGGATTGCACCACGCTCAGCCCGGAGCTGTCGGGCAGCGAACTGTTCGGCCATGCCAAGGGCGCCTTCACCCACGCCGTCTCGGCACGCGACGGTGCGGTGGCGATGGCCGATGGCGGTACCTTGTTCCTGGACGAAGTGGGGGAACTGCAGTTGCCGCTGCAGGCACGCCTGCTGCGCGTGATCCAGGAGCGCATGTACAAGCGCGTGGGCGAGGACACCTGGCGCAAGTCGGATTTCCGGCTGACGTGCGCGACCAATCGCGACCTCGAGACCGAGGTGCAGGCCGGCCGGTTTCGCAGCGACCTGTACTTCCGCATTACCCAGTGGACCGTGCGCGCGCCCTCGCTGGCCGAGCGTCGCGAGGATATCCCGCTGCTGGTGCGGCATTTCCTTGCAGAAAGCCTGGCCGGAACCGGGCCAGGCCTGCCGCTGGTGATGCCGGAGGTCATGCATTACCTGGTGACGCGCGACTACCAGGGCAATGTGCGCGAACTGCGCAATGTGGTGTCGCGCCTGGCCGAGCGCCAGCGCGGCTTCCAGGTAATCAGCACGGGCGGGCTCGACGGCCCCGTGCCGCAGCTGCGCAACGGGCTCGCGGCAGACATCGTCAACCCCTGGCCGGAAGCGCTGCGGCACGCCATCGAAGGCGCACTCGACGCCGGGCTCGGCCTCAAGCATATCGGCCAGATCGCCGAGTCCATGGCGGTGCAGGTGGCCGAGAGCCGCCACGGCTGCACCAGCCGCGCGGCGGAGCTGCTGCAGGTCACGCCCCGGGCGCTGCAGTTGCGGCGACAGGTGCGGCCCGCGCCGTCGGCATGAAGCGCTGGCCGGTGTGCACGCTGTTTCGGATCGGCGCTGGCGGCGGCAACGCTACCCGCGCCAGCAGGCGCAACGCATTGCCACCGGCCATGCGCGCAAATGCGTCAGGCGTGGGACGCAGGGCGCGCAGCTTGGCCAGCTCCAGGCCGGGGTGCAGCCACGGTCCATCCGAACCGAACAGCAGCTTGCCGGGGCCGGCGCGCCGGAACGCTTCCTCCAGCACGTCGAAGCGCCGCACGCCCGAGGTATCGGCAAACAGGTTGGGATAGCGTGCGATCAGGTCCACCACTTGCCGCTGCGCCGCCCAGTCGTCGGCAAAGCTGCCCAGGTGCGCGAACACGAACGCCACCTCGGGATGGGTCTGGGCCAGCAGGCGCAGCGCGCCGGTCTCGCCGCCGGGGTCGTACAGCACCGGCAGCCGCCAGTGGCGCGCGGCATCGCAGACCTGCCGGTGGATCGGGGCATCGTGCCGATGCACCTTGATGCCGCGCAGGCCCAGCCGCAGCACGGCTTCCTCGATCATGCGATGGACGCGGTGCCGGTCACGTTCGGCATGGATCATGGCAAAGCCGGTAAAGCGCCCGGGATCGGCGCGCGCCAGCGCCGCCACGTCGCGGTTGCCGCGCAGGTAGTCCGACTGGAACACCGGCAGCAGCACCGCATGCGCGATGCCGGCCTGCCGCGCGCGCCGGACATAATCGGCCAGCGGCGCGGTGGTGTCCCACGGGCCCGTCATGCCGTCGCCCTGCCCGGCATGGACATGGAAGTCGACGATCATCGCGGCAGCTCGAAGCGCTGGCCGGGCCCGTACTGCAGGTCATTGCCGGCGCCGAGGATGCCGGCCGGGACCAGGTTGCGAATCGACAGGCCGCTGCCGACGGTGACCGTGCCGCGCAGCTTGTCATTGGCCAGCGCGAAGCCCTTGTTGGCAAGCGTGCGCACGATGGCGTGCTCGACCGCCGCGCGCTCGCCGGCACTGGCCACGTTGGCGGTCCATACCGTCAGCGGCGGCGCGCAAGTGCACGCGGCGCCGGCGCGCGCGCTGCCCTGGCGCGCGTGGTACCAGCCATGCACGCCCAGCCGCGCCGGCAGGCTGGCCGCCGTGCCGACATAGACCGGCGTCGCACCGCGCTGGAACAGGTAGACGCCGCCGCCGCGGGTGGCGCGCGCGGCGGCGTCCAGGCTCGGCCAGCGCCGCCATTGCAGCGTCACGTTGGCGGATTTGGGCGCGGACTCGAATGCCAGTTCCGCAAGCGCTGGCTCGCTCTCGTAGCGGCTCGCCGGCGCGCGCCACCGGTCCAGGCTGAGCCCCACCAGCGACAGCCGGCCCGCCTGCCGCCGGGCCAGCAGGCAGGCGCGGCAGCAGGCGCCGCCGCTGTCCAGCCGGCTCTCATACCGCGCCGTACCGCGGCGCGAGGGCGTGCCGATGCGGCGTGCGCGGGCCACCAGCTGGCGCAGGTCGGTCAGCAGTGCCTGCGGCGGCGTGCCGGCCGGATAGCGGCGCACCTCCGCCAGCAGCCGCAGCAGCCGGCGCATGCGCCACGGCGCCAGTTCCAGTGTTTCACCTTCCGCAGTCTTGAACATGGAATCTCTCCCGATAGGCCGGCGGCGCACGCCCGCGCGGCGCGGCCGGCTGGCCCGCCAGCAAGGCAAGCGCCTGCAGCAGGCCGTCAATCTCTTGCAGTGCATGGCTGGCGCGCACCACCACCGCCACGGCGCAGCGCCCTTCGGCCTGCCGCAGCAATGCCGTGCGGAAGCCCGCGGCGCGCAGCCCCGCGTGCAGCGCGCGTGTGCGCCCGGCAGAG
This sequence comes from Cupriavidus taiwanensis, assembly GCF_900250075.1. NCBI lineage: Bacteria > Pseudomonadati > Pseudomonadota > Betaproteobacteria > Burkholderiales > Burkholderiaceae > Cupriavidus > Cupriavidus taiwanensis. Next base: position 274,548 of record NZ_LT977071.1, read on the forward strand.
CCCAGCCGCAGCTGCTGCATGGGGTGCAGCGGCACGCTGACCTGCAGGTCCGGCAAGCGGTGCTGCGCCAGCCAGCGCAAACCCCGCCGCAGGCGCCGCACGCGCTCCAGCAACGCCGCGCGCAGCGCGTCGCCGTCGCAACCGTTGCGCGCCAGCGCGTTCAGGCCGGCCAGCAGCGCGGCCTGCGAAGCAGCGCTGCAATGGGCCTGGGTCGGGCCGTCGCGGGCGATCTCGCCCACCAGCGCGGCGGGGCCACACAGCGTGGCCAGCGGCGCGCCGAAGGCCTTGGCCCACGATGCCAGCAGCAGCACCGGCTCGGCGCTCGCCAGGCCCGCGTAGCGCAGCAGCCCGCCACCGCCGCTGCCCCACGGACGTCCCGGCCCGGGTTGCGCGCCGGCCAGGCCCAGCAGCTGCGTGTGGTCGGCCACCACCAGGCCGCCACGCTCGCGCACCAGCGCCAGATAGCGGCGCAGCGCCACCGGCGCGCCTTCGCGACGCGTGCCGTCGGTGACCACCGCGGGCGGACGGGTGCCCGCGCCCTGGCGCAAGCGCCGCGCCAGGTCCGCCAGGTCGGCATGGCGGAACAGCGTGACCGGGACGCCGAGCCCGCGCACCCGCTCGAGCCCCCAGCGCATCACCGGATAGAGGGTGTCATCCGCTACCAGTGCATGCGTGCGCCCGAGCCGGTCGAACAGGTCCAGCGACAGGTGCAGCGTCGACGGCCCGGCCAGGCCCGCCTCGCAACCCTGCAGCGCCGCCGCCTGCGCCGCCAGCGTGCCGGCCAGCGGCGACACGGCCAGCGCGGCAGGCGTGCCGGTCGTGAGCGCCGCATAGCTGCCCAGTTGCGCGGCGGGATGCGACATGCCCAGGTAGAGCGCCGACGCGAAATCGATCATGGCCGCCTGCCTCTCCTCTCGCCTGCATCGCTGTCACTGCCGTTCCCGCCTGCCACGCTCAGGCCACCTGCGCACCTCGGTGCTCTTGCAGCCGGCGCAGCAGGTGCATGCCCGGCACCTGCACGTCGACCGGCTCGGCACCGATGTCGACGCCGGTGACGGCCCGGTACGAGTGGATATAGGTCTGGATCTCGGGGCGGAAATACGCCGCCCAGTTCGCCGCGTTGGACGGATCCGTGACCGAATTCCAGTCGCTCCAGCGGATCGACGACACGATCTGTTCGCCGGTGGTGGCCAGCTGCCAGAACTGGTAGGTATTGGTGTCGCCCCACCCCTGCAGCTTGCGCATGCTTTCCACCGAGTGCATCCACGGCTCCGGATACGCGATCATCGAGCGCCGCGGCAGGAACTCGCGGAACTCCGGCCGCGCCAGGATCCACTGCTGCATCATCATCTCGATGCGCGAGGTGGTCGGCAGGTCGCCGAACTGGTTATGCGCGCCCTCGGACAGGATCAGGTGCACCTCGCGCAGTGCGTTCAGCAGCGGGAAACCATCGGGCACCACGGTGGTATCGTCCGCCTGCCGGAAGAACGGCACGCACAGGTTCAGCAGCGTATGGAACGCGCCCAGGAACTTGCTGCGGCTGTCGGCCGGCTGGATGCGCGGCACCGCGCGCCCGAACAGGCGGAAGCCATACTCGTGCAGGTACTCGGCCGCACGCCGCTCGATCGGCAGCCGGTGCTGCTCATCCTGAACCCAGCCCCAGATGATGTTGCTCACCGGCCGCAGCGGATCCAGCTCGAGCTGGTTGAGCGGGTCCCTGGGCCCGCCGGAGAGATTCTGGAAGCGGCGCGAGATGGCGTTCATGGTCTGCACCAGCTGCAGCTCCTCCATCCAGTAGCTCCAGATCAGTTCGATCAGCGGCGGCGCGCTCAGCTTGGCCGAGATGTCGTTGTTCCAGTGCTGCAGCCACAGGCAGCCGTCGCCGCACGGGCCGTCGTCGCGCGGCACCAGTTCGCGCGATTCCGACAGCGGCTCGGCGGGATGCATGGCCGGTTCCGTGGCGCCGGAACGCGCGAAGGACTCGCGCATGCTGTCGACGGTGCGCCCCGCGTCGGTGCCCTGCAAGCCCTGCACCACGCGCTCCAGGTAGGGCAGCGTGGGCGACCCGTTCTTGCCGAAATACTGGCTGGCGATGTCCTCCACCTGTGCCAGCTCCAGCCGCAAGCCGAGCCGTTCATTGGCCAGCCGGATCGCCGCTTCATCGGTCCGCAGCAGCCTGGCGATGGCGCCGCTGTCGTGCGGGGACGGCACCACGGCGCCCCACGTCACCACGAAGGCCTCGGTGGCCACCTTCAGCGCGCGGTAGGCGTCGGTGTCCGAGAACGGCAGGAAACGACGCCGGCTCAGCCGCGCGGCTTCGTCGTACAGCGCCGGGCCGGCGGGTGCGCCGGCGCGGGCGGGGAGCGGGCTGGTGCCAAAGAACAGCAGGTCCACCTGGCGCGCGTAGTTGGCCCAGCTCAGCATGTCCGCGTTGCGCTTGATCAGCAGCCACAGCGCCCAGTCCCCCGTCAGGTCGCGCGAGGTGCGCTTGAGGCTGAATGACGGCTCGTGGTAGTCCTTCACTCCCACCGGGCCGGAACGCGCCCCGATGGGGTCGACCTCGGCGCCGCTCGCTTCGTCGCCTTGTGGTTCGGCGCCCTCGCCGGCGTCAGGGTACGGCGGCGCCTTCAGCCGGCCCGGCACAGTGACCTCGCGCCGGCCGCCCAGCTTCGCGGCAGCATCGAACAGCATATCGTCCGGAATGCCCAGCGCCGCCAGCTTGCGCATGGTGCGCGCCACCTCGCCGAGCGCCGCGGACAGGCCCTCTTCCCTCTGGCTCCAGGCGTCCGAAGGCCCGACGCGGATCTCCAGCCTGGCCTCGGTGCCGGGCTTCAGGCGCAGCTGCTCCATCTCGCGCGGCTCGCCTTCGCGTGCGTAGACCGCCAGCTTCAGGTATTTGTGGCCCTCGGTCAGCCTGGTGAAGTCATAGTGCCAGTCACCGTCGGTATTGCCTGTCGGCACCAGCGCGTACTCCACGCGACCCGACTCCGTGTTCGTGTTCATCACGTTCTCCTTCAGCAAATCACGCGTAGGCCGCGACTGGCATGCGCAGCGGCTGCCGTCGCTGGTTGAGCGCCTCGCTCAGCTGTGCACTGCCGGCGCTCCAGGGCAGATAGCCGGCCAGTGCCCAGCGCTGCAGCAAGGCCGAGATGGTGCGCAACTCGACATCTGGCGCGAGCAGGCCGCTGTAGCGGGCCTGCCCCAGCACCGCGAACGCCAGCGTCGGGGTATCGGCCAGGTACTGGTGCGGGCGCGACCGCACCAGGCGCCACAGCCGCAACAGGTTGGCGGGATCGCGGCCGGGCAGCCGCAGCGCCTGGCCCAGCGTGCGCCCGCCCAGCCGCGGCGCGCGCAACGCGAGCAACCTGGTCACGAACGCCGGGATCGACTGGTCCAGCTGCGCGAACGCGCGCCGTTGGGCGGCGCTCATCTGCCAGCGCGGATAGAGCCGCTCCCACACCTGCTCGAGCGCATCCCACTGCGGATGCGGATACAACGCACGGCCCATCGCCACCGACAGCTTGACGCGGATCCACGGCGCCGGATGCGGGTCGTCGAGGTTGATGCGCAGCACGAAGGCGCGCGGCAGGCTCACCACGCTCATCAGCCCGCACGTGGCGGTGATGCCCACCCGCGACACCGCCCACAGATCGGCGACGATCTCGCTGATCCAGCGCTCCCAGGCGCGCCAGACTTGCGGCGGCGCCGCCGATGCAGGCGTCGCGCCGACACCGCCTGACACCAGCCACAACCCCCGCTGGCCGTGGCCGTTAGCGGCGGCGCGGCGGTACGCATTGGCCAGGTCCAGCAGCGCGGCGGCCTGGTGGCCAACTTCGTGGAACAGGGACGCGGCCAGGCCGGTGCCCACCATGCGCTCGCGCGGCATGCGGATCACCGCCACCGGATTGGCGCCGCCACCGGGCAGGCGCGTCCGCGCCCGCCGGATCGCGCCGCCATGGCCGCGCTCGACATAGCAGATCACCTGCGGCAGGTCGATCGCCACGCCGGGCTGCCGCAGCCCGTCGCGCGCGGCCACGTCCAGCCCCGCCAGCCAGACGCCGGTGCCATGCTGGCTGCGTTGCGTCAGCACTTCGGCAAAGATCTCGAAATGCGTGAGCGCGGCGTGGAAATACAGCTTGAGCATGGCGTAGCGCCGCTGTGCGCGCGCCACCGCGGCGGGTTCGGGCCGCGCGGCGCGCAGCGCGCCGAGGAAGCGCCCGATGCGCCGGCGCAGCTGGTGCCGCGCCGCCTGGATATGGCGCTCGATGGCGCTCATGGCTTCGTCGCTGATATTGGCGGCGGGGACCATCGGCATCTGCAGCGCGTAGGGCAGCTGCGCGTCCAGGCGGGCGCGGATGCCGAGCACCTCCTGTTCCAGCAACCGCAGGGCGTTGGCACAAGCGTTCATGACGGCGGCCTCGGGGTCGTAGCGCGAATGTCGAAGGCGGATGGGGACGGCTCAGAACATCGGCCGAGGCGGTGCCAGGTACAGGATCAGCGCGCGCCCGTTGCGCGAACGCCGCCACTGCCCGCCCATCGGCAGCGCCGCCGCGGCCAGGCCGCCTTGCGCGGCTCCGTTGCCGCACGACGGGCACGACCCCGCGCCGCCATTGGCGTAGCCCGCATACGGACTGCGCACCGCCGCGGCCATGCTGGCCACCGGCTGCGCCCCGGCAGCGCCGCTGGCCGCCGGCCCGAAGATCGGCGGCGTGCCCATCTGCCGCGCCGCCGCCACGCCGTTCTGCGAAATCGTGCGCATGGCGGGCAACAGCCCCGGCGCCACCTGGCGCGCGGCCTGCAGGAACGCCGCGCGCGCGGCACGCGACGGCGGCACGTTGCGCGGCATGGTCAGCAGATTGCGGGTGGCCTGCTGGCCGATGCGGACCACGCGGCGCGCCACCTCGAATTCGCGGTCCTCGTTGCTCAGGCCCTCGAGCTCCAGACCGAGCGCGCTGCCGGCCATGCTGGCCAGCTTGCCGCCGATCGCGCCGCCCGCGCCGGGCACCACCAGGTTGCCGAGCGCGCTGCCCACCACCGGCAACGCCGCCTTGGCCGCCGAACGCAGGATGCCGCCCAGCGCCTTGCCCGCCGACGACCTGGCAAAGCTGCTGGCGGCGCGTCCCACCGAGCGCACCAGGCCGCCCAGGAACTGCTCCATTTCCTGTTCGCTGTTGACGGCCAGCAACTCGGCCGCCAGTTCCATCTCCTGCATCTCGCCGGAGACCTCTTGCTCGAACTCGTTCTCGAATTCTCCCTCGCCCTCGAATTCGCCTTCGAACTCGGTCGCCATGCCGCCGAGTTCCTGGCCCAGCTCGCCTGCCTCCATCAGCTCCGAGGCCAGCTCCTGTTCGAGCTCGTTGTAGCCGGTGCCCCAACCGCCCGGCCTGGAAGTCCCGATATCGTGCATTTGCAGCTCCTTTCAGGTTAGGTTGGCGAGCCGCAGCGGAACTCGCGTGACCACCTTGTGCACGCGCCGTGCCAGCCCGCGCAGAACGTCTAAGTCCCTGAAAAGGCGAGATATTGGGAAAATCCCCGGCGGCCGGCGGCGAACCGCGCTTCGCGCGGCGCCGGCCTGGGGTGCGGGATCAGGCGAAGCGCGCTTCGCTGCCCGGGCGCAGTCTGGAATGCAGGATCGGCGCGACCCTCCCGTCCGGCGCGGCATGACCTGCCCACGCCTTCACCGGCTTCACGCCGCCTGCTGTCTGCGCGGAGGATGGCGGCAGGGGTCCATGCCCCCGCCGCCGGTCCCGCCTACTTGATGCAGGCGAGGTTCACGGCAAGGCCGCCCCAATCAGTAGCCTGGTTGTTGTCGACCTGCACCTGCAGCTTGTCGCCATGGGTAACCGTCCCGGCCAGCGCCTCCTTGCTGCAGTTCTGCAGGCCATTGGTGATCTTGCAGCTCAGGTCGCTGACCTGTGCGAGCACCACCGAAGCCCCGGAACCGCTCACCTTGTGCACCGAGATGTCGAGCGTGCCCTGCACCTTGCCCAGCGTGCTCGCCGTAAGCGTGACGCGCGTGCAATCGTAGGGAATCACGACGCCGAAGTCCGACGGCAACGCTACCGCCCCGCCGGCGCCGGTCATGGCATAGCGGCCGCGGATGAGCGTATCCGGCACGTTGAAGTTGCCGTTGTAGACGGTGCCGTTGGCCATGGTCACGCCCGTCGTCGGCCACTTGCCGTCCTGCTTGGGACCGTACATCGTCCACGTGGTGGTGTCGAAGTAGAAGTCGCCGTTCACGCCGATGTCGTCGGTCGGTGCGCCGCTGCCGTAGAGGACATGGCCGCCATTGCCGACCGTGGTGCCGCCGCTGCCGCCGGTGCCGCCGGTGCCGCCGGTGCCGCCTGACTGGCCGACCAGCGAGACCCCTGCCGGCCATGCACCGTCTGCCTTGGGCCCGTACAGCGTCCAGGTGCTGGTGTCGAGGTAGTAGTCGCCATTGTTGCCGAGGCTGTTCGTCGGCGCGCCGGTTCCCGACAGCACCGTGCCGCCGCTGGGAGGCGGCGTGCCGGTGGCACTGCCGAGCGGCACGCCCGCCGGCCACGTGCCGTTGGCCTTGGGGCCGAACAGCGTCGAGGTCGAGGTGTTGATGTAGTAGTCGCCGTTGTTGCCGACGCTGTCGGTCGGATCGACCGAGCCGGACAGGATGGTGCTCCCCGCCGCACCGGTATTGCCGCCCGGACCCGCGAGCGAGACCCCTGCGGGCCATACGCCATTGGCCTTGGGCCCGAACATCATCCACGTCACGGTGTTCAGGTAGTAGTCACCGTCCTTGCCGATCTCGGGCCCCGGGTCGGTGGTGCCGGACAGCATGGCACTGGTGGTCGCCGCGGCCGGAGCGGGCGTAGTCGGCGCGGTGGCTGTGCCTGGCGACGTGCCTGTCGAAGTGCCAGGCGACGTGCCCGTTGAAGTGCCAGGGCTGGCTGCGGCGCTGGTAGACGGGGAGTCGCCCCCTCCGCCACCGCCGCAGCCGGCGAGCACGATGACAAGGCAGGCGAATGGCACGGCGGCCAGCTTGATGTGGGCGTTTTTCATGGGCTCCCCTTCCTCGGACTCTGCGGTCGTAATGTCGACGGCTGCGAAGGCGCCATCGATGAACCCAATCTAGGTGGCGGAAATGGAATGGAAAATCCGCTCGATGGATGACCGAGGTATGTGTCCGGGATGAAACGCTGCGGGCGATGCGCGCGGGCCCACCGGTGCGCCGCGAGCTCCAAAGAAAAGCCGGCCATCGCCGATGGCCGGCCCAAGCTCACAGCAGATGGAGAAATGCGGCCCCGCCGCGCATCGCCGCCGCCGGACAGCGCGAGCGCGGGGCCAGCCTCAATTTGAATCACCGCGAAGGTGTCGTCTTCGTCCACCCGGACTCGTCCGTTCAGGGTATGCGGCGCGCCGGCGGGTGGCCCTAGTGTGTCCCTTCCCAATGACTTTGATGAAGGAGGAGACATGGCCAAGGCCGAGAATCTGGTGACGTCGATCCAGGTAGAAATCGAGGCGCCGGCAGCGCTGGTGTGGGAGGTACTGACCGACTTTGCGCGCTACGGCGAATGGAACACGTTCTGTCCCGGGCTGGAGACCACCGGGCGGCTCGGCGACATGGTGCACATGCAGGTGCGCATTCCCGGCACCGACCAGGTGATCCCGGTCAACGAGTACCTGGTGGCGTGGGAACCGGAGCGGCTGCTGTCGTGGGAGCAGCGCCCCACCGACGACAACAAGGACGCCGCGCGGCGCGACCAGTACCTGGAAGCGATCGGCCCGGGACGCAGCCGCTACTTCACCACCGACCTGTTCCTGGGCCTGAATGCCGAGACCATCATGCGCGAGCACGGTGCCTGGGTGAAGCAGGGCTTCGACCAGGTGGCACGCGACGTCAAGGCGCGCGCGGAAGCGCTGCAGGCGCAGCGGCAGGCCAGCCGCAACTGAGCAGGCGGCGCGTGGCCGGTCCGGAGCCCGGGCCGGTCACGGGGTCGGACTCACAGCGTCACTGCGTTATTGCGGCGGGCGCTGGCTCAGCACCACCAGCGCCGCGGCGCCGCGGCTGCGCACGCAGGCGTCATCGCAGCGCTCCAGGACGGCTTCGGCGGAGTGCAGTGTCACCGTGGGCCGATCGTCCTGGCCGGCATCCATCGCCAGCCCCCAGGCCACGCCCATGGCAGCGCCAGCCCCAAGCAGGCCTGCCGCCCAACGAAATCCGAGCCGCTTCATCGCTGTCTCCTCCGCTTGCCCTGCTTTTATCCGGGCTATTGAGAGCATCGTAGTCAGCGGCGCGCCGGAGCTCTTCGTCCGAGCAGACTAAGGGGTATCCCGCATCAGCGCGAGAGCGGAAGTGGCGTGGGATCGACAACAAGCGCGCGCGGCGGACAGCGCCGCACGGCCCTGATACAGCCGGGCCAGCGCCGCGGCGCTGCCGGATAGCCCGGCGGGCGCCAGATGCATCGCGTGCGCGCCCAGCAGGCCCCACAGGTGTGCCACCAGCAGGCCGGCCAGATCCGGAGTGGGCAACAGCATCGCGAACGTGACGCGCAGCGATTCGACGCCGCGCAGCACGCGCTCGCGCAGCGGACACAGCTCGCACGCTTCGCCGCACTTGTGCTGCAGCAGCGCGGCAATCAGGCTGACATGGCGCGCGAGTTCGTCGCCGTGCAGCAAGGCCTGCAATGCCTGCGCCAATGCGTCCGGGCCGGCGCCACCCTGCGCCAGCGGCGCGAGCCGCGCGGCGAAGTCGGCTTCGGCGCAGGACAGCAGCGCGCCCAGCAGTTCGGCACGGGAACGGAAATGCCCGTAGACGGCGCCACGCGTCATGCCGATGGCACGCGCCACGTCGTCGACGGTGACGCAGTGCAGGCCGCGGTGGCGAATCAGCTGCTGCGCGCTGGCGAGGATGCGTGCGCGCGTGACGGCGGCATCCTCGCGGGTGTGGCGGGCCATCGGCGCGGCGCGCTTACACGAAATGGACGTCGTCCGGGCCCCAGTGGGCGCGCATGCTGCGGATGCGGCCGTCGTCGCCGAAGCTCATGATGTCGGTCACGTCGATGCGCGCCGGCCGCCCTTCCAGGCGCGCATGCACGGCGAAGGTCAGCGCGGCGGCATTGCCATGCGAGCCGCGCGGCGGCGCCACCACCTCCAGCCGCGCGCCCAGCGCGGTGGCGTGCTGGTAGAACGCGAGGATGGCGGGCTTGCCAACGATGGGCTGCGCGCCGACGGGATCTTCCACGGTGGCGTCGTCGGCGTAAAGCGCGGCAACGCCCTGGGCGTCGCCGGCATTGAAGCGCTCGACATAGGCGAGCAGCGTCGCCTTCATCGCGGCGCTATCGGGATGGGGATTGGGGCCCTGGGACATGGGATGCTCCTGGTCGTGGGTTTCAGCGCGCGGTGTAGCCGCCGTCGATCACCAGTTCGGCGCCCGTGACGTAACGGCCCGCGTCGGACACCAGGTACAGGATGCCCGCCGCGATGTCGCGCGGCTGGCCCACCTTGCCCGCGGGCGTAAGCCCGCCCAGGTAGTCGAACAGCCCCTCGCCCTGCCCCGAGGCCTGCGCCACGTGTTCCAGCATCGGCGTGCGGATAAAGCCGGGATGGATCGAATTGGCGCGGATGTTCTTGCCCGCGTACAGCAGCGCGTCGGTCTTGGCCATCATCCGCACCGCCGCCTTCGACGCGTGATACGGCGGCACGTCCGGGCCGCCGGCGATGCCGTACATCGACGACACATTGACGATGGCGCCGCCGCCGGCGCGTTCCATATGCGCGATGGCGTGCTTGGTGCACAGGAAGGTGCCGGTCACGTTCACCGCCATCACCTGCTGCCATTGCTCCAGCGCCAGTTCATGGGTGGGCGCATTGGGTCCCTCGATGCCGGCGTTGTTCACCAGGATGCCGAGGCCGCCGAAGCGCTCGGCGATCTCGGTGAATACGCGCGCCACCTCGTCTTCGCGGGTGACGTCGAGCTTCCAGAACGCGGCCTCGCCGCCGGCCGCGCAGATCGCTTCGGCCGTGGCCTTGCCGTCTGCTTCCAGCACGTCGAGCACGGCCACCCTGGCACCAGCGGCCGCAAGCATGCGCGCGGTCTCGGCGCCGATGCCGCGCGCGGCCCCGGTGATGGCCGCCACCTTGCCACGCAGGCCGAACAGGTCATACGGGTAATCCATGATGTCTCCTTGGTATTTATCGTGTGTGCGCAGGCAATTATGCCGCGCCGCCCGGAGCGGTATCGGCCAGGAAGCCCAGGCATTCGCGGTTGAAATACGCCGCGTGCTCGACCATCACCCAATGCCCGCAGCGATTGATCATGACAAAGCGCGCATCGGCACAGCCGCCCAGGAACTTCGCCGCGCCCGAGGCGGGATTGAACTGGTCCTCGGTGCCCCAGAAGCCCAGCACCGGACAGCGGATCTCGCCCAGCCGCGCGGTCAGGTTGGGCACCTTCATGGTGGCCAGCACCTCGCGCGGCTGCTCGCGGCATACCGCCATGCGCTCGTCGACCAGCGCGTCGGTGACCAGGCTGGCGTCGTGCACCAGCAGTTGCAGCAGCTGGCGCATCGTATCGGGGTTCATGTGGCCGCCGGTAAACAGCGACACCATGCGCTGGATGCCCGGCATCTCGAAATAGGTCTCGCGCTCCTCCACGCCGCCGGGCGCCATCATCACCAGGCGGCTGACATGCTCGGGGTAATCGAGCGCGTACTGCAGCGCGATCGCGCCGCCCAGCGAATTGCCCACCAGCACGCAGCGCGGCAGTTCCAGCGCCAGCAGCTGCTCGCGCAGCGCGGCGACGAAGAAGTCCAGCGTGTACTCGACATCGTCCGGCTTGGACGACAGTCCGTAGCCCGGCAGGTCCACCACCACGGTGCGCATGCCCGCCGCGGCGAACGCCGGCACGTTGTGGCGGAAGTTGCTGTGCCCGCTCGCGCCTGGTCCGCTGCCGTGGATAAAGACCACCGGCTCGCCGGCGCCGGCGTCCTGGCAGTGCAGGCGCAGCCCCTTGGCGGTAGTGATGAAGCGCCCCACCGGCAGGTTGGGGTGGAGCGAAGCTGGCTTGGTCGACGTGGACGAGGGTGTCGAGGACGTGTGCTGCGAGGTAGCGGACATGAGGGCGTCTCCCTAGGTTTGCCAGCATCTTGCGCAGCGCCACCGCCGCGGGCATCGTTCATTCGGACTACGAGCCGCCGCGCCACTTCTCCTACGATGGGCGCTCCATGCAAAACGGGGCAAGCCCATGACAGGATTCGATTACACCGGCCAGACCGTGCTGGTCACCGGCGGCACGCGCGGCATCGGCCACGCCATCAGCGAGGCCTTCCTGCGGGCCGGCGCGCAGGTGTTCGTGTGCGGCCGCACCGCGCCCGCCGACGACAGCGAACTGCCGGCCGCAAACGGCCGCAGCGCCCGCTTCATTGCCGCGGACATCCGCGACCTGGAACAGGCCGACGCCATGCTGGCGCAGATCGCACAGGCCAGCCCGACGCTGGACGTGGTGGTCCACAACGCCGGCGGCGCGCCGTTCGCGCTGGTTGCCGACGCCTCGCCGCGGCTGCTCGAGTCCGTGATCCGGCTCAACCTGGTGGCGCCGCTGCAGCTGGCGCAGCGCTGCAATGCGCGCATGCAGCAGCAGGCCGGCGGCGGCACCCAGCTGTTCGTCGGCAGCGTCAGTGCACTGCGCCCGTCGCCCGGCACCGCGGCCTACGGCGCCGCCAAGGCGGGCATCCTCAATGCGGTGCGCACGCTCGCGGTGGAATGGGCGCCGCGCGTGCGCGTGGCCGCGGTCAGCCCTGGCATGGTGCTGACCGATACCTCGCAGCAGCAGCATTACGGCGACCCGGCGGCCTTGCGCAGCATGGCGGCGACGGTGCCGCTGGGCCGGCTGGCGCTGCCGGACGACATCGCCGCGGCCTGCCTGTTCCTGGCGTCGCCGCAGGCTTCGTACGTGAGCGGCGCCAATCTCGTCATCGATGGCGGCGGCGAGCGGCCGGCATTCCTCGACGCGGCCTCGGTCAACCGCGGCTGAACCGTGGGCCTCGTTGCTAATGCCGTTCAGTGAACCACTGTCGTTCCCGCGTAGGCGGGAACCCAGCGACTTCAAAAGACGCTGGATTCCCGCCTACGCGGGAATGACGGTAGTGTTTGATGACTTAACTGAACGGCATTAGGGCCTCGTTGCCCTCATTGCCTCATCGCCCGTAGGGAAACCGCCTAGTCCGTTCTGCCGATTTGTGCATGGCTCCCCCTCTCTACGCTTCTCGTCCAGGCGAGGGCCGATCGAAGTGCCAGGCAATGAACCAACACCGATTCCACGGGGAGACCACCATGCACCAACCACCACGCGGGCCACAGCAGCGCCGCAACCGGCTGCGGCCCATCGCCGCGGCAGCGGCCCTGACGGCGCTGGCCGCGCTCCTTGCGCAGCCCGCGCAAGCCGGCGACACCATCGACTTCGGCAACGACACCACGCTCGACTACAGCGTCACCGCGTCCTACGGCGCGGCGCTGCGCACCGGCCGCCAGAGCGACGCGCTGCTGAGCCCAGCCAATATCAACGGCGACGACGGCGATCGCAACTTCAAGCGCGGCGACATGACTGCGAACCGCGTCTCGCTGCTGGGCGAGGCGCACCTGAAGCGGGGCGAGTTCGGTGCGCTGCTGCGCGGCAGCGTGTTCTACGACTGGGCCTACAGCGGCACCAACTCCAACAACGCGCCCTTCACGGTCAACCACAGCGGGCCGTTCAACCAATTCACCGAGTCGGCGAAGGACTACCACGAGCACCGCGCACAGCTGCTCGACGCCTATGTCTACGGTGCCACGCCGATCGGCGGCACGCAGCTGAGCTTCAAGCTGGGCAACCAGGTGGTGGCGTGGGGCGAGAGCCTGTTTTTCGCCAACATCGCCGGGGCGCAAGGGCCCGCAGATGCCACCAAGGCCTTCGTGCCCGGCGCCGAGGTCAAGGACATCCTGCTGCCGGTGCCGCAGGCCTCGCTGCAGCTGCAGGTGACGCCGACGTTCAGCGTGATGGGCTATTACCAGTTCACCTACAAGCCGAACCAGATGTTCGCCCCGGGCAGCTATTTCAGCACCACCGACGTGGTCGGGCCTGGCGCCGAGTTCATCATCGGGCCTGGCTTCAACATCCCGCGCGGCCCGGATATCCGCCCGTCCGACTGGGGCCAATGGGGTGTCGGCGCCCGCTTCCGCGTGTTCGAGGACACCGAGATCGGGATCTACCAGTTGCGCTACCACGACAAGAACCCGAGCGTGGTCACCTCGCTGTTCCCCACGCTGCAGTACCAGCAGAAGTTCTACGGCGGCATCAACCTGACCGGCGCCAGCTTCTCGACGCAGCTGCTCGGCGCCAACGTCGCCGGTGAAGTCAGCTACAAGGACGGCATACCGATGCTGGTGGACGTGGCAGGGTCGCCCACCGCCTCGCGCGGCAAGGCGCTGCAGGGCAACCTGTCCGCGATCTATTCGGTGGGGCCGACCTTCCTGGCCGATTCGCAGGCGCTGCTGGGCGAAGTCTCGTATCTGCACGTGCTGTACGTGGACCCGGTGATGGGCTTCAGCAAGCTGTCGAACACGCGCAACTCGGCGGCGTTCCAGGTGGGCTGGTCGCTGACCTACAACAACGTATTCGACGGCTGGGACGTCACCGTGCCGCTGACCTATGCGCAGCAGTTCAGCGGCAGGTCGGCGGTGGCGGGCGCGTTCGGCACGCTGATGGGCTATGGCGACAAGCGCGCCAGCGTCGGGCTGACCTTCAAGTACCTGAACAACCTGGAGCTCAACCTGACCTACGCCGCGTTCATCGGCGGCGCCAACATCGTCAACCGCCCGCTGGCCGATCGCGACTACGTGGCCTTCAACGCCAAGTACTCGTTCTGACCCCTCGTCCCGGTCCGCACCGCCTGCATGGCCGCGCGGACCGCCCTTTTTTCCGCCATGAATGCCGACCTGATCACCACGCTCAGCAACGAACTCCACCACGCGCTGGTCACGCGCACGCCGGTGCCGCCGCTCAGCGGCCGCGGCCTGGCGCTGGATGTCGGCGCCGCCTACCGCATCCAGCAGGGCTTTGTCGCCCACCGGCTGGCCGCAGGCGACCGCGTCACCGGCAAGAAGATCGGCGTGACCAGCGCCGCCGTGCAGCAGATGCTGGACGTGCACCAGCCCGACTTCGGCATCCTGCTGCAGAGCATGCACTACGCAGCCGGCCAGCCCATTCCCACCGCGTCGCTGATCCAGCCGCGCGCCGAGGGCGAGATCGCCTTCTTCCTGCGGCGCGACCTGCGCGGCCCGGGCGTGACGCGCGACGACGTGCTCGACGCCACCGAGGCGGTGGCGGCCTGCTTCGAGATCGTCGATTCGCGCATCCGCGACTGGCGCATCCGCATCGAGGACACCGTTGCCGACAACGCCTCGTGCGGCGTCTATGTGCTCGGCGACGAGCGCGTGAGCCCGCATGCGGTGGACCTGGCCGCGTGTGCGATGACGCTCAACAAGAACGGCGAATGCGCCGCCACCGGCCTGGGCAGCGCCGCGCTGGGCCATCCCGCCGACGCGGTGGCGTGGCTGGCCAACACCCTCGGCAGCTACGGCATTCCCCTGCTGGCCGGCGAGACCATTCTGTCGGGCTCGCTGGCGGCGCTGATTCCCGTGCAGGCGGGCGACCGCCTGTCCATGCATATCACCGGCATCGGCGGCTGCGCCGCCGTGTTCTCCTGACTGTCTGACCCTGCGATCCCAAACACCATGAACAAGATCCGATGCGCCCTGATCGGTCCCGGCAATATCGGCACCGACCTGCTCTACAAGCTGCGCCGCAGCGATATCCTGGAACCGGTCTGGATGGTCGGCGTGGAGCCGACCTCCGAAGGCCTGGCGCGTGCGCGCGAACTGGGGCTGAAGACCACCAGCGACGGCATCGACGGCCTGCTGCCGCACCTTGAGGCCGACGATATCCGCATCGCCTTCGATGCCACCTCGGCCTACGTCCACGCCGAGCACTCGGCCAAGCTGACCGCGCGCGGCGTGCGCGTGATCGACCTGACGCCGGCGGCGATCGGGCCGTTCTGCGTGCCGCCGGTCAATCTCGAGGCCCATATCGGCAGCAACGAGATGAACGTCAATATGGTGACCTGCGGCGGCCAGGCCACCATTCCGATGGTCTATGCGGTGTCGCGCGTGCAGCCGGTGGCGTACGGCGAGATCGTGGCGACGGTGTCGTCGCGCTCGGTCGGGCCCGGCACGCGCCGCAATATCGACGAGTTCACCCGCACCACCGCGGGCGCGATCGAGGCCGTGGGCGGCGCGCGGCAGGGCAAGGCCATCATCGTGATCAACCCGGCCGAGCCGCCGCTGATCATGCGCGACACCATCCACTGCCTGACCGAAGACGCGCCCGACGTTGCCGCCATCACCGCGTCGGTGCACGCCATGATCGCCGAGGTGCGCAAGTACGTGCCCGGCTACACGCTGAAGAACGGCCCGGTGTTCGACGGCAAGCGCGTCTCGATCTTCCTCGAGGTCGAGGGCCTGGGCGACTACCTGCCGAAATACGCCGGCAACCTCGACATCATGACCGCCTCGGCCGCACGCACGGCCGAATGCATCGCCGCCGCCATGCGCGCCGGCAGCCCTGAAACCGCCACTGCCTGAGGAGCCCGGCCATGGCCCAACGCATCACCCTGCACGACATGACCCTGCGCGACGGCATGCACCCGAAGCGCCACCAGATCTCGCTGGAGCAGATGAAAGGCATCGCCCGCGGGCTCGATGCCGCCGGCGTGCCGCTGATCGAAGTCACCCACGGCGATGGCCTGGGCGGCGCCTCGGTCAACTACGGCTTCCCCGCGCACAGCGACGAGGAATACCTGCGCGCGGTGCTGGGCGAGCTGAAGCAGGCGCGCGTGTCGGCGCTGCTGCTGCCCGGCATCGGCACCGTCGACCACCTGCGCATGGCGCACGAGATCGGCGTGCAGACCATCCGCGTGGCCACGCACTGCACCGAGGCCGATGTCTCGGAACAGCATATCGGCATGGCGCGCAAGCTCGGCATGGATACCGTCGGCTTCCTGATGATGGCGCACATGGCGCCGGTGCAGACGCTGGTGCAGCAGGCGCTGCTGATGGAAAGCTACGGCGCCAACTGCCTGTACATCACCGACTCCGCCGGCCACATGCTGCCGCACGATGTCACCGAGAAGCTCACCGCGGTGCGGCAGGCGCTGCGCCCGGAGACCGAACTGGGCTTCCACGGCCATCACAACCTGGCCATGGGCGTGGCCAATTCGCTCGCCGCGATCGCCTGCGGCGCGACCCGCATCGATGCCGCCGCCGCGGGCCTGGGCGCCGGCGCCGGCAACACGCCGATGGAAGTGCTGGTGGCCGTGTGCGAGCGCATGGGCATCGAAACCGGCGTCGACGTGTTCCGCATTGCCGACGTTGCCGAGGACCTGGTGGTGCCGATCATGGACCACCCCATCCGCATCGACCGCGACGCGCTCACGCTGGGCTATGCCGGCGTGTATTCGTCGTTCCTGCTGTTTGCCAAGCGCGCCGAGGCCAAGTACCGCATTCCCGCGCGCGAGATCCTGGTCGAGCTCGGCCGGCAGCGGCTGGTGGGCGGCCAGGAAGACATGATCGAGGACACCGCGATCACGCTGGCGCGCGCGCGCGGCCTGCCCGTCGCGTAAGGACGCTTTCGATCCGGCCCGGCACGCCGGGCATTGCTTTCATCACCCACCAAGAAAGAGGAGACAGGTACCCATGCTCAGACTTCGTGCCCGCCCGCGGCTTGCCGGCTTGGCCTTTGCTGCGATGGCACTGGCCGTCGCATCCAGCCCGGCCCACGCCCTCAATATCCTGCTGACCAATGACGACGGCTGCGCCGCGCCCGGCATCGCCGCGGTGCGCAAGGCCCTGCAGGACGCCGGCCACCGCGTGATCACGGTCGGCCCCGCCACCAACCAGAGCGGCTCGGGCGCGGCCTATGCCGTGCCCGATGGCCGCACCCGGCTGGTGGTGGACCCGCTCGCCGGCAGCGCCGATACCTTCTGCGTGCACCGGGTCAAGCCCACCTATGTCGCGGGCAGCGCGCTCAACAGCACCAACCCGGACTATATCGGCAGCGGCTCGCCGGTCGACGCCACCGCCATCGGCCTGAAGATCGTCGCGCCGGAAAGCGGCATGACGCCGGACCTGGTGGTGTCGGGCGCCAACTTCGGCGAGAACCTGTCGGATTCGATCCCGCACTCGGGCACGGTGATGAACGTGCTGTTTGCCGCGCGCCGCGGCGTGCCCGCCATCGCGCTGAGCGTGGGGGTGGACTTCGCCGAGGCACGCTCCGGCTTCCCCGCCACCATCGCCGCGTTCCCAAAGGCCGGCGCCTTCCTGGCCCGCGTGGTCGCCACCCTGGAGGCCAGCCGCTCCGCCGGCCAGCCGCTGCTGCCCGTGGCCCACCCGCTCAGCATCAACTATCCGGTCGGCGGCACCCCCGCCGGCGTGCGCCTGACCGTGCCCGGCACCGTGGATTCCTTTACCACGGCCTACAAGCGCAATGCCGACAACACCGTCTCGATCGACGTGGGCGCGGCCGAGACCGAACCGGCCGCGCTGGCGAAGACAGCCGAGACGCCGGCCTTCCTGGCGAAGTACATCACCATCTCGCCGCTCGACGTCGACTTCCGCCCGACGCCGCTGGCGCGCGGCTTGTTCAACCGCTCGCGCCGCGAGCTGGCCAACCTGGCTCCGTGAGCACCGATACCATGGGCAAGCAACTTCGACACTGGCGCCACCTCGTGCTCGCATGCGGGGTCGCGGCCATCGCGGCATGCGGGGATGAGCCGGCGCAGGATGTGAGCGGCACCGCGGCCGTCGGCGCGGCGCTGGCCGGCGCCAGCATTCAGGTGCGCGACACGCAAGGGCAGGTGCGCCACGCCACGGCCGATGCCAGCGGCGCCTTCCGCCTGTCCGGCGTGCCGGACGGCGCGTTGATGGTCCGCTGCGAGGGCGGGCTCGTAAGCGGGCTCACATCGGGTGAGCCGAACCGCCAGCGGCTGCACGGACTGGTGCTGGGCGGGCGCACCGTGAACTGCACGCCGCTGACCGAGCTGGCGCTGTGGAAGCTGACCGGCGGCCCGCCGGCCCAGGCCTTCGACGGCTTCGGCACGGCAAGCGCCAAGGGCCTGTCAGCGCAAGCGCTGGCCGAAGCGGAAAGCGCCGTGCTGGCGGCGCTGGCCGCGGGGGCCGGGGTCGATGTCGACCCTGCCGCCATCCCGCGGGGCTGGCATGACACCCCGCTGCAGGCCGGCAATGCCGGCGATGCCCACGATGCCGCGCTGGACGCGCTGCGCGAAGCCATCGCCGACCAGGCCTCGATGGACTTCATGGGCGAGATGGTGGTGCACGGGCTGTGCGTGGCCGACGGGAACTGCGGGTGATGCAGGGGATGCGGGACGCGTGAGAACCACCGTCCCGCAGCGCCGCGGCGGTGGTGCTTTCAGGGTTGCGCCGCCGGCAACATCTCGCATACCGGCAGCCGGAACATGAACTCGCTGCCGCCGCTGCGCCGGTTGCGCACTTCCAGCGTGCCGCCGTGCGCCTCGATGATGGAGCGGCAGATGGCAAGCCCCATGCCCATGCCATCGTCCTTGGTGGTGAAGAACGGCTCGAACACCTGGCCCAGCACGTCGTCGGGAATGCCCGCGCCGTGGTCCTGCACGCTGACGACGACGCTATCCTGCTCGCGGTACGAGGTCACGATCAGCTCGCGCTGCGCGGGCGGGGTCTGCGCCATGGCGTCGAGCGCATTGGTGATCAGGTTCAGCACCACCTGCTGCAGCTGGACGCGATCGGCTTCGACCACGGCCGCTCCCGCCGCCAGCCGTGCGACGACCCGCACCTCGTGCGCGTCGAGCTCCAGGCGCGCCATCTCCAGCACTTCGCGCAGGACATCGTCGGGATGCAGCGGCGCCAGCACCGCCGGCACCTGCCTGGCCAGCGCGCGCAGCGCACGGATGATGTCGGCGGCGCGCAGCGCGTACTGCTTGATGTCGGCAAAGCCGTCGAGCGCCTCGGCCACCTCCGGCCTGGGCCGGTTCAGCCAGCGCAGGCTGGCGTCGACGGTGGCGACGATGGCGGTGAGCGGCTGGTTCACTTCATGCGCGATCGAGGCGGCCAGGCCGCCCATCACGGTCAGGTGCGAGGTGCGCGCCAGTGCCGAGCTGGCGCTGCGCAGCCGCATCTCGGCGGCAACGCGGCGGTTGCTTTCTTCGATCAGCTGCTGGTACAGGCGCGCGGTCTCGAGCGAGATCGCCACCTGCGGCGCCAGCACCTCGAGTTCGGCGATCCGGGTGGCGTCGAATACCGCCGGCGCCAGGCTGTTTTCCAGGTAGAACACGCCGAACAGGCTGCCCCCGCGCAGCAGCGGCAGGCACAGCACCGAGCGCGGGCCACCGGCAATCGCGCCCCTGGTGCGGATCGACGGCGCATCGACCATGGCGTCGTCCAGCGCCAGCGTCTGCCGGGTGCGCAGCACGCTGTTGAGCACCGCCAGCGGCAGGGCCTGCTCGGTCGGCGCCGCGCTGCCGAGCGTCACCGCCACCTTGCCATCTGCCACGCGTGCCGAGGCCTCGATCATGGGCTGCCCGCCGCGCATCAGCAGCAGCAAGCCGTACTGCGCGCCGGCATGGACCACCACATGGGTCATCAGCGTTTCGATCAGCCGGTCCATCACGATCTCGCTGGACAATGCCCTGGCCGCCTTCATGCCCAGCTCCCAGCGCTGCGCGCTGGGCTTGCCGTCGGCGCCGCCGTGGTCGTGCCCCGCCACGTCGCGTTGCGGATCGCGCGCCTCCAGCAGCATCGCCTTGTGGTCGGCGCCCCAGCGCTGGTAGCCGGCATGGGCCAGGCGCCAGTGCTGCGCGGCCGCGGTCGGCAGGCCGCGCGCTTCGCACAGCATGCCGGCCAGCTCGTGCGCGAGCGCCGCCTCATGTACGAAGCCGGCCGCGGCGGCAGCCCCCGCCGCCTGTTCGTAGCCGGCCAGTGCCTGCAGCGGATCGCCGCGCAAGCGCGCCAGCTCCGCATCAACCAGCGCCAGCTTGCCGCGGAAGGTCAGCGGGTTCAGCGCCGCCCAGCGGGCAAAGCAGTCGCGATGCGCGGCCAGCTCGGCCATGACTTCGGCCATGACTTCGGCCATCACGTCGTCCGACGCCGCGCCGGTAGTCGCGTGCGACAGCGCAAGGGCCAGATACAGCCGGCAATCCGCGACGTTGATATGGGCCGGCGCCGACCAGATCAGCGCCTGCGCCTCGCGCAGGCTGCGCACGGCGTGCTGCCACTCCTGCCGGAACACCGCCGCCATGCCGTCGTAGAGCCAGATCCAGAACCGGGTCGGCAGCGAGTTGGCGCGCGCCAGCCGCTGCGCCGCGCTCATCTGGTGCGCGGCCTCGCCCTGCGGTGCGGCTTCGTCGCCGCTGCGCAGCCGGTGCAGGAAATGGTGCTGCGAATACAGGATCAGCTCGATATCCCGGTACTGCACCAGCCGCGTCAGCGCCAGCCCGCGGCCGATCTCCTCCTCCACCAGGCGCAGGTGCTCGCCCATGGCAAGCAGGTCGGACGCGATATGGTTGCAGGCATAGCAGGCCATGCCGATATCGCCGGAAGCCAGGCCCAGCGTGACTGCGCGCTGCGCATGCGCCAGCGCGTAAGACAGGGGCCGGGTCCAGGCGCTGACCTGGTCGACCGCCACCAGCGTGGCGATACGCTCGGCCTCGTAGCCATGGCGGTCGGCCAGGTCCATCGCCGCCAGCCCGTAGGCCAGGCCGTCCTCGTATTCCTCGTACAGGCTGGCGATAAACACCCCGAACCACGACAGCCCATATGGCGATTCCGCGGTGGCGCCGTGTTCCAGCGTCAGCTCGACCATCTTGGCCACGTGCAGGAAGCTGATGCCATCGCGCACGAACAGCGACGAGATCAGCGTCGACAGCAGCCCCATGATGGTCTGGATGCGGCTGTCTTCGGTCGCGGGCAACCGGCCCAGGCTGTCGATCGCCCGCCCGCCCAGCGCCTGCTTCACCGCGTCATAGGCCGCGCGCATGCGCGCCGGGCTGGGCCCGCGCTCAAGGTGGATGTCGAGCAGCGCCAATCCCGACAGCGCGGCGTCGATCGCGCCCTCGTAGTCGGAACGCACGGTCTGCAGGCTGGCCTTGAGCCGATGCACGGCGGCCTTGTCCACCGGCGGCAGGTCGCGCGCGAGCAGCGCGTCGATCTCCTGCGAGGCCGGCTCCAGCCGTGCCTGCGCCAGCAGGCATTCGCAGTGCAGCACGCTGGCGGCGTAGGCCAGCGCGCAGTGCGTGGTCCACCATGACGGCTGCATCAGCGCGAACGCGGCGTCGGTGTAGCGCGTCGCCTGCGCCATCGCCGCGCTGCGCCGGGCGCGCCTGGCGGCGACCAGCAGCACCTGCACGAACGCCACGCGCTGCGGCTCCGGCAGCGGCTGGCCGGCGGCGCGCTCGATCTGGTTGCCGATCTCGAAGGCATGCGCGGCCAGCTCGCCCTGCCAGTGCTGGATCATGATGTCCGCGATGCGCGCATGCGCGGCGGCTCGCTCGCGTGGCGCGATCATGGCGTAGGCGGCTTCCAGCACGCGGTCATGCTGGAATGCGTAGCCGTCGCCGGTCCGTACCAGCAGGCCGGCATCGACGAAGGGGCGCAGCCGCTCGCCGAGCTGCGCCGCGCCGACTTGCGCCACGCGCGCAAGCAGGCTTTGCTCGCAGCGTATGCCCACGCAGGCCAGCTGCCTGAGCAGCTCCGTACCCTCCTGCGGGAGCCGCGCGAAGCGGCGTGTCATCAGGTCGGTCACGCTGTCGGTGTAGCGATGCTGCGCGGCGTCGGCCTCGTCCCAGTGCCAGCCGGCGCGCTCGTTGCGGTAGGCCAGCACGCCGTCGTCGACCAGCGCGCGCAACAGCTGGTACGAGAAGAAGGGATTGCCGCCGGTCTTCGCATGCACCAGCTGCGCCAGCGCTTCCACGCGCGGCGCCGGCTCGTTGAGGGCGGCCGCCACCAGTTCGGTCAGTTCCCACGCGGCCAGCGGCCGCACGGCGATGCGCGTGACCGGCAGCGCGCCGGCGCGGCTGGCGTGCAGCAGCCACGAGAAGCGCTGCTCGACATCGTTGCCATGGTCGCGATAGGCGGCGATCAGCAGCAGGTTGCCCGGGCGCTGCGTGGTGATGGCTTCGAGCAGCGCAATGGTCGACGCATCGGCCCATTGCAGGTCATCGAAGCACAGCACCAGTGGCGCGCCCTGGTCGGCAAAGGTGGCGAAGGTGGCAAGGATGGCCTGCTGCGCGCGCGCCTGCGCCTGCTGGGCCGGCACCTCCGCCAGCGGCGCGGTGCGTCCCAGCACCTGCTCGGCCTCGGGCACCAGTACGGCAATGGCCCGGCCCTGCCCCGCGAGCGCGCGCAGCCAGCGCTCGCGCACCGGCGCCAGCACGGCTTCGGGCTCGCCCAGCAGCGGCAGCGTCAGCGCACGGATCATCTGCGCGACCGGCGCATACGGGATGTCGAGCTGCAACTGGTCGCTCTTGCCGCTGGCAAAGCGCATGCCGTGCTGCCCCGCCTGGCACGACAGCCACGCCGCCAGCGCCGACTTGCCGGTGCCCGCGGCGCCGGCGATCAGCACCAGCTCGGACTGGCCGCCGTGGCGCACGCGCGCCAGCGCATCGGCGAGCTGCGCGGTTTCACGCGCGCGGCCAAAGAGTTCGCCGGACACGTTCAGCGTCGAGGTCGCGCCTGCGGCATCGAGCCTGAACGGCGCGATCTCGCCGCGTTCGCGCCAGTCCGCCCGGCAGCGCAGCAGGTCGGCAAGCAGCGACATGGCGCCGGCATAGCGGTCAGCCGGGTCCTTGGCCAGCAGCCGGAGCACGATCGCGCCCAGCAACGGCGCGAGGCCGGGCGCACCCACATGCGGCGGCACGGGCTCGACGGCGAGATGGGCGTGCTGCCACGCCGCGGGCGAATCCGCCGTGAACGGCAGCGTGCCGGTCAGCATCCGGTAGAAGGTGACGCCTAGCGAATACAGGTCAGAGCGGGCACTGGTGCGCGCCTGGTCGGCGCGGGCCACTTCGGGCGACTGGTATGCCCACGATGCGGGGCCGGGGCGCGGCACCACGGACGGCATGGCGTCCAGCGCGGTGGCATGGTCGAAGCCGGTCAGGCGCACGCCGGCGCTGTCGTTGCCACTGTCGTTGGCGCTGTTGTCGTCGCTGTCGTCGACGAGCAGGTTGTGCGGCCGGATATCGCCATGCAGCAGGCCGTGCCCATGCGCGCCCGCCAGCGCGCGCGCGCTGCCGATGGCAAGCTCCAGGAAGCGTGCGACGGGAACCGGGGCCTCCCCCAGTGTCGCGGCAAGGGTCGATGCGGGCGCGCCGCCATACACCACCACCATCCGTTCCGCGTTGCGCAGCGTGGCCACCGGCACCGCGGCCCAGTCCGCCTGCAAGCGCGCCGCCAGCCGGGCTTCGTCCTGCAGTGGCCCGCTGTGGGCCGGCGGCGCACTCCTGGCGAAGCAGCGCAGCCCGGTGTCGGGGTCGGACAGTTGCAGGTAAGCGATGCCGTCCGACACATGCAGCACGGTCTGCGCGGCCCGCGCCAGCCAGGCGTCGTCAAAGGCCGGTGCGGGGCTTCGCTGCGCGGGGATGCCAGGCGTCATGGGGGCGGGAATGATGGCAGGCTCGGCGCCACGGCGCACTCAGCCGCCGACCTTGCACAGGCCCAGCTGCTGCGCCATCAGCACCAGCTCGGCAAAGGTGCGCGCCTTCATCTTGCGCATGGCCTGGCCGCGGTGGATCTTCACCGTCACCTCGCTGATGCCGATCTGCGCGGCGATCTGCTTGTTGAGCAGCCCCGCCACCGCCAGGCCCATGACCTCGCCTTCACGCGGCGTCAGCGACTGGTAGCTGGCGCGCAACGCGTCGAGCTGGCGCAGTCCCTGGCGCCGCAGCCGGTCTTTCTCCAGCGCGGCGGCGACCGCATCGAGCAGGTCCTGGTCGCGGAACGGCTTGGGCATGAAGTCTTCGGCGCCGGCCTTCATGGCGGCGACCGTCATGGCGATGTCGCCGTAGCCGGTCATGAAGATGATGGGGATGTGGACACCCAGCTGCCCCAGCCGCGCCTGCAGGTCGAGCCCGCTCTGCCCGCGCAGCCTGACATCGAGCAGCAGGCAGCATGGTGTATCGGGCAAGGGCGTCGCCAGCAGTTCGGCGGCCGAGGCGAACAGCGCCACGTCCAGGCCGACCGAACGGAACAGGTTGCCCAGCGCCCGGCGCAGCGCGGCATCGTCGTCGACCACCAGCACCGTCGCGTCATCGTTCGCACTGGTGTCGGCTGGCTCCAGGCTCGGTGATGTCACGGTCAGATCTCCAGTGCGCTCGGAAAGGTGTTGCGGATTATAACCAGCGGGCATGTCATCGCAAGGACGGGTACGGGGTCACCGCAGTGATGCAGCGGTCACCCATACCATGGTGTTAGTCGCGGGCGCGCGCGGCGACAGCGTGTACGGCGCGCACGGCGCACCATGCCTGGGCACCGGCGCCGCGGCCGGGTAATACGAACATCCGATTTGCGTTGGCGCCGGCACCGACTAGTCTTCCCTCCGGCAGCGCTGCGGTCACGCAACCACGCCGCCCTGCTCCGCCCCTACCGGGTAGCGGCCTTGCCTTGAAGCAAGGACCGCACCCGGGCCCAACCCTGTTCCCAAGGAACCGACATCATGTCCAACCCGAAGCTCGAAGTCCTCACCCCGCAGAACAGCCAGCTGATCATCATCGACCACCAGCCGCAGATGGCCTTCGGCGTGCAGTCGATGGACCGGCAGGCCATGAAGAACAACGTGGTCGGCCTGGCCAAGGCGGCCAAGATCTTCAATATCCCGACGACCATCACCACCGTCGAGAGCGAGTCGTTCTCGGGCTTCACCTATCCGGAACTGCTGGACGTGTTCCCGCAGCAGAAGACCCTGGAGCGCACCTCGATGAATTCGTGGGACGACCAGAAGGTGCGCGACGCGCTCAAGGCCAACGGCCGCAACAAGGTCATCGTCGCCGGGCTGTGGACCGAGGTCTGCAACACCACCTTCGCGCTGTGTGCCATGCTGGAAGGCAACTACGAGATCTACATGGTGGCCGACGCTTCGGGCGGCACCAGCAAGGAAGCGCACGACTACGCCATGCAGCGCATGGTGCAGGCCGGCGCCGTGCCGGTGACGTGGCAGCAGGTGCTGCTGGAATGGCAGCGCGACTGGGCCCAGCGCGACACGTATGACGCCGTGATGAAGCTGGTCAAGGAGCATTCGGGCGCCTACGGCATGGGCGTCGACTATGCCTACACCATGGTCCACAAGGCCCCGCAACGCACCGCCACGCCGCACGAGTCGATCGCGCCGGTGCCGGCCCGCTAA